>JAJXTS010000026.1 GCA_021783595.1 Chloroflexota bacterium | reverse complement strand
CGAGCGCCGAGCGCCGCCCGCCGAGCCCCCGCCGCCGCGACCCCGCCGGCGCCGAGCGCGAGGGCGAGCACCCGAGCCCCGTCGCGTGCGGCCCCGCGCGAGTGCCCCCTCGGGCCCGGACAGCATTCGAGCCCACCGCCGTTGCGATGGGCCCGACTGCTTCTCCCCGGCTGGGCGGCGCGTCAGCCTCCCCGAGCGGCGGTGCTGCCAGCCCAAAACCCGAGCCCCCCCGAGCCCCCCGGCGGGTGCCCGGCAACGGTAGACGGCCCGGTCAACCGGCGACACGGTCGAATGTCCTGGGGGAAGCGGACTTCGCGTGCGGTTTCCGGGCCGGAGGACCGCCAACGGGGATCAGTACGCCTCGAGGTAGCGGTCCAGCTCCCAGCCGGTGACCTGCGTGCGGTACTCGTCCCACTCCGCGCGCTTGGCCGAGACGTAGTGGGTGAGCACGTGCTCGCCCAGCGCCTCGCCGATCACGGGGTCGCCCTCGAGCTCGTCGATCGCCTCGCTCAGGGTGCCCGGCAGCTCGCGGATGCCCTTCTCGGCGATCCGCGCGGCGTCCATCTCGAACAGCGATTCCTCGACCGGCTCGGAGAGCACGAGCCCCCGCTCAACGCCGTCGAGCCCGGCCGCGATCATGGCCGCGAACGCGAGGTAGGTGTTGGACGAGGGGTCGGGGCACCGGACCTCGGCTCGCGTGCCCTCGATGGACTTGCCGGGCGAGATCATCGGCACGCGGACGAGCGCAGAGCGGTTGGTGCGGCCCCACGTGACGTAGGTGGGGGCCTCGTAGCCGGGGACGAGGCGCTTGTACGAGTTCACGAGCGGGGCGAGGATCGCGGACATGCCCCGCGCGTGGGCGAGGATGCCGGCCATGTACGCGGTCGCCACCGCGGACAGGCCGTAGGGCGCGGAGGGGTCCGCGAAGGCGTTCCGTCCCTCGGCGATGGAGAACAGGCTCTGGTGGGTGTGCATGCCCGAGCCGTTGATGCCGTGGATGGGCTTGGGCATGAACGTGGCGTACAGGCCGTGCTGCTGGGCGACCGCCTTGAGGGTGAACTTGAAGGTGATGGCGTTGTCGGCCGTCCGCAACGCGTCGGCGTACTCGAAGTCGATCTCGTGCTGGCCCTGGGCCACCTCGTGGTGGGCGGCCTCGACGCGGATGCCGAAGGCCTCGAGCGCGTCCACCATGTCCTGGCGGACCTCCTGCGCGAGGTCGGTGGAGTAGTCGAAGTAGCCCGCCTGGTCGTGCGGCAGGGGCCGGATCGAGCCGTCCTCGCCCCGGCGGAGCAGGAAGAACTCGAGTTCCGGGCCCGTGTTGACGATGTAGCCCAGGCGTCGGGCTCGCTCCACCTGGCGCCGCAGGACGTAGCGCGGGTCGCCGGCGAAGGGCTCGCCGCGGGGCGTGAACACGTCGCAGATGACGCGGGCCGTGCCACGCGGGCCGCTTCCCGGCTGCCACGGCAGCTCGTTGAAGGTGGCCATGTCCGGCGCGAGGTACTGGTCCGACTCGGCGATCCGCGAGAAGCCCTCCACCGAGCTGCCGTCGAACCAGGTCCCGTGCTGGACCGAGTCCGCCAGCCGCCCGATCGGGATGGTGACCGCCTTCACCACGCCCAGGATGTCGGTGAACTGCAGCTGCACGAAGCGGATGCCTCGCGCCCGCGCCGCCTCGATCTGGGTCTTGGGGTCGAGCCCGTCCGTCACGCCGTGGTGCCTCCGTGAACTTGGGCGGAGTCTAGGCCGCGACCGCGCCTCCCGTGCGCGCTCCCGTGCGCGCCCCCGCTCGCGCCCCCGCTCGCGCCCCCGGCTACCGAGTTCCCCACTGGTAGCTCTGCTTGAGCAGGCGCAGGTAGACGAACGTCTCGGTCTCGCGCACCCCCTGGACCTTGCGCAGCTTCGTGGACAGGAACACGAGCAGCGCGTCGTTGTTCTCCGCGACGCACTCGACGAGGATGTCGTACGTGCCGGCGGTGACCACGACGTAGTCCGTCTCCGGGAACGCGGCGATCTCCTGGGCCGCCTCGATGAGCCGGTCCGCCTGGACCTTCAGGCCGATCATCGCCATCTGCTGGAAGCCCAGCTTCAGCGGGTCGGTGACGCCCACAACCTGGAGGATGCCCTCGCTGATGAGCCGGCCCGTGCGGGCGCGGACGGCCGCCTCGGACACGCCGAGGTCGGTGGCCATCTGCGTGAACGGCCGTCGGCCATCCTCCTGGAGCTGCTCGATGATGCGCTTGTCGAGGTCGGAGACCTCGTGCGCGCGGGCGGCACGGGTGCGCGCCTCGGTCATGGTGCCAGCTCCTCGGAGTGGGCTTCGGCGGGCGATGCCGGGCCTGCATCGGACGGACCCGCGTGGCTCGAGGCGGCGGATGCTAGCACGAGGCCGGGCCGAGGCCACGGAGTCCCGCCCGGTGAGCCGAGCAGTTGCCCGCCACCGCGGCCGACGGGCGGGTGTCGCCGGCGCTACGCCCGGTCGAGCAGGTCCAGCACGGGCGCCAGGGCGGCGACCGAGGCCTCGGTGATCGGGTCCACGACCAGCTGGACGTGGCCGACGCCCTCGGCGGCGTAGGCGCGAAGACCGGCGGCGATCTCCTCCGGCGAGCCGGCGAGCGGGGCCACGGCCATCCTCGGGTCGGTGTCGCCCATGACCCGGCCCGTGCCGCCGGGCATTCTGACCTGCACGGCGACGGTCCGCTCCACCTGGCCCGGGTCCCGCCCGACAGCCGCGCACGCCTCGTCCACGAGGGAGCGGAGGCGCGGCACGCCGGCGGGCGAGTTCGCCGTGTCCGCGTACCAGGCGTTCCACGCGGCGACGTGCGGGAGGGTGGCCGCGAGCATGCGCGGGCCGACGGACCCGACCATCAGGGGCGGCCCGCCGGGACGCGCGGGCCGGGGCAGGAGCTCGGCCTCGCGAGCCGTGAAGTACTCGCCGGCGAAGTCGATGAAGCCGTCGGCCAGGAGCGTCCGGAGGATGAGGAACGCCTCCTCGAACCGGGCGACGCGGTGGTCGAACGGCGCGCCGAGCGCCGCGAACTCGACGTCGTTCCAGCCCGCGCCGAGGCCCAGCACCAGCCGCCCGCCGGAGATCTCGTCCACCGTGGCGGCCTGCTTGGCGAGCATGAACGGCTGGTGGAACGCCGTGGCCGCCACCAGCGGGCCGATCGTCACGCGCTCGGTCGCCTCGGCGAGGCCGGCCAGCGTGGTCCACACCTCCCACGGGGCGCGGGTGGTGCCGTCGCGATAGCGGTAGAGCAGGTGGTCGCCCGCCCACACGGAGTCGAAGCCGGCCTGCTCGGCCGTCCGGGCGATGGCGCGCAGTTCCGGCCAGCGGACCTCGCGCTCGACTTCGGGGAGCTGGATGCCCACCCCGAGGGGGCGGCCGGGTCGTCGGGGAATCATGTCCCGACGGTAGCGCATGGGGAGCGCCGCGTGCCGCCGCGTGCCGCCGCCGAGCGCCGCGTGCCGCCGCCGCGCGCCGCCGCCGCGCGCTCCGTGAGACGATGCGGCCATGCGCTACGGCATCGTGCTCGCGACCGGCGACGCCCGGACGGCCGGCGGCCTCGCCGCCGACGCCGAGGCGGCGGGCTGGGACGGCGTGTTCACGTTCGACGGGCTGGCCATCGCCGGCATCGACCTCGACGACCCGTGGATCACGCTGGCGTCGATGGCGCTGCGGACCTCGCGGGTGACGCTCGGCGCGATGGTGTTCGCCCCCGCGCGCCGTCGGCCATGGCTGTTCGCCAAGGAGGCGTTCACGCTCGACCGGCTGTCCGGCGGGCGGCTGGTCCTGCCGGTGGGGATCGGCGCGCTCGACGACCTGGCGTTCGGCAACGTCGGGGAGCCCGTCGGGGCCAGGGAGCGCGCCGAGCGCCTCGACGAGACCCTCGCGATCGTGGAGCGGCTCGGGTCCGGCGCCGAGGCGGCCTTCGAGGGCCGCCACTACCGGTTCGGGCCGATGGCGCTGCGGCCGTCGCCCGTCCAGCGGCCGCGGATCCCCGTCTGGCCGGTGGGCGCGTGGCCGAACGCGAGGTCGATGGAGCGCGCGCTGAGCTGGGACGGCGTCGTGCTGCAGCTGGCGGACGGCGCGAGCCCGGCGCTGCTGGCCGAGGCTACCTCGTGGGTCGTCGCGAAGCGGGCCATGGCCGGGATCGTCGGCGCTCGCGCGGCGGTGGCGGACCCGGCCTCGCCCGAGGCCGGCGGGCCCGTGCCCGGGCGGCCGTTCGAGGTGGTCGTGGACGGCGTGACGCCGGGCGACGACCCGGCCGCCGCGGCGTCGATCAGCCGCGCCCACGCGGAGGCCGGCGCCACCTGGTGGATCGAGGCCGACTGGGACCGGCCGGACCTCGGCGCGCTCCGGGCGAGGATCGCCGCCGGGCCGCCGCGCCACTGAGCGGCCCCGGGGCGGCGTCAGGGACCGGCGCGGCCGTTTCGGCCCCGTGGCGCACGCCCGCGCGCGGCCTCCTACGCGGCGTCCTCGTCCCCGAGCTCGCGCCGCCCGAAGTGGGCCTGGAACCGCCCCGCGCGCACCCAGATGACCAGCGCCACGAAGAACCGGGCCACCAGCGACAGGCCGTACGAGGCGCACCAGATGCACACCGCGTGCAGGATGAACGCCTGGACGCTGATGAAGTAGATCTCGAAGATCACGCCCACCAGCGACAGGCCGTAGTGCGCGTCGAGGAGCGTGGGGTTGTCGGTGCGCAGCCACGCGATCGCCATCGACAGCAGGACCAGCGACAGGACGACACCGAACACGGCCACCGGGATGCCGCCGATCCGCGCGTACGGCGAGAGGGCCACGGTCTCGCAGCCGTGCACCTGGCCGCATGACGGAACGCCCCCGCCGAGCTCGACGTCCGACAGGTAGCCGGCGATCAGCAGGCCGACCACGTCCAGCGAGGCCAGGATGAGGCCGGGATGGATGCGCTTCACCCGGTGCGTGCGGACGACGATGGCGAGCATCGCGATGGACCAGACGATCACCGGGGGGATCGTGTCCGCGGTCTGCGAGTACGCCTGGTAGACGATCCCGAACACGAGCCCGACCAGGGCCCCGGCGTAGTGCACGTCGCCCAGCCAGTCCCGGTGCGAGGCGCCCCAGGCCGCGGCGACGGCCGCCAGCAGCAGCGCCAGCAGCAGGCCCCCCTGCGGGACGGGGATCTTGTCCTGGGAGTCGATGGCGAACAGCCAGCCCGCCATCGCGAGGCCGACGAGGTCGAGGGCGGCGAAGGACCACCCGGGGTGGAGTCGGCTGGTGCGGGGTGCAGTGGCGGGCATCGGCTGAACCTGCAGCGGAGGTGGACTGGTCGAGCGCCCCTGAGTCTAGAGCCTCCGCGCCAATCGGCCCCGAGCGCCGACCGGAGGCGGACCCGACCGGCCCGCGGGCACGGGGCCAAGGGTCCCGGCCAAAGGACGCCCGCCGGCCATGGGGCGCGCCGAGTGGCCCCTTCTGGGCGGCGCACAATAACGGCAGTCTGTACGGACGCAACACCCGCGCCGACGCCCCGCCACGCCCGAGCAGATTTCGAGGACCCGATGACTTCCCAGACCACCGGTTCTGATCCCGCGGCCGACGAGCCGGCCGCCCACCCGCTCGACGCGATCTTCCACCCCCGCTCCATCGCGGTGGTGGGCGCCACCGAGAAGGCGGGGTCCGTGGGGCGGACGATCCTCTGGAACCTGCTGTCGTCGCCGTTCGGCGGGACCGTCTACCCGGTCAACCCAACCCGCCCGGCCATCCTCGGCGTCAAGGCGTACCCCTCGATCAGCGCCATCGGCGAGCCGGTGGACCTCGCGGTCATCGTGACGCCCGCCAAGACCGCCCCGGACCTCGTCGCCGAGTGCGGCGAGGCGGGGATCAGGGGCGTGATCATCATCAGCGCCGGCTTCAAGGAGATCGGCCCCGAGGGCGTCGAGCTCGAGCGCCAGGTCCTCGAGGTGGCCCGCAAGTACGACATCCGCGTCATCGGGCCCAACTGCCTGGGCATCATGAACCCCGTCGGCCGGATGAACGCCACGTTCGCGGCCGGCATCGCCCGACCGGGCCGCGTCGGCTTCGTGAGCCAGTCCGGCGCCCTGCTCACCGCCATCCTCGACTGGGCCGAGCAGGAGAACGTGGGCTTCAGCTCGATCGTGAGCCTCGGCTCCATGCTCGACGTTGGCTGGGGCGACGTCATCGACTACCTGGGCGATGACCCGAACACGGACTCGATCGTCATCTACATGGAGACCATCGGCGATGCGCGGGCCTTCCTGTCCGCCGCCCGCGAGGTGGCCCTGACCAAGCCGATCATCGTGATCAAGCCCGGGCGGACCGCGCAGGCGGCGAAGGCGGCGGCCAGCCACACGGGCTCGCTCACCGGCTCGGACGACGTCCTCGACGCGGCCTTCCGGCGCGCGGGCGTGCTCCGCGTGGAGAAGATCAGCGAGCTGTTCCAGATCAGCGAGATCCTGGCCAAGCAGCCGCGGCCCAACGGCCGGCGCCTGTCAATCGTGACCAACGCTGGCGGCCCGGGCGTCATCGCCACGGACGCCCTGATCGGCGGCGGCGGCGAGCTGAGCGAGATCAGCGACGCCACGATGGCGGCCCTCAACGCCGTCCTGCCCCCGGTCTGGAGCCACAACAACCCGATCGACATCATCGGCGACGCGCCGCCCGAGCGGTACGCGAAGGCGCTCGAGGTGGCCGCGGCCGACCCGGAGACCGACGGGCTGCTCGTGATCCTCACCCCGCAGGCGATGACGGACCCGACGGCCACGGCCCGGGCGCTCCTCAGGCACGCCCACATCGAGGGCAAGCCCGTGCTGGCGTCCTGGATGGGCGGCGCCGAGGTGGAGGAGGGCTCCAGGGTCCTGCGCGAGGCCGGCATCCCCACGTTCGGCTACCCGGACACCGCGTGCGTCCTGTTCAACCACCTGTGGCGCTACGCGGAGAACCTGCGCTCCCTGTACGAGACGCCGCGCCTGCCGGTGGCGCCCGAGCGGGGCGAGTTCCGCGAGGAGGCGGACCGGATCATCGCCGGCGTGGCCGCCGAGGGCCGGACGCTCCTCACCGAGTACGAGAGCAAGAAGGTCCTCGCCGCGTACGGGATCCCCATCACCGACACGGAGCTCGCCACCACGCCCGACGAGGCGGTCACGGCCGCGGCGTCGATCGGCTACCCGGTGGTGGCCAAGCTGCTCAGCCGGACGATCACCCACAAGACCGATGTCGGCGGCGTCGCGCTCAACCTGCGCAACGCGGACGCGGTCCGCGAGGCGTTCGACCGGATCCAGGCGACTGTCGCCGAGAAGGCCGGCGCCGGGCACTTCGAGGGCGTCACGATCCAGCCGATGATCAACTGGTCCGGCTACGAGCTGATCGTCGGCTCCTCGCCCGATCCGCAGTTCGGCCCGGTGCTGCTGTTCGGCATGGGCGGGCAGCTGGTGGAGGTGTTCAAGGATCGGGCGCTGGCCCTGCCGCCGCTCAACACCAACCTCGCCCGCAAGCTGATCCACGAGACCAAGATCAGCCACGCCCTCAAGGGCGTCCGGGGCCGCAAGCCCATCGACGAGGAGGTCCTGGCCGCGCTCCTCGTGCGGTTCAGCGAGCTCGTCGCCGAGCAGCCGCGGATCGCCGAGATCGACATCAACCCGCTGCTGGCCTCGCCCGAGCGGGTCATCGCGCTCGACGCCCGCGTGGTGCTGCACCCGGCCTCACTGGCCGACGCCGAGCTGCCGCGCCTGGCGATCCGCCCCTATCCCTACGAGTACGGTCGCCAGGTCACCACCGACGACGGCGCCGCCATCGCGATCCGGCCGATCCGGCCCGAGGACGAGCCCGCGATGGCCGCGTTCCACGCCCGCCTGTCAGACCGGACCGTTCGGGCCCGGTACGGCAAGGACCGCTCGCTCGCCGAGCGGACCGCGCACGAGCGGCTGGCCCGGATCTGCTTCGTGGACTACGACCGCCAGTTCGCGCTGGTCGCCGAGGCGTCGCTGCTCGGCGGCGGCCACGAGATCGCCGGCGTGGCCCGCCTGTCGCGGATGCACGCCTCCAACGATCGCCAGCTCACGGTGACGGTGGCCGACGCCTGGCAGCGCCGGGGCATCGGGGCGCAGCTGGTGCGCTGCGCGGTGCGCGTGGCCACCACCGAGGGCGTGGACCGGCTGATCGCCGAGCTGACCCCGGACAACATCGGCATGCGCGAGCTACTGGCGGACGAAGGCTTCTCGTTCGAGCCGCAGGGCGACGTGCTGGTGGCCACGCTGGCCGTCTAGCAGGCGCCGGGCGTCAGGCGTCGTAGGAGACGCGCCAAGCCGGGCTGGCGCCGCCGTCCGCCGCGTCGAGCAGGCGCCGGAGGGCGCGCGCCAAGTCGCGCACGGGGCCGGGCGAGTCCGGGTCGCCGATCGCCGCGTCCAGCAGGTCGCGGTCGTCGTCGGCGAGCACGCCCTCGAACGCCTGCTCCGCGTCGGCGAAGTCCACGCCGATCCAGTCCAGCGCGGACTCCGCCTCGTCGAGCGTGGGGAACGACATCGCGAGCGTCACCTGGGCGTCCATGCGCCCATGGTAGGCCGCGCCGAGGCGGCGCGGCGAGCCGCGGGGGCATGGGGGTCGATGCTCTCGGCGCGCACGGCCCGGCGGGGAGCAGGGGCCTGGGCATGCCGTGGGCGAAGATCGGAGGTTCTGGTCGGGGCGGTGGGATTCGGACCCACAACCTCGTGCTCCCAAAGCACGTGCGCCACCGTTGCGCCACGCCCCGACTGGTTCGTGCTCGGGAAGCGCGCGAAGCGCAGGTGCCTCGTCCTCCCGGCAGCGGCAATAGAGCCTACACCGCCGGGCGATGCCCGAGGTCTTACTCCCTACGCGACCGCCCCGCGACTGCTCATGACAGCGCCCACGCTGGGGGCGCCCAGGCGTAGACGAGCCTCACGCCGACGCGGACGTGCTGTCCTGGTCGGGGGCCGACAGGTTGCCTCGGCCGCCTTCCTCCGGCACTTGCACCCGACTGCCACGCGGCGCAGCCTCGCGCGTCGAGAGGGAGAGCGGGAGGCGACGACGCGCGGCCCACACGCTGGCCGCCGGGGCCGCGCCGAGCCACTGGCGGGACCGACCCGCACGGGGAAGCGTCCCGGAGGGATTTCGCATGCGTCGGCTGTCCACCCTTCTTGCCACGGTCGGCCTCGTCGCCGCCGTGGCGGCACCGGGCGCCGCGGCCGCGAACAGCCGCCCGGTCGAGTACCTCGCCCTGGGCGACTCGCTCGCCTTCGGCTACAGCCCCTACCTGCCGCCGAGCGGCACGAGCTCGTTCGTTGGCTACCCGGATGCGGTGACTGGGATGGTCGGCGACCGCCTGACGAATGCGTCGTGCCCGGGCGAGACGAGCAGCCACTTCATCAGCCTCGCCGGCGCCGACCACGGCTGCGGCGCCTGGCGCTTCTACCTGGACGCCCCGCTCCACGCGGACTACACGACGTCCCAGCTCGCGTTCGCGGACGCCTTCCTGGCGGCCCACCCGAAGACGCAGCTGATCACGCTTGACATCGGCGCGAACGATCTCGGGGCGCTGCGCGACGACTGCCTCGCGAACGCCTCGGATCCGGTGGCCTGCCTGCAGGCCGGGCTGCCGGGCGTCCTCGCCACGCTGTCGGCGAACCTGGACACGATCTACGGCCACGTCCGCAGCCTGGACGGCTACCGGCACAAGATCGTCGCGCTGACGATCTACTCGCCGGACTACCGCGACCCGCTCACGACCGGCGCGATCGTGCTGATGAACCAAGTCGTCGCCGAGCGGACGCTGGCCTGGGGCGGCATCGTCGCCGACGGCTTCGGAGCGTTCGCCGCGGCATCCGCATCGAGCGGCGGCGCCACATGCGCCGCAGGCCTGCTCATCCCGCTCCAACCGGGGCCGGGCTGCGACGAGCATCCGTCGGCGGCCGGCCGGGACCTGCTGGCCCGGACGATCGTGCAGGCGCTGCGTCCTGACTGAGGGGCAGTCGCGCGCCGCGCCGGCAACGGCGGGCGCGTCGCCCGCCGCGCCTGCCGGCCGGCGCGGTCGCCCCGCTCCTAGGGGAGGCTCGGGAGCTGGGCGAACAGCTCGCTGGCGAGCCCGGATGCGTACGTCCTGGTGAGGTGCCCCTGGTCGCGGTAGGTCATGAAGCGCCCGTACACCGGCGTGCAGGGGTCCGTCCGGCACACCCATGCCGTCGGGTCCACGAAGACGGCCCGGGTCAGCGTTGCCACGCCCGACTCGAGGGCCAGCTGCCCCTCGTCGACCGCCTCCGAGAAGGGGACCGCGCAGGCGAGCACGTTGTCGAGGTGCTGCGACAGGCACGACACCGGGTCCGCCACCGACCGCGGCGTGTCCCCCACCAGGACGACGTGGGCCGCGCTGGCCGCGAGGGCCCGCATGGTCGTGGCGAGGCCCCTCGACCAGAGGTCGGGGCGCGTGCCCGAGCTCACCCGCTGGCCGTTGACCACCAGCTGATAGGCGATCGAGGTGGAGACGACCACCAGGTCGGGCTTCTCGGCGGCGATCCTGGCCAGCGCCAGCTTGCGCCACTGGTCGCACTCGGCGTAGGCGCGGTTGAGGATGCTGTTGAACACGGTGACCGAGACCGGCGTGCAGGCCGACTTGGTCAGCGGCTCCAGCCGCCAGCCATGCTGGGAGGCGAGGCGCTGCAGGGCCGGGAACCACTGAGCGGCGTGGGAGTCGCCGAACAGCACCACCGTGATCGGGCTGGACGTGGCGCCGAATGCGCACCGGGGCGGCGTGACCGTGGCGATGTCGAGGTGGCAGCCGTCGGCGTAGATGGCCGGCAGGTCGTTGGCCGCGGCGGACAGGCTGGGCGCGAGGTCGGCGGGGACGGGCCCGCCGGGCGGCGGCGGCAGGGTCGGCACCGGGGTCGGGCCGGCCGGCTGCGATGCAAGCGCCGACGTGGCGAGGGAGGCGCCGGGACCGGCGGTCGCGGCCGGCCCGTTCGGGGCCGGGGGAGACGCCGCTGGGGACGGCAGCGGCACGTCGGTGATCGACCCGCCGATCTCCGGGCCGGTCGCGCCCAGGCGCGCCGACGCCAGCGCACTCGCCGACACCGAACTGACGGCCACGGCCAGCGACAGCGCGCCCGCCATCGCGAGGCTGCGGCGCGACGCGAGGCCGACGAACCTGCCGTGGCGGATCGGGTCCTCGACGTAGCGCTGGCTGAGGCCGGCGACCGCCACCGCCGCCGCGGCCAGGGCGAGCCGGACCGGCAGCGGGAGCTCGCCGCCGACGAACGCCGCCGGGATGACCAGGATCGGCCAGTGCCAGAGGTACAGCGAGTAGGAGATCCGACCGAGGTAGCGCATCGGGGCGCGGGACAGGACCGCTGCCGGGGTCAGCGACGCCGGGAGCTCGGGCGCCGGCGCGGCCACCGGCAGGCGCGGCGCCGCCTGGCGCCGGGCCCGGACGCTGCCGCCGACCGCGCGCAGGTTCGGCGCCGCCGGCAGCGGCACGGCGCGCAACGAGAGCGGCAGGCCCGCCGCGATGACCAGCGCCGACCCGAGCGTGGGCAGCAGCACCGCCGTGCCAGGGAACGCGGTGGCGTCGTTGAGGACCAGGCCGGAAGCGACGACCAGCGCCAGGCCGGCCCAGCCCAGCCACGGGGCCAGGCGACGGGGCACCAGGGTCGCCGCCACCGGCAGCGCCAGCAGGCCGCCGAGCGCCAGCTCCCACGCGCGGGCCGGCAGCGCGAAGAACGCCCAGGGCTGGGCCACGCCGGTGAGCCAGACCTCGAACAGCAGCGAGGCGACGAGGACGGCGGCGAGCGCGATCCCCACCCGCCGCAGGCCGACGTCGCGCCGGCCGGCCCGGAAGGCGGCTCCCGCCACGATGGCGAGCAGGGCGGGCCAGAACAGGTAGAACTGCTCCTCCACGCCGAGCGACCAGAAGTGCAGGACCGGCGACGGGGGCAGCGCGGAGTTGAGGTAGTCCGTCGCCTGGATCGCGAACCGCATGTTCGACACGTACAGGCCCGCAGCGACGGTGTCGCCCGCCACGTCCGGCAGGCGCACCGGCGGCAGCAGGAAGGCCGCCGCCACGATCGTGACGATCAGCGTGAGCGCCGACGCGGGCAGCAGGCGGCGGACTCGACGGGCGTAGAACGCCGGGAAGTCCACGCGCCCCGTGCCGCTCAGCTCGCGGATCAGGAGGCCGGTGATCAGGAACCCCGACAAGACGAAGAACACGTCCACGCCCACATAGCCGCCGGTCACCAGCGGCACCCGTGCGTGGTAGAGCAGGACCAGGAGCACCGCGACAGCCCGCAGACCCTCGAGGTCGGGGCGGAATGCGGACTTCTCGCTCATCCCGTCAGGCCGCGTTCCCGCAGGAGCGGCCGCATCCGCGCGGCGGCCCTCGACCGGTGCGAGATCGCGTTCTTCTCGGCCGGCGACCACTGGCCCAGCGTGCGCCCGCCGGGCGGCTCCTGGGCCGGCTCGAAGATGGGGTCGTAGCCGAAGCCGCCGTCGCCCCGGGGCCCGTCCGCGATCCGCCCGCGACAGGTTCCGCGCCGGACCTCGATCGGGACCGTGCCGCCGGCCCCCTTGGCCGCGGGCAGCGCGAGCGCGAGCACGCACACGTAGCGCCCGCCGCGCCGGTCGGGCGGGAGCCCGGCCAGCTCGCGCAGCAGCCTGGCGTTGTTCTCCTCGTCGGAGGCGTCGGGACCCGCGAACCGGCGCGTGCGCACGCCAGGGGCGCCGCCCAGCGCGTCCACCTCGAGGCCCGAATCGTCGGCCAGCGTGGGCAGGCCGGACCGGCGCGCGTAGAAGCGGGCCTTGATGCGGGCGTTGGTCTCGAACGTCTCGCCCGTCTCGTCGGGCTCGCCCTCGATGCCCAGGTCGTCGGGCGAGAGCAGCTCCACGTCCGGCGGGAGGCCGAGGAGCTCGGCCAGCTCGCGCAGCTTGTGGCGCGAGCGCGTGGCGACGAGCAGGCGGCGGGACGCGGCCGCAGGCCCCGAACCCACTACCGGCGCACCGTGGCGAGCGCGGCGGCCTGCGCCTCGAACAGCTGCGCGAGGCCCGCGCCGGCGAGGTCCAGCAGCGCGTCGAGCCCGGCCCGGTCGAACGGCTTCCCCTCCGCGGTGCCCTGCAGCTCCACGTAGTGACCGGCGTCGGTGCCCACCACGTTGAAGTCCACCTCGGCGCGGGAGTCCTCGGAGTAGTCGAGGTCCAGCATCCGGACGCCGTCGATGATCCCCACGCTCACCGCCGCCACGCGCCCGGTGAGGTGGCGGTCCATGCCGTAGGTGATCAGCGCGGCCGCGAGCGCCACGTAGCCGCCGGTGATGGACGCGGTGCGCGTGCCGCCGTCGGCGACGATCACGTCGCAGTCCACGGTGACCGTCCGCTCGCCCAGGCGCGCGAGGTCCACCACGCCGCGGAGCGACCGCCCGACGAGCCGCTGGATCTCGTGCGTCCGACCGCCCACCTTGCCCTTGGCGCTCTCGCGCTCGGAGCGCTCCGCGGTGGCGCGGGGGAGCATCTCGTAGGTGCCGGTGACCCAGCCCGTGCCCTTGCCGCGCAGGTGCGGCGGGACGCGGTCCTCGATGGTCGCGGCGCACAGGACCTGCGTGTCGCCGAAGCGGATCAGGCACGAGCCCTCGGCCCACTTCTGGACGCCGAGCGTGATCTCCACGGGGCGCAGGTCGCCCGGGTGGCGCCCGTCGGCGCGAGTGCCTCCGCGGGGGGGCGGGCCCGCCGCGGGCGTCCGGTTGCCGATGCTCATGCCGATGCCTCCCGGCGCTCGTCCGCCTTGGCGGCGTCCCAGAGCGCGTCCAACTGCTGAAAGGTCATGTCGCGGAGCGCCACGCCCTGGCGGGCCGCCGCCAGCTCCACGTGGCGGAACCGCCGCCGGAACTTGTCGTTGGCGCCGCGGAGCGCGGCCTCCACCTCGATGTCCATCTTGCGGCCGACGTTGGTGAGCGCGAACAGCAGGTCGCCGAGCTCCTCCGCCTGGTGCGCCGGGTTGTCCGCCTCCACCAGCTCGCCGACCTCCTCGCGCACCTTGTCCAGGACGCCGTCGATCGAGGGCCAGTCGTAGCCGAGGTGCGCGGCGCGCTCCTGCATCTCCTGCGAGGCGGCGAGGGCGGGCAGCGTGCGGCTGATCCCGTCGAGCGCGCTCCGCGTCTCCGCCTGGCCCGCGGCGGCGCGCTCGCCCTGCTTGATCCTCTCCCACTGCCGGTTGACGTCCGAGGCGGTCCTGGCCTCGGCCTCGCCGAACACGTGCGGATGGCGCCGGACGATCTTGGTGGCCAGCGCCTGCCAGACGTCGGTCAGGTCGAACACGCCTGCCTCCGCGGCCAGCTGCGCGTGCAGGACGATCTGGAGCAGCAGGTCGCCCAGCTCGCCCGCCAGCTCCGGCGTGGCGCCGCCCTCGAGCGCGTCGTAGACCTCGTAGGCCTCCTCGAGCAGGTTGTTGCGCAGCGAGACGTGGGTCTGCTCGCGGTCCCACGGACAGCCGTCCGGGGCGCGCAGCCGGTCGGAGATCCAGGGCATGCCCCAGGGCGAGGCGGTGTCGGCCACGGGCGTCACCGGCCCGAGGTACAGCGCGCCGGCCAGGTCCGCGCGGGTCAGCTCGCCCACGGTCGTGCCTTCGGCGTGCCCGAAGCGGCCGACGGCGTGGTCGGCCGGGTAGAGGCGCCCGAGCAGCGCGATCGGATCGGCGCCCCGCGGCCCGTGCCGCCCGGGCAGCGGCGAGGCCGCGCCCGCAGCGGCGTCCGCGCCGTCCGACGCCGGGCCGCCAGCCCGCAGCCTGGCGGCCGGCAGGAGCAGCAGCGGCACGGTCGGCTCCACCGGGACCGCCACCAGCCGCTCGGCGGCGACCACCGCGATTCCCCGGGCGGGATCGAGCGCCCAGCGGAGCCGGGCCTCGGCCAGCAGCGCGTCCAGCATCGGGTGGCCTGCCTGCCCCGGCGTCAGCCGCCGGTGCTGGTGCCGCTACTGCTGCTGCTGGTCAGCGCCGGGTCCTGCCAGATCGTGTACTTCGCCTTCTGGGGCGTGTACCACGCGTTGAAGGCGTTGGCCTTGATCGAGTTCGCCTGGGAGCCGTCCGGCACCTTGGTCTGCTGGGCGTCCACCCAGAAGACGTAGGTGCCGTCCTGGGCGATCTGGGTGACCGTGCTGACCTTGCCGATCGGCGCCGCGAAGATGGCCGCTGCCACCTGGTCGCTCACCTGGTAGGTGTGCTGGCCGATCCAGCCCATGTCGCCGCCCTGCGCGGCCTGGGCGTCGTCGGAGTTGTCTCGGGCGAGCGTCTTGAAGACGTCGAGGCTCGTGGCCTGGGCCACCAGCTTGTTCGCCCACTCCAGGTCCGTGGGACCGTGCATGACCTGGATCACGTGCCAGCCGTACTGCGACTTGACCGGCGCGAGCAGCTGCCCGGGCTGCAGGCCGGGCTGGAAGATCGCCGCGGCGAACGCCGCGTCGATGCCGTCGCTCTTGGACAGGTACGGCAGCTTGCCGCCGGTGGTGCTGGCGCTGGTGTCGTCGCTCTCCGAGCGGGCCAGCGCGTCGAACTGCGACGGGTCCGCCTTGAGCTTGGCGTAGGCGGCATCGGCGAGCGCCTTGGCGGCCGCCCACGCCGGGTCGGACGCCGCCACCTTGGACGCGTTGTTCGGGTCGTGGTTGGGCGAGAACAGGATGTGGCGGACGCGAATGGCGGACGGCCCGCTCTCGCTGGCGCTGTACTGCATGTAGATGCGGTACACGTGGCGCTGCGGCGCCGCGGCCATCGCCTGGCTCACGACCCAGGCGTTCAGCTTGGTGTTGGCGGCCGTGTACTTGAACGACCAGTCCAGGTCCGACTGCGAGATGCCGGACTGCTGGGCCTGGCTGGCGAACGTCGCGTCCGTCTGCGGCGCGATCGTGTCCGTGTACTTGGCGATGTAGTAGTTGCCGTCCGAGCCCGTGATGACGTCGGTGAGGGTGTTGGGCTGGGCGGCGAAGATGGCGCTGACGAGCGCCGAGTCCAGCGACGAGTTCGTGTCGATGTAGCCGACGTCGCCGCCCTGCGGCGCGGTCGCCGTGTCGGTCGAGGTCGCCTTGGCGATGGCGGCGAAGTCGCCGCCGCCCTTGAGCTGGGTCAGCGCCTGATCGGCGGCGGCCTGGGCAGCCGCCTTCTCCGCGGCGGTGGCCGAGGTCTCGCCGCTGGCGAGCTTGGGCGCCACCTGGATCATGAACACGTGGCGCAGCTCGGGCTGCGTGGCCGCCTTCTGCTCGCTGGCGGCGATGTCGCTGGGGCCGACGGCCTGGCCGTTCTGCTGGGCGAGGTCGAGCATGACGGTGCCGTCGGTCAGCTCGCTCAACGAGAGGCTGCTGACGCTGCTCGCCTCGTTGGACAGCGTGGTCTCGCGGGCGCTGGCGTCGGCGGCAGCGAGGTGGCCCGCCGAGAGCAGCGTCCGCGTCCGCGTCAGCTGGTAGTTGATGAGCCAGGTGTTGACCTTGTTCTGCCGCGCCACGTCGTCCCGGGTGAGGGTCACCCCGTTGACCGTGATGGCCGGCGAGAGGTGCGCGCTGTACCAGTTCACGCCGCCCGCGATCAGGAGGGTCAGGAGGGCGGCGAGGATCGCCACGCCGAAACCCAGGTTCATCAGCAGGTTGCGGCGCGTGGGGTCGTCCCAGATCCGGGGACGACTCGCGCCCGGCCGGGTGCGGAACGTCATGGTGGGTGGAGGTTCCTCGTGGTGGTGGGTTGCGGCGCAGCGGATCGGCCCCGGCGCCACACGGCGCGGTCGCGGCGCGATGGTACCGCGTGCGCGCGTGATCGTGTCGGGCGCCAACGGCCAGGGGGCCCGGGGCGGGGCCGCGGGACGGCCCCGGCGCCTCAGCCTCGGTCGCGCGCGAGCGTTTCCACGAGCGCCAGGTATCGCTCCGACACGCGCTCCCAGGCCAGCCCCGCCACCAGGCCCGAGGTCCGGGCGGTCGCGGCCTCCCGGGCGGGGGCGTCGTCCGCGAGCCGGGCGATGGCGGCAGCCATCGAGGCCGCGTCGCCGGCGGCGTAGGTGGCGACGGTCCCTGGCGGGAAGACGGCCTCCACCATCGGCAGCCGGGTCGCGACCACCGGCTTGCCCATCGCCGCGTACTCGAAGATCTTGGTGGACAGGCTGAAGTCGGTGAACTCGGTCCGCCGGGTCGGCGCGAGGCCGATGTCGGCGGCGGCCAGCGCGGCCGGGACGTCGTCGAGCGGGACGCGCCCGTGGAACGTGACGGCATCGGCGAGGCCGAGCGCGGCGGCCCGGTCGCGCAGGGGCACCTCCGCGAAGTCCCGACCGTAGAGGTCGAGGGCGACGGGCAGGTCCGGGCGCTCGGCGCGGAGACGGGCCAGGGCCTCGAGCGCCACGTCCACCTCGTACACCATGGACAGCGCGCCCGCGTACACCAGCCGGAGCGTGCCATCGGCCATGAACGGGCGGACCGGGTGCGCCCCGGGGTTGAACCGGGCGAGGACCGGAGCGTTCATGACCACGTGCACCTTGGGCGCCGGGACGCCCATGGCCACCAGCCGTCGGGCGAGGGCGTCGTTGACCGTGATGACGGCCGTGGACACCGCGATGGACGCCAGCTCCTGCGCCACCAGCGCCCGGTGCACCGCGGGCCGGGAGGCGCTCGGGAACCGCATGCGGAAGAACTCCGGCATGGCCTCGTGCATGTCCAGGATGACGGGCACGCCCAGCAGGCGGAGCGGCAGCGCCGACGCCACGAGCGCGTCGGGGATGGTGTGGACCTGGACGAGCCCGTAGCGTCGCCGACCGTGGGCGCGGGTCAGCGCCACGCCAGCCCGGAGCATGAAGTCCGCGTACTCGCGCAGGTAGGTGCCGATGCCGGCGCCCTGGTGGCGCTGCACGTCCAGCCGGTGGATCCGCACGCCGGCCAGCTCGCCCGCGGGCGGATCGCCCTCCCGCCGCAGCGCGAAGACGTCCACCGGCCGGCCCGAGTCGCGCACCGCCTCGGCCTCGCGCCGGACGCGCGGGTCCTCCTCGTAGTAGCTGTGGACCACCATGGCCACCGGGCGGCGGCGGCTCACCCGGACCGCCTCGCGGACGGCCGACCCGACCGGCCGTCGCCCCGACGGGGACGCGAAATCGGCGCGGGGCGACCTGTGCCGCGCGCAGCCGGGAAGCCGGCGACCTGTCCGCCCGCGTCTGCGATGACCACGGTCGAAGTCTAGGCGATGCGGCGCCGGAGGCCGCGGGCGGGCTGGCGCGGCAGCGCCACGGGCCAGGGCTCGCGCGCACGCTCGCCCGGCCCCCGTTGTACGATCCCCGCGCCCAGGCGGACCGCCGAGTCCGCGAGCGGCCGCGCGCAGCGGCCGAAACCTGCCGGGCTGGCGGCGGCGGCCCGGCCGACCGAAGGCGAGCGCGTCCCGTGAGCCAGCACCCAGGGGCTGCCGAGCCTGCTCGCCGTCGGCACGAGCGTCGGAACGACATCGAGGGCCTGCGGGCCGTCGCCGTGCTGCTCGTCCTCCTGTTCCACGCCGACCTGCTCGGCGCGAACGGCGGCTTCGTCGGCGTGGACGTGTTCTTCGTCATCTCCGGCTACCTCATCACCGGCCTCCTGCTCCGCGAGCGGCACGAGACCGGGACCATCTCGCTGCGCGAGTTCTACGCGCGCCGGGTCCGCCGCCTGCTGCCCGCCTCGGCGCTCGTCCTGCTGGTCACGCTCGTGGCCGCGCTGCTGCTCGCCCCGCCGCTGCTGGTCCCGCAGATCGCCCACGATGTGACCGCGGCGGGCGTCTACGTCTCGAACATGTCGTTCGCCGCGCAGGCGACCGACTACTTCTCGACCGCCACGACGCCGTCGCCGGTCCTGCACTACTGGTCGCTCGGCGTGGAGGAGCAGTTCTACCTGCTGTGGCCCGCGATCATCCTGCTGGTGACGCGCGGCTCGGACCGGCCGGGCCGCCGCGTCGGGCTGGCGGCGGGCGGCATAGGACTGGCCTCCTTCGCGTTCGCGACCTGGCTGGCAGGCGTGTCGTTGCCCTGGGCGTTCTTCTCGCTCCCGAGCCGGGCGTGGGAGCTGGCCCTGGGCGCCGTCCTCGCCGTCGGCGAGCCGCAGCTCCGGAGGGTGGTCCCCGGTCTGGGCGCGGCCATGGCCTGGGCCGGCCTCGCCCTGATCGCGGCCGCCGGGTTCCTCCTGACCGGCTCGTCGGCGTTCCCGGGGCTGGCCGGCCTGGTGCCCGCCGCCGGGGCCGCCCTGGTGATCTGGGGCGGCATGGCGGCGAGCTCGCTGGCGGCCG
>JAJXTS010000193.1 GCA_021783595.1 Chloroflexota bacterium | reverse complement strand
CCAGCGCCCCCACCTCCATCACGGCCCAGCTGCAGGCGTTCGCCCGGGTGTCGCCCCTGGCGTTCATGATCAAGCCGACGGAGCCCCTGGCCGTGCCCATCGGCGCCCTCATCGCGCTCGCGGAGATCGCCATCGGCCTGGGCGCGCTGTCCGGGCTCGTGTTCCGCCTGGCGGCCGCGGGCGGTGCCGCGCTGTCCTTCCTGTTCTTCCTGACGGCCTCGTGGGCCACGCACCCGTACTACTTCGGCGCGGACCTGCCGTACGCCTTCGGCTGGCTGACGCTCGCCCTCGCCGGCACCGGAGGCCTGCTCGTCCCTGCCTTCGTCGGCCGGCTCGGCACCGACGCCGACGCGGCGATGCGCTGGCGTGGCCCGGCCGGCATCTCCGCGCCCGCCGCGTTCCGGCCCCCGCGCGAGCTCGATCTGGCCCCCTCGGAATCGCGCCGGCTCCTGGTCCAGACCAGCGTGCTGGGCGCCGTGTCCGTCGTCGTCGCGGGCCTGACGCTGCCGGTGCGCTTCCTGCTCACCGACAATGCCGCCTTGGCCTCGACCGACGGCAGCGCGGCATTCGCCTCCACGCTGTCGGGCGCGGCCTCGGCAGGCAGCGCGGCTCCTGCCGGCGTCGCGGCCTCGGCCGTCCCGGGCGGGCCGACCTCCGCCCCCCGTGCGTCGGCCGTGCCGAGTGCCACCCCGAACGCGCTGACCGTCGCCACCACGGCCCAGGTGAGCCAGCAGGGCGCCGTGCGGATCTCGGTGCCGCTGAGCGCCCCGGCCCCGCTGCCGGCGGGGGACCCGGCCCTGGTCGTGAAGCTCAGGAACGGCGGCTACGCCTGCTACGACGCCATCTGCACCCACGCGGGCTGCCGCGTGGGCTGGGACGCCCAGGCGGGGGTCATCCTCTGCCCGTGCCACGGGGCCGCCTACGACCCGAACAACCACGCCGCGGTGCTCCAGGGGCCTGCCCCTCAGCCGCTGCTGGAGCTGCCGATCACGGTTGACGCCAAGACCGGGGCGATCAGCCTCAGGGCCTGAGTCCTCGGCCCGGCGTACGCTGGCGCCGTGGCGCCCACGCACGGTCCGATCGTCTCGCGGCGCGCGCTGCTCGCTGGCATGGCGCTCGGCGGCGCGGCGGCGAGCCTGGCGGCGTGCGTCCCGGCTCCGGTCGCCACGCCGGCCGGCGGCGCGGGGTCGGCGGTGTCTCCCTCCCCGGGTTCGGCGGCGTCACCGCCCCCGGGCCCGTCGGCGTCCGCCTCGCCGCCCGCCTCGCCGGCGCCTTCCGCCTCGCCCGCGCCCGGCACCGCCGTCCCGTCGTCGCCGTCCGCGGCCGACGAGCTGGCCCGGCGGATCGCCGGCCTGCTCATCGTGGGGTTCCGCGGCCTGCGCCTGGCGGACGCCCCGTGGCTCCGCGCCGCCATCGCCCGAGACGGCCTGGGCGGCGTCATCCTCTTCGACCGGGACCAGCGCACGGGCGGGGCGCGCAACGTGGCCACCCCGGCCCAGGTCGCGGCGCTCACCGCGGAGCTCCGGGCCGTCGCCGGGCCGGGCGGCCTGCTGGTCGGCGTGGACCAGGAGGGCGGCCTGGTCACGCGGCTCGGGCCGGCCCACGGGTACCCCTCGCTCGCGTCTGAGGCCGCCGTGGGGCGGGGCACGCTCGCCGCGGCCCAGGCCTGGGCTCGCGCGCTCGCCGCGACCGTCGCCGGCGCGGGCTGCAACCTTGACTTCGCGCCGGTCGTGGACCTCGACGTCAACCCGACGAGCCCGGCCATCGGCGCGCTGGGGCGCTCGTTCTCCGCCGATCCCGCCACCGTGGCGCGCCTGGCGGGCATCGAGCTCGACGCGCTCCACGCGCGCGGCGTCCGGTCCGCGGCCAAGCACTTCCCGGGGATTGGCTCGTCCACGGTCAACACCGACTTCGGCGTGGCGGACGTGACCAGGACCTGGTCCCGCACGGAGCTCGACCCGTACCGCCAGCTCGCCGCCGCCGGCAAGCTCGACGCGGTGATGGTGGGCCACGTGGTCAACGGCCAGCTCGACCCGTCCTATCCGGCCTCGCTCAGCCGGCCAACCCTGGCCGTGCTGCGGGACGACGT
The DNA here is from genome assembly GCA_021783595.1 of Chloroflexota bacterium. Classification (GTDB taxonomy): domain Bacteria; phylum Chloroflexota; class Limnocylindria; order Limnocylindrales; family CSP1-4; genus CAIXZV01. The sequence goes on along the minus strand of JAJXTS010000193.1, from coordinate 2,338 downwards.
CGGCTTCGACGGCCCGGCCGTCACCGACGACCTCCAGGCCGCGGCGATCACCCAGCGCTACGGCGCCGACGAGGCCGTGCTCCTGGCCCTGGAGGCCGGCAACGACCTGCTGCTGTTCGCGAACCAGCAGGTCTACGACACGGGCCTCGTGCGCCACGTGGTCAACCTCGTGCTGGGCGCGGTCGCGTCCGGGCGGCTCACCGCCGCCCAGATCGACCAGAAGTGGGCGCGCCGCGGTCTCCTGGTGGGCGCCGCCCCCTAGCCAGCCCACTCGGCGTCGCCCCGCGATCTGTGGCACAGTCCCACCCAGACGAAGACACATTCGCAGCGAATGCATCGAGGCGGCCGTTCACCCAGGGCCGCCCGGCACCGACGAGACGAGGGAATACCGTGGGTCAAGCACCGGACGCGGGGAGCACCGCCGGGGCGTCCTCCATGCACACCGAGGGACGCGGCCGCTGGATCGGCCTGGCGATGCTCAGCATCGGCGTGGCCATGATCATCGTGGACGCGACGATCGTGAACGTCGCGGTCCCGTCGATCATCCGGGACCTCAAGCTCAACTCCACCACCGCCGAGTGGGTCAACACGGTCTACGCGCTCGTCTTCGCCGCCCTCCTGGTGACGGTCGGGCGCCTCGGCGACGTCTGGGGGCGGCGGCGCATGTACCTGATGGGCCTGGTGCTGTTCGCCGTGGCCTCCATGCTCGCCGGCCTCGCGCCCACGGGCGACCTGCTGATCGCCGCCCGCGTGCTCCAGGGCGTCGGCGGGGCGATGATCCTGCCGTCCACCCAGTCGATCCTCAACACCAACTTCCGCGGCCGGGACCGGGCCATCGCGTTCGGCATCTGGGGCGCCACCATCGGCGGCATGGCCGCCGTCGGCCCGCTGCTGGGCGGCTGGCTGACCACGTACCTCAACTGGCGCTGGGCGTTCTTCATCAACGTGCCGGTCGCGGTGCTCGCCGTGGCGGGCGTGCTCCGGTACATCGGCGAGTCCAGGGACGAGGACGCGAGGCCGGGCTTCGACCTGCTCGGGTTCCTGCTGATCACCCTGGGCTTGGGCGCGTTCGTGTTCGGCCTGATCGAGGGCCGCTCCTACGGCTGGTGGACGCCCACGCAGCCGTTCGCCGTCCTGGGCTGGGCGTGGCCCTCCGCCACGGTCTCGGTGATCCCGTTCGCCCTGGTCCTCGGGGTCGTCGCCCTGGTCCTGTTCCTCGTCGTGGAGCAGATCCGGTCGCGGCAGGGCAAGTTCTTCCTGTTCGACGTGAGCCTGTGGCGCTACCCCGCCTTCCGCTACGGCAACCTGGCGGGCACCATCGTGTCGCTGGGCGAGTTCGGCCTGCTGTTCGCGCTGCCGCTGTTCCTCCAGGGGGTCATCGGCTACACCGCGTTCGAGACGGGCCTGGTCTTCCTCTCGCTCGCCGTCGGCTCGTTCTTCGCGGCCCCGATGGCCGCCCGGATCGCGCACACCTGGGGCCCCCGCCGGGCGGTCACCCTGGGCATGGCGCTCGAGGCGGTGGGGATCATCACCACGTCGCTGCTCGTGTCCACGACCGTGTCCGGCTTCGTGCTCGCCGCGCCGCTGTTCGTGTACGGCGTGGGCGTGGGCCTGGCCACCGCGCAGCTCACCAGCATCGTGCTCTCGGACGTGCCCGCCCAGCGGTCGGGCCTGGCGTCGGGCGCCAACTCCACCATGCGCCAGGTCGGCTCCGCGCTGGGCATCGCCATCCTCGGCACGGTGCTGTTCACCACCCTCGTCAGCGGCACCAGCCGCAACCTCACGGCGGCGCTGCCGGGCACGAGCCCCGCCTGCGTGGACCTGGTCACCAACCTCGTGGACGCGACCGCGGGGCAGATCCTGCCCGCCCTCCGGAACCCGACGGCCAGCGCCGGCGCGGGCTTCGCGGGCGCGGCGGGGACGCTCCCGCCGGACCAGGCCGCCTGCTTCGCGGACCCCGCCTTCCTGGCCGCGCTGCCCAAGGTGGTCACCCCGATCGAGTCCGCGTTCGTGGACGCGACGCGGCTGGCCGGCCTGGTCGCGTCGGGCTTCGTGCTGATCGGCGTGGTCCTGAGCCTGTTCCTGCCGACGGTCTCCCAACCGGTCGAGCGCGACGCCGTCGCCCGCGACGCCGAGGACGCACCCCCGGCCACGGCCTGACGGCGCGGGCGGCGCCCGGCGACGCGTGGGGCGGGAGCGTCGCCTGCCGGGCCAGCCGCGAGCGCCTGCGGGGCGTCGGCCCGTGGCGGCGACCGGACCGTCCCGATCCCCGGGGCGCCGCGTCCGCTACCCTGCGGGGCATGTGCCGCTCCATCCGCCAGCTCCGCCGGGCCGAGGG
>JAJXTS010000192.1 GCA_021783595.1 Chloroflexota bacterium | reverse complement strand
CCGGCGGGCATCATCCGCATGAGGCGCTCGGCCACGCCGACGGGCCGCGCGTCGGGGTCGAGCGCGCCGAAGAAGACCCGCTCCCCGCGTGGGCGGATCAGCTCCCGAAGGCGCGGGAACTCCCTGGGGATCGTGGTCTCGAGCACGTCGCGGCCATCCTTGTCCACCAGGGCCGTGCCCAGCGGGCCGCTCGAGAACAGCCACGTCGGGCGCCCCGCGAGCAGATCGTGGTTGCGCTCCACGAACCTGGTCGCGTCGCCGAGCCACCGGAACAGGTACGCGGCGCCGCCCACGACGAACGCGTCGTAGCGGTCCGCGTCATCGACCTCGGCGGCTGGCCGCGCCTCGGCGTCGAGCCCGTCGGCGCACAGGCGCGCGGCGAGGCGCTCGGCGATGCCCCGGGTGGCCCCGTGGCGCGTGGCGTAGGCAACCAGTACCCGCATGTCACCCTCCCTCGGACGCCGTGCGGAGCATGGCCGGTGCCGGCGGTCGCCGCAATGGCCGGTTCGGCCCGATCGGCGGATCAGTCCGCCCAGGTCCCCGCAGGAGTTCCGTCGCGCCCGGAGGCATGCGCTGACGGTCCTCTTCGTGCCATCGGGATACCCTGCAGTCTGGCCGCCGGGCGCCCCACCCGGGCGGGCCGGGTCGCAGCCGCGGCCGATGGTGTCGCTGAACTCCGTGTCCTGCCGAGCCATTCGCGCTGGACGCCTGCCGCCCGGTCTGGGATCGTCCGGGCCTGACCATCGCCACGAGGACCAGCAACCAATGCAGCTCGCATCGCGCATGGCGAACATCGGCACCGAGAGCGCGTTCGAGACGGCGGCTCGGGCGCGCGCCCTCGAGGCCCAGGGCCGCAGCGTCGTCCACCTCGAGATCGGCGAGCCGGACTTCGACACCCCGGCCCACGTCCGCGAGGCGGTGAAGCGGGCGATCGACGCCGGCCGCACGCACTACCCGCCGTTCCCCGGCATCCCCGAGCTGCGCGAGGCGATCGCCGCCGACACGGCCCGGCGCCGCGGCTTCGCACCCGACCCGGGCAACGTGTTCGTCACGGTCGGCGGCAAGGGCGTCATGTACTACGCGATCCTCGCGCTCGTGGACCCGGGCGACGAGGTCATCGTGCCGGACCCCGGCTACCCCATCTACGAGTCGGTGGCCAACTTCGTCGGCGGCAGGGCCGTGCCGATCGGGATCCGCCAGGAGAACGACTTCCGGCTCGACCCCGACGAGCTGGCCGCGCTGGTCACGCCGCGGACCAAGATGATCGTGATCAACTCGCCGGAGAACCCCACCGGCGGCGTGCTGACCGGCGAGGACCTCGAGCGGATCGCGCGGATCGCGATCGAGCACGACCTGGTGGTCCTCTCGGACGAGATCTACTCGCGGATCCTGTGCGGCAGCGAGCACCGCTCGATCGCGGCGCTGCCGGGCATGGCGGAGCGCACCATCGTCCTCGACGGCTTCTCCAAGACCTGGGCGATGACCGGCTGGCGGCTCGGCTACGCCATCGTGCCGTCCTGGCTGAACCGCGGCTTCGGGCGCCTCATCATCAACTCGGTGTCGGGCGCGACCACGTTCGCGCAGGTGGGCGCCGTCGAGGCGATCGCCGGCCCGCAGGACGAGGTTGACCGGATGGTGGCCGAGTTCCGCGCCCGGCGCGACCTGGTGGTGGACGGGCTCAACGCGATCCCGGGCGTGCGCTGCCTGCGGCCCGAGGGCGCGTTCTACGCCTTCCCCGACATCTCCGCGACGGGGCAGACCGGCGCGCAGCTGGCCGACCGGCTCCTCCACGACGCGGGCGTCGCGGTGCTGGCCGGCACGGCCTTCGGCCGGGCGGGGGAGAACCACATTCGGATCTCGTACGCGACGTCCCGCGAGAACCTGCTGGAGGCGCTGGTGCGGATGCGCTCGGTGATCGAGCCGCTGGCGGCCCGCGAGTCCGGACGGTGAGCGACGCCATGGCGCCCGCGGGGCAGGCCCGGCCGTCAGTCGCCGCACCCGGGGTCGCCGCCGGGGCCGCCGAGGCCGACCGCCTCTTCGCCGCCGCCGAGCCCGACTTCGAGCGATGGGAAGTCGTCAAGGACGTCGTCGACGAGTGCATGGACCTCGCCCTCAACGACCGCCAGTCCGGGCACCCCGGCGGCTCGCACTCCAAGGTCCACCTGCTGCTGGCGCTGATGCTCTCGGGCGCCATGCGCTGGGACGTCCGCCGCCCGTGGCTGCGCTACGCCGACCGGTTCGTGCTGTCGGCGGGGCACGCGGTCCCGGCCGTGTACGCCCTGCTCGCGGTCCTCTCCGACTCCCTGCGCCAGCGGGCGGCGCTCGACGGCGACCCCTCATTCGCCCTGCCCGACGGCGGCCGCTGGACGGTGCTGCCCGAGGACCTGCTGACGCTGCGCCGGCGCGGCGGCCTGCCGGGCCACGCGGAGATGGCCGGCAAGACGCTGTTCCTCAAGGCGAACACCGGGCCGTCCGGGCACGGCCTGCCCGTGGCCGCGGGCGAGGCGCTGGCGCTGCGCATGGCCGGCGCGGGCGACGTGCGGGTGTTCGTGGTGGAGGGAGAGGGCGGCCTCACCCCCGGCGTCAGCCACGAGGTGAAGAACACCGCGTGGGGCCTGGGCCTGGCCAACCTCGTGTTCCTGGTGGACTGGAACGACTTCGGAATCGACGGGCGGCCGGCCTCGTCGGTCGTCCCCGGCACGCCGGCCGACTGGTTCGGGCCCTACGGCTGGCGGGTGGTGGGCACGGACGACGGCATGGCCTGGGGCCCGGTCACGCGGGCGCTGCTCGAGGCGGCCCGGGGGGAGAACCCGGCCGGCGTGCCGTCGGCGGCCTGGTTCCGGACCCGCAAGGGCCGCGGCTACGGCAGGTACGACGCGCCATCGCACGGTGCCGTCTGGCCGCGCCACGCGCCCGAGTTCTGGGCGCCCCGCAAGGACTTCATGGCGCGCCACGGCGTGGCCTACGAGGGCGTGGACGAGCCCGCCCCCGCGGACGCCGGGGCGCGCCGAGCCCAGGCGGCCCGCAACCTCGACGTGGCGCTGTCGGTGCTGCGCCGGGACCCCGCGCTGGTCCGCTGGCTGTCCGACCGGCTCCTGGCGATCGCCGCCACGGTGCCGGAGGACGAGCCCGGCCCGCGCCTCGGCGACGGCGGCCGCGTGTTCGACGACGCGCGCCTGTTCGACCCGGCGGCCTACCCGGCGACCATGTGGGGGCAGCCCGGCGAGTTCGCCCCCAACCGCGCGGGCCTCGCCGCCTGGGCGGGCTGGGTCAACGCCACCGCCCTGCGCGACCACGGCCGGCCCCTGTTCGTGGCCGCGTCGGCGGACCTCGCCGAGTCCACCAACCTCGCCGGCTTCGGCCACGGCTTCGGCGGGGAGAGCGGCGGCGGCTGGTACGAGCGCGACTCGAACCCCGCGGGATCGCTGCTCCCCACCGAGATCACCGAGTTCGGCAACGCGGGCCTGCTGGCCGGTCTCGCCTCGGTGAACCTGGCCCCCGACCCGTTCGCGCGGTTCGACGGGTTCTGGGGCGCGATGAGCACGTACGGCTCGTTCAGCTACCTCAAGTACGGGCCCCTGCGCCTGTTCAGCCAGATGGCGCAGGACACCGAGCTCCGGCTCGGGCGGCTGCTGTACGTCGCGGGCCACTCGGGGCCCGAGACCGCCGAGGACTCGCGGACGCACTTCGGGATCTTCGAGCCCGGCGTGATGCAGCTCTTCCCGCGGGGCCGCGTCGTCGAGCTCCACCCGTGGGAGCGCAACGAGGTGCCGGTGCTGCTGGCGGCGGCGTTCCGCACCGACGCGCCGATCGTGGTGCTGCACCTGACGCGCCCCCCGATCGCGCTGCCCGACCGCGCGGCGCTGGGCATGCCATCGCACCTCGAGGCCGCGCGCGGCGCCTACGTCCTGCGGGAGTGGCGGGACGACCAGCCGCGCGCCGGCACGGTGTTCGTCCGCGGCACGCTGTCCACGCAGAACCTGGTCTCGCTGTTCCCGGAGCTGGGCGCGCGCGGGCTCAACGTCCGTGTCGTCGCCGCCCAGAGCGAGGAGCTGTTCCGGCGCCAGGACGCCGCCTACCGCGAATCGGTCGCGTCCGAGGCCCACCGGCTCGACGCCATGGTGGTCACCAACGGTGCGGTGAGGCTGATGCGCGACTGGGCGTCCGGGCCCGTCGTCGAGGACTACAGCCTCGGCGCGGACTGGGACGACCGCTGGCGGACCGGGGGCTCGGTGGACGAGGTCATCGAGGAGGCGCACCTCGACCCGGCGCACATCCTGGCCGGCATCGAGCGCTTCGTCCGCGAGCGTCGCGCGCGGCTGGCCCGTGTGCGCGCCGCGCTTGACGCGTCGGCCGGCTAGACCTCCACCGCCGGCCCAGCGGGTCCGCACCCGCGGCGGGACAGGGGGCCGGCCCCGCGCATGGGCCCCGGGTTGGCTAGCACCGCCCGCGGCGGTGCCGCGGTGCCGCGGCCCCGGGTGCGCGGCCCTCGCCGGGTGCGCCCCTCCGCAACA
>JAJXTS010000191.1 GCA_021783595.1 Chloroflexota bacterium | reverse complement strand
CGCCGGAGGCCCGGCGGGGGCGGGCGGCCCGGGTTCGATGCGGCGGGCGCATCGGCGGGCGGTTTGATGCGGCGGGCGCATCGCCGGCGGCGCGGCGGGGTCACGCCTGCGGCCGCGACACGCGGGGCATCACGCCGGGCGGCGGCACGCAGAGCCGAGGGGTGTCAGCCCCCGCCTCGGGACCCCGTCCGCTCCGCCACGCGAGCCTCGACCACGCGCCGCACGAGCGCCTCGGGGAGCGGCTGGTCCAGGCCGAACCGGATCGTCGCCTTCTCGGTCAGATGCGGCGCGAGGTCGGCGCCGAGCGCCTCGCGGACCATCGCGCTCGCGGGGTAGATGGCGCAGTGCCCCTTGTGCGCCGCGTACGAGAGCAGCAGCTTGCCGCGAAGCCGAAACCCGGGCATCCGGTATTCGATGCCCTCGGTCGCCTCGGGGCAGGCCTCGCGAACCAGGGCGCGCACTCGGCGCAGCATCCCCTGCTGGGGCTCGGGAAGCTCGGCGAGATAGGCGTCGACGGCGGCCGGGTCGTCCATGGGCGCAGCCTAGCGAAGTCGGCAGATGGTGTCGCGCCTGATGCCGGCCCGCAGCAACCCGGGCCCGCTCAGCCGGCGACCGCGCCCCCGCCCGCCGCGGCAACCAGCCGCGCCACCACGGCCTGGGTGAGCGCCCAGGACCGCAGCGGATCCCGCGGCAGCCGGATCCGGACTTGGTTGGACGCGAACGTCATGTCGCCGGGCCGCACGCCGGGCAGCGGCGCCGCCCCGCCCGCGGCCCCCGGCGCCAGCAGCTGCATCGCCGTCGCCCGGGACAGCTGCGCCCCGAACCGCACCACCAGCCAGCCCTCCTCGCGCGCGAGGCTCGCCACGCCCGCCGATTCGGCCGACAGCCGCAGCTCCGCCACCTCGACCAGCCGCAGCACCGGGGTGGGCATCGGGCCGAAGCGGTCGATCACCTCCTGGCGGAACGCGGCCACGTCGCCGGTTGTGCGGGCCCGCGCCAGCCGCCGGTACAGCTCCAGCTTCTGCGCCTCTTCGCCCACGTACGAGTCCGGCAGGTGCGCGTCCACCGGCAGGTCCACCACGGCCTGGGGCACCTCGCGGACGGCGTCGCGGTGCTCGCGCCGCGCCTTCGCCTCCTCCACCGCCTCCGCCAGCAGGCGCGAGTACAGGTCGAAGCCGACCGACGCCATGAACCCGCTCTGCTCGCCGCCCAGGATGTTGCCCGCGCCCCGGATCTCCAGGTCCGCCAGCGCGATCTGGAAGCCCGCGCCCAGCTCGGACGCGTTGAAGATCGCCTGGAGCCGCTTGCGGGCCTCCTCGCTCATCCGCTCGCGACGGCGGTAGAGGAGATACGCGTAGGCCCTGCGCGACGACCGCCCGACGCGCCCGCGGAGCTGGTAGAGCTGGGCCAGGCCCAGCGTGTCCGCGCGGTCGATCACGATCGTGTTGGCGTTGGGGATGTCCAGGCCCGACTCGATGATGGTCGTGGACACCAGCACGTCGGCCTCGCCCGCGGCGAACGTGAGCATCACCTTCTCCAGCGCGCCCTCGGCCATCTGCCCGTGGCCCACGACCATCCGGGCGCCCGGCAGCAGCCGCCGCAGCTGGTCGGCCTGCGCCTCGATCGTCTCGACGCGGTTGTGCACGTAGAACACCTGCCCGCCGCGGTCGAGCTCGCGCAGGATCGCGTCGCGGACCAGCCCGGCCGACGCCTCGGCCACGCGCGTCTGGATGGGCAGCCGGTCCTCGGGCGGCGTCTCGATCACCGACAGGTCGCGGATCCCCGCCAGCGCCAGGTTGAGCGTCCGCGGGATCGGCGTCGCGGACAGCGTCAGCACGTCCACGGACGTCCGCAGGTGCTTGAGCCGCTCCTTGGCGGCCACGCCGAAGCGCTGCTCCTCGTCCACCACCACCAGGCCCAGGTCGCGGAACGCGATGTCCTTGGACAGCAGCCGGTGCGTGCCGATGACGACGTCCACCGTGCCCGCGGCCAGCCCGGCGACGGCCGCCTCCTGCTCGCGGGCCGACACGAACCGCGAGAGCAGCCTGACCGTCAGCGGGAAGGCCGCGAACCGCTGGCTGAACGTCTGGAAGTGCTGCCCGGCGAGGACCGTGGTGGGCACCAGAACGGCCACCTGCCGGCCGTCCTGGGTGGCCTTGAAGGCGGCCCGCAGCGCCACCTCCGTCTTGCCGTAGCCCACGTCGCCCACCACCAGCCGGTCCATCGGCCGCCGCGACTCCATGTCGGCCTTGACCTCGGCCGCGGCGCGCAGCTGGTCCGGCGTCTCCTCGTACGGGAACGACGCCTCCATCTCCACCTGCCAGGGCGAGTCCGGCGAGCACGCGAAGCCCTCCGCCGCCTCGCGCTTGGCGTACAGCGCGAGCAGCTCGTCCGCGAGATCGCTGACCGCCTTGCGGACCCGCTGCTTGGTGCGGAGCCAGTCGGTCCCGCCGAGGCGCGACAGCGTCGGGTGCTCGCCGCCGGAGTAGCGGCTGACGCGGTTGATCTGCTCCACCGGCACGAAGATGCGGTCGCCGCCCTCGAAGCTGAGCTCCAGGTAGTCGCGCTCCTCGCCCGCGGCGCCGCGCCGGAGCATCCGCTCGTAGCGCGCGATGCCGTGGTCGATGTGGACGACGAGGTCGCCGGGCGTCAGGCGCTCGAGGATGTCGCGCGGGACGATGCGCCGCATGGCCTTGGGCCGGCGGACGCGCACCGAGCCGAACAGCTCGCGGTCCGTGACCACGGCCAGCCCGTCGGGCCCGCCCACGAAGCCGCCGTTGAGGCTGCGCTCCACGAGGGCGATGGCGCCCGGCGGCGGGGCGGCCGAGATGCGGTGCACGATGCCCACCGCGTGGCCGGCGTCAGCCAGCAGCTCCGCGAGGCGCGGGGCCTGGTCCGAGGCGAGGACCACTCGCGCGCCCTCGCCGGTCCAGTGCTCGACGCCCTCCACGAGGCGCTCGGTCCGACCGGGCGGGAGCACGGGCTCGCGCCAGCCGAACTGGTCGCCGCTGGTGAGGCTCCGTGACGCGAACGCCATCCCGTCCGCCTCGGACGCGTCGGACTGCCAGGTGAGCTCGAGGGTCCGGGACCCGTGCAGGCGCCGCTTCCAGTCAAGCGGCGACAGGTAGGCGGGCGGCCAGTCGCGCGGCAGCTCGCCCTGCTCGGTGAGCTCGCGCTGGCGCTCGTCCGCCTGGCGCCACAGGAAGTCGGCGGCGTCCGCGAGGTCGCCGGGCTCGTCGAGCACGAGCAGCGTCGTGGGGTCGAGGTGGTCGAGGCCGATCGCCGGCGCCACGATCCGCGCCCAGACCTCCGCGGCGTCGCCGGCCTGGAGCGCGCGGCCCGCCAGCCTCGACTGGGTGCCCTCCGACGCCGCCTCGCCCGCGAACCGCGCGAGGTCGAGCGCGAGCCGCTCGGGCAGGTGTCGCGCCAGCCTCCCGAGCCTCGCCCGCAACTCGTCGGGGCCGCCCTTGGGCAGCAGCAGCTCGGTGGCGGGGAGCAGCGCCACCTCGCGCACCTCGCCCACGCTCCGCTGGTCGGTGGGGTCGAACGCGCGCATCGAGTCGATCTCGTCGCCGAACAGCTCGATGCGCACGGGCAGCGCGGCCGAGGGCGGGAACACGTCGAGGATGCCGCCGCGCCGGGCGAACTCGCCGCGGCCGGCCACCTCGAGGACGGGCGCGTAGCCGAGGTCCAGCAGCTCCGCGAGCAGCGCGTCGAGGCTCACGCGGGCGCCGGGCTTGAGCGCGCGCGCGCGCTCCGGGATGTCCGCCGGGGCGATCGTCGCCTGGAGCAGGGCCTGGACGCTGGCGACGAGGATCCGCGCCTTCCCGCTCCGCCACGCGGCGAGCGCCGCCACGCGGGCCGCCGTCTCGTCGGGAACCAGCTCGGAGCGCTCGTAGGCGAGGGCCGTCCGGGGCTCGAGGACCGCAACCGCGCTCGCGTCGCCCAGCCACGCGCCCAGCTCGTCGGCCACCCGGTCGCCGATCTCCGCGTCACGGGCGACCCAGCAGATCCGCTCCCCGCCCTCGGCCAGGGCCAGGGCCGCGGCGAGGTACGACTTGGCCCCGTGGGGGACGGACGTGAGGCCGACGTGCCGCCCGTGCATGCCGGGTGCCGCTCCGCCGCCCAGCCGCTCGCGCAGCGACGCGAACGAGCCCGTGGGGTGGAGCAGCCGGGGCAGGGCCGAGAGGTCCGGGGCGCGCCGCCCGGCACCGCGTTGTCCCGGGCCCTCGCCGCGGGCTCTCGCCGCGGGCCGAGGCGCGGCCCGGCGCGGGGCGGGCTCGTCACCCGTCGACCGGGCGGCCGGGTCGAGGAGCTCCACCTCCGCCTCGGCCGACGCGCGGTCGAGGTCCACCTCGCGCTCGGTCGCCTCCGCCGCGGCCCGGCGCTCGGCCCACTCCCGGGCGACCCGCTCGGCGAGCTTGCGCTCCTTCGTCGAGCGGCCGCGATAGGGGTTGGTCACCGACGCCCGCCCGAGCCGGCCTCGTCGTCGGCGCCCGGCAGGATCTTGCGCCAGCCCGTCCTCGTCCGCCGAACGCCCCG
>JAJXTS010000190.1 GCA_021783595.1 Chloroflexota bacterium | reverse complement strand
GGACTGGGAGGGCGGTCACGGAACCCGGCCACGAACGTGCGCGCGGCCAGCGGGGGGATGCGCCGCTCACCGGCCAGCCCGGCGAGCCGCGCGGCCAGCCGTCGCGCGGGGCCGAGGCCGGCGACCGCGTTGACGAGGCGCCAGCCGCCCGGGACGCGCCGGGCTCGCCGGAGCCACAGGGGCAGCCGGCCGAGGACGTAGTGGGCGCGCGGCCGGACCCGGCCCCGGTAGTGGTGGTCGAGGAACTCCGCCTTGAGCGTGGCCATGTCCACGCCCGTCGGGCAGTCGGAGAGGCACGCCCGGCAGCCGAGGCACAGGTCCAGCGCGCCCAGGACCTCGGGGCTCGACCAGCCGTCGGCCGCCAGCGAGCCCGCGGCCATCTCCTGGAGCAGGCGCGCCCGGCCGCGGGTGGAGTCGCGCTCCTCGCCCGTGGCGCGGTAGCTGGGGCATAGCCGCCCGGCGCCGACGTCGGACACGCACTTGCCGATCCCGATGCACCGCTCCATCGCGGCTCGCGGGTCGCCCCCGTCGGCGCTGAACGCCTGCGACGGCCGCAGCGCGAGCAGCGTCGGGCGGGGCCGCCGGAGGTCCGCGTCGAGCGGCAGCGGGTCCACGACGATCCCGGGGTTGAGTACGCAGCGCGGGTCCCAGGCGGCCTTCCATGCCCGGAACGCGGCGAGCAGCTCCGGGGAGTACTGGCGCCCCAGCAGCTCGCTCCGCGCCCGGCCGTCGCCGTGCTCGCCGGAGAGCGTCCCGCCGTGCGCCGCCACGAGGTCGGCCGCCGCGTGCATGAACCCGGCCAGCCGCACGGATCCGCCGGGCCGGTCCAGCCCGAAGCCGACCCTGAGGTGGATGCAGCCCTCGCCGAAGTGGCCGTAGGTGGTCCCCCGCAGGTCGTGGTCCCGCATGAGCGCCTTGAGCTCGCCCAGGTACGCGGCGAGACGCGGGGGCGGCACGGCCGCGTCCTCGAAGCCGGGCCAGGCCGGCGTGCCGTCCGGGAGGCGCGCCGAGCGGCCCGCGCCGTCCTCGCGGACCCGCCACAGCGCTCGCTGCGCCGCGGGTGACTCGATGAGGACCGCGTCGCGCCGTCCGGGGGCCGTCCCGACGGCCGCGGCCAGCCGGGCGGCGTGGTCCCGGACCTCGGTGAGGTCGGCCCCGCCCGCCTCGAGCAGCAGCCAGGCGCCCGCGTCGGGAAGCCCAAGGCGGCGCCCCGCGACGACCGGGTCGGCGCCCATGAGCTCGGCCGTCAGGCTCTCCACGGTGAACGGCCGCTCGGCGAGCAGGGCGGGCACGGCGGACGCGGCGGCCACGTCGTCGGGGAAGGCCAGGACCAGCAGCCCTCTCGCCGGCGGCATCGGCACCAGGCGCAGCGTCACGGCGCTCACCACTGCGCAGGTGCCCTCGGTGCCCACCAGCGCGCGGGCGATGTCGGCCCCGCGCTCCGGCAGGAGCCAGTCGAGCGCGTACCCGCTGACGCGGCGGGGCCACGGCGGCAGCTCGCGCCGGATCAGATCCCCGTGGCGGGCGTACACGGCGGCCACCCGCGCGTCGAGCTCGGGGCCGAGCCCGTCCACGGCGCCCGCCGGCGTGGGCCCGAGGAGGCCGACCCGTCGGCGCACGCCGTCCACCGTGACCACCTCGAGGCCCAGCACGTTCTCCGCGGTGGTCCCCCACCGCACCGAGTGGGAGCCGCAGGCGTCATTGCCCACCATGCCCGCCACGGTGGCGCGGTCGTGCGTGGACGGGTCCGGGCCCACCCGCAGGCCGTGCGGGGCCGCCGCGAGGTTGACGGCGTCGAGCACCGTCCCGGGCAGGACGGTCGCGGTCCTCGCCACTGGGTCCAAGTCGAGGATCCCGCCCAGGTGCCGCCGGGCGTCCACGACCAGGCCCCGCCCGATGGCGTTGCCGGCGATGCTGGTCCCGGCCCCGCGCATCGTCACCGGCACGCCCGCCTCTGACGCCAGCGCCACCGCGGCGGCAAGGTCCCCGACCGACCTCGGCATCGCGACGACGGCCGGCGGGACGCGGTAGTTCGACGCGTCCGAGCTGTACAGCGCGCGCGCCTCGCGGTCGTCGCGCACCTCGCCGGCAAGGGCGCGGCGCAGGCGGCCGGTCAGCGCGGCGACCGCGTCCGGGTCGGCGGCGGGGCCGGGCTGGCTGGCGGCGATGGCGGTTCCTCCTGCTGGACCACGACAGCGTACCCAGTCCCGGATCACCGGGGCAGCGCCGCGGGGGCATTTGACCGCCCCGGCGATCCGCCCGACCATCGCGTGGCGCGAACGGCGCCTCCAGACCGCACAGAGGACCCAGATGACGGCGCCGAACCCCCCCGAGCCGGCCGAGCCCCGAGCGCCCGGCGCCGCCAACGCCGACGGCGGCGCCGAACCCGCGCCCTCGCGGCGACCGCGCACCGCCGCGAGGGTCGTGGCCGAGATCGTCGAGACCCTCGCGCTGACGCTGGTCATCTTCCTGGTCGTGCAGAACTTCGTGGCCCAGCCGTTCAAGGTGGACGGGTCCTCGATGGAGGACACCTTCCTCAACGGCCAGTACGTCCTGGTGGACCGCCTGTCACACGACTGGAGCCCCTACGAGCGCGGCCAGGTCATCGTGTTCCAGCCGCCGGCCGATGCCGGGGGCGGCGGCTATCCGTTCATCAAGCGGGTCATCGGCGTGGCCGGCGACACCGTTGTGCTGCGCGCCGGGACCGTGTACGTGAACGGGACGGCCCTTGCCGAGCCGTACGTGTTCCGTGACGCCTCGGGCGGGCCCCAGCCCACGATGCCGCTGAACGGCCAGACCAGCTGGACCGTCCCGCCGGGCGACCTGTTCGTGCTCGGCGACCACCGCGAGGTCTCCGAGGACAGCCGGGCCTTCGGCCCCATCCCCGTGTCCTCGGTCATCGGCCGGGCGTTCGTCCGCTACTGGCCGCTGGCCGACGCGGGCCTCGTCCAGGCGCCGTCCTACGCGCCGTAGCCGCCCCGGCCGCGGCGCTTGACGCACGGGTCGCCCCGTGAGATAGTTGCACCTGCAACCACTTTAGGAGCGTCCCCATGCCGGCCGTCAGCGTTGACGACATCACCGTTCTTCCCCGCATCCCGGCCCCCGACCCGACCGTCGCGCGCCATCGCTCCGTCGTGAGCCTGACCACCGCGCCGTCAGGCGTCGAGGGCGATGGCTTCCCGGTCCGCCGCGCCTTCGCCGGCGCCTACCTCGAGGATCTCGACCCGTTCATCCACCTCGACCAGATGGGCGAGGTGGAGTACGCGCCCGGCGAGGCCAAGGGCACGCCCTGGCACCCGCACCGCGGCTTCGAGACCGTGACCTACATGCTCGACGGCGTGTTCGAGCACAGCGACAGCAACGGCGGCGGCGGCGTGATCACCAACGGCGACACGCAGTGGATGACCGCGGGCGCCGGGATCCTCCACATCGAGCGCCCGCCGGACTGGCTTGTCGCCCACGGCGGGCTGTTCCACGGGTTCCAGTTGTGGGTCAACCTGCCGCGCGCGCAGAAGCTTGCGGCGCCGCGGTACCAGGACATCCGCGCGGGCGAGGTGGCGCTGGCGACCTCCCCCGACGGCGGGGCGCTGGTGCGGGTGATCGCAGGCGAGGTGGCCGGGCACCGCGGCCCAGGCACCACGCACACGCCCATCACGCTGGTCCACGCCACCCTGGCGGCGGGCGCCCGGCTGGCGCTGCCGTGGCGGGCGGACTTCAATGCACTCGTCTACGCGCTGGCGGGGCACGGCTCGGTGGGCACGGAGCTGCGGCCCGCGAGGATGGGCCAGCTGGCGGTCCTCGGGCCCGGCAACACGCTGACCGTGTCCGCGGACCCCGTGCAGGAGTCGCGCTCGCCGACGTTCGACGTGCTGCTGCTTGGCGGGCGGCCCATCCGGGAGCCGATCGCCTGGGCCGGGCCGTTCGTGATGAACACGCGCGAGGAGGTCGCCGCGGCGTTCGAGGACTACCGGGCCGGCCGGCTGGGGACGATCCCCGCGGTCCACGGCGCCCCGACGACGATCCAGGAGGCACCCGGGGCGGACGGCCGCTGACCGGCGCCTCCTCTCGCGCCTTCGCTCGCGCCTTCGCCGGACCCGCGAGCCGGGCGTTCTCGGCGCTGGCGGGAGCCCGGGACGCGAGGGTCCGGACTCGAAGGGCCTGGCGCGCGGGGCCGTCGAGCGGGGTTGCCGCGCGGGGGTCCGGACCGGCAGTCCAGACTTCCCACCGGGCACCGGCCCTGGCTGGGCTGGCGGTCCAGACGCAGACCGATTCGCCGCCGTCGCGACCGCGGGATTGACGCGAGGTGGACCCCGGGTCCGGAACTCAACCGCACAGGGTCGAGATTCGGGACTGGCACTCCAGCCGAGCCTGGCGCCGGTCGGGTGGCGGAGCCCGGCGCCGGTCGGGTGGCGGAGCCTGGCGCCGGTCGGGCAGCCGAGCCTCGCGCTACGACGCGGTGGCGGAGCCTGGCGCCGGTCGGGTCGCCGAGCCCGCCGCTACGACGCGGCGGCCGAGCTTGGCGCCGGTCGGGTGGCGGAGCCTGGCGCCGGTCGGGCAGCCGAGCCTGG
>JAJXTS010000189.1 GCA_021783595.1 Chloroflexota bacterium | reverse complement strand
CCGCGGTCGCGGCGGACATGGCCGCCAAGCTCCGCAGCGCGGGCTACGAGATTGAGCTCTGCGGCGGGCCGGAGCAGGAGCCCTGCCCGGTCATCCGCGACATGCCGTGCCCCCTCGTGGACCGGGCGGACGTCCTCGTCTACGACGCCTGGGTGGCCGGCGAGGCCGTCGGCGGCGAGTACCTCGTCTCCCAGCTCCGGGATGCGTACGCGGACCTCCCCGTCGTCCTCACGTCGGTGGACGACTCCGTGGGCTGGGCCGAGCGCGAGGGCCGGCACCGGGTGTTCCCGCTGGGCAGTCGGCCGACCGACGCCGAGCTGGTCGGGGCGATCGAGGTCGCGCTCGGCGACCAGGGCATGGCCGAGTGATCTGATGCGGCCGCGGGCGGCCGCCGACGCGGGAGCCCGGTGCCCGCGGGAGCCCGGTGCCCGCCACGAGGGCCGCGGCAGCGCGATCAGGTCGTGGCGGCGGCCACCACCTCGACGCGGGCGTCCCGGCCCTCCCAGCGCCCGGCCCCCGGCCACCAGACCGTGAAGTCCACGGCCCCGCCGGGATCCAGCCGGTCCGAGCCGGGGATGTCGGCCACCCACACGCCGAGCCCCGTGTCCCGGGCGTCGATGTCCGCCCAGGTCCGGCGACCGTCGGTCGAGTACCGGACCCGGGCCGGGGCCGTCACCTCGAGGCGGAGGAGCCGGCCCGCCGGCATCGAGGGCCGCTGCGCCGTGAACCGCCAGGTGGCCCGCGTCGCCGTGGGGACAACGCCCCGATAGCGCCGCCAGGCCGCCTCGGGCCGGTCGATCGAGTGGCCCAGCGCGACCGACCTCACGAGCTTCACGTACTCCGCGTGCGCCCAGGCGAGGGGCATCGCCGAGCCGGCCGGGCGGCCGGGCTCGAGGCGGCGCCCGGGGATCGGGGCCGCGTCCCAGACCTGCTCCGGCAGCATCCCGCCGCCCGACGCCATGCGCCGCATCGCCATGAGGAAGGGCCCCGCGTCCCGCCCGGCGTCGAGCTCGTAGTGGCCCCGCTCGCCGACCAGCAGCGGCCAGCCCCGGCCGACGCCGGTGCCGTCGTAGGCGCGCCCGTCCTCGTGCTCGCCGTAGCCGTCGCCCGTGTAGCGGCGCCAGACCGGCCCGCTCGGCGTGTCGGTGCGCAGGAGGGCGTCCGCGACCGCGAGGCTCGACAGGATCCGCGGGTCGTCGGGGAGGCGCAGCCCGAACCTCACCAGCGCCAGGAAGTCCGTCCCGACCATCTCGTCGGCCGGCACCATCGACGCCTCCGGGGGCCGGTTGCGGAGCGCCACCGGCGTCGAGATGGGGGCTCCGGCCAGCACGTCGGGCGACGCGATTCGGACGAAGTGGCCGTCGACCCCGTGCTCCCGCGCAAGCCGGGTGCCCCGGGCGTACGTCCACTCCTCGATCGAGGCGTTCCAGTCGTCCGCCAGCTCCAGGCAGTAGGCGGCCGCGGGCTCGGGCAGGTGCCCGGCCGCGACCACCAGGGCCGCGACCACCGGCGCCAGCGTGGACGGCGTCAGCCCTGCGGTCTCCTCCCAGCGGTCCTGGCCCGTGGCGGGCCCGGTCCGGGCGATGAAGCCGGCGGCCCGGGCGATCATGCCGTCGAGCGCGGCCTCGCTGACCAGGTTGCGGAACGCCTCCTCGTGGGGGCCGGGCCGCCCGTGCATGTGGGCGGCACCCGTCCGGAGGGCTCCGGCGAGCAGGATGGGGTACGCCGCCTCGTCAAGCTGCATGCCGTTCCAGTAGGGCATCCCGTCCACCCACTGGTTCTGGGGCCAGTGGCCGTCCGGCTCCTGGGACGCGACGAGGTAGGCGAGGGTGCGGCGTGCCGTGGCCACGGCGCCCAGCGCGACGAAGGCGCCCGCCGACTCGACGAGGTCGCGCGACCAGACGAGGTGGTAGCCGCCGACGTCGTTGCGGGTGTTGCCCCAGGGAACGGACAGGCTGGCCACGGTCGCGCCGGGAAGCGTCCGGTCCTGGTGCGACCGGAGCACGGTCGCGGAGGTGAGGTACAGGTCGCGCTCGTCCGGGGCGAGGCCGGCGGGCGGCTCCACCACCGTCCGGAGGTACGCGTCCCAGTTGCCGAGGTACTCCTGCCACGCGCTCTCGAACGGGCTCGCGAGCGCGGCCGACGCCTCGAGCGCGGCCTCCTCGGGCCGGGCGCCGAACGCCAGGGCGAGCTGGGCCGCGCCGCCGTCCAGCGCGAGCTCGGTCATCCCCGCCACGTTGCCGGGGCCCGCCTGCGGGTGCTCCCAGCTCATCCGGCCGTTCGCGGCGAAGTCCTGCCAGCCGTCCGACACGCCGACATACCCGACGCCCTGGCGAAGCGGGCTCGGGTCCGACGCCAGCGCCAGTGCCCACGGGCCGTCCTGCGCGAAGAGCATCGGGCGGCCCTTGTAGGCGCCCGCCCAGGCGCTGCCGTGGAGGCCCGTGAACCCGAGGTGCGGCGCGAGGAGCGGGTACAGCCGCAGCGGCGGGTGCGCCGGCCCGGGGCCGCCGCCGTCGCGGAGGTCCTCGAGCCGGGCCTCGATCCGGACCACGTCGGCGTGGTCGTCGGCGCAGATGCGCAGGGTGAGGCGGTAGGCCGGGTGGCGGTGCACCGCGGTGATCGCGGGCGCGCCGTGCTCGGCGTGGCGGACCTCGTGCGCCGCGTCGCGCTTGACCTCGCTCCAGAAGCCCGCGCCGTCGGCGACGATGAAGCCCAGGTCCCGGACCTGCGGGCGGTCCACGTGCGGCCAGTAGACCTCGTTCAGGATCCCGCGCCCCACGGTGAACCAGACGCGGCTCGAGTAGTGCGACGTCCCGATGGCGTCCTTGTCGCTGCTCGACCAGGTCGGGGCGAGCCCGGGGGCGCCGGGGGCGTCGGGGCCGTTGCCCGCGCTCACGCGACCACCGGATCGTGCCAGCGGTCGCCGCGCTGGAGCACGCCCGAGGATTCCGCGGGCCCCCACGTCCCGGGCTCGTACGGATGGGGCGGGGCCTCGACGCCGAGCACGCCGTCGACGATCCGCCAGGCGGCCTCGACCGAGTCCTCGCGGGCGAACAGCGCCTGGTCGCCGCGCACCGCATCGCCGACCAGGCGCTGGTAGGGCGGCCGCTCCGACCCGCTGTGGTGCGCGGCGTAGAGCTCGACGGGTTCGCCGACCATCGCCTCGCCGGGCCGCTTGGCCCTCGTCCGGAGCGAGATCGACATGTCGGGCGAGAGACGGAAGCGGAAGTCGTCGGCGTCGCGCGGCTCCGCCTCGCCGAAGGCGGGCGTCGGCGGCCGGCGCAGCAGGACCCGAACCTCGGTCGCGGTCACCGGCAGGGCCTTGCCGGTCCGGATGTAGAACGGCACGCCGGCCCAGCGCCAGGTGTCCACGCTCAGCCGGAGCGCGGCGAACGTCTCGACGTTCGACTCGGGCGCGACGCCCGGGACGTCTCGGTAGCCGCGGTACTGGCCGCGGACGACATCGCTCGGGCGGAGCGGGCGGATCGAGTCCAGGACCTTGAACTGCTCGTTGCGGACCGCCTCGGGCGAGGCACCGGACGGGGGCTCCATGGCGAGCAGGCTCACGACCTGGAGCAGGTGGTTCTGGACGACGTCGCGGATGGCGCCGGCCTGCTCGTAGAAGGCGCCGCGGTCCGCGACGTCGAACGCCTCGGCCATGTTGATCTGCACGGACGAGACGTGGTCGCGGTTCCAGATCGGCTCGAGGAACGAGTTGGCGAAGCGGAAGTAGAGCAGGTTCTGGACCGGCTCCTTGCCCAGGTAGTGGTCGATCCGGAAGACGTCCCGCTCGGCGAAGGCCGTTCCGACGGTGCGGTTGAGGGCCGTCGCGGAGGCGAGGTCGTGCCCGAACGGCTTCTCGACGATGATCCTCGCGCCATCGGCGCAGCCCGACGCCGCCAGGTTGTCGACCACCGCCCCGAAGAGCATCGGGGGCACCGCCAGGTAGTGGAGCGGGTGCCGGGCTCCCCCGAGCGCCTGGCGGAGCGCGTGGAACGTCCCGGCATCGTCGTCGGAGCCCTTCACGAAGCCGAGCTGGTTGGTCAGGGCGGTCGTGGCGGCCGGATCCGTGAAGCCGTGCGCGAGGAGGCTCGCTCGCGCGCGGTCCCTGAGGCTCTCGAGGTCGCCCGACCGCGCCACGCCGATGATCGGCAGGTCGAAGCCCTCCTCGCTGACGAGGGCGGCGAGCGCGGGGAAGATCTGCTTGAAGGCGAGGTCGCCGGTGGCGCCGAAGAAGACGAACGCGTCGGAGCGCGCAGGCGGCTCGGAGGCCCCCCGAGCCTGCGGATCAGCCATGCGTCATCAGCTCCTCGCTCCCCGCGCCCGCCGAACCCCGACCGCATCGCCGGCGCCGCCCGGTCCGCGAAGGCCCCCGGTCCCCCGGCAGGCGGCGCCGGCCCGGCGCGGGACCTCGGCACTCGTCTCGCGGTGGCGGCGTCCGGCGTGGGCGTGGGCGTGGGCGCGGGTGTGGTTGAGGATGTCGCGGCCCTCCGCATCGGCGGCCGTCAGGCCGTCATCCACGCCATTGTGGACCATCTGCGCCAAGTGCCCGGCGCCGGCCGGCCGCCGCGGCGAC
>JAJXTS010000188.1 GCA_021783595.1 Chloroflexota bacterium | reverse complement strand
AGCTGGCCGCCGAGCCGCCGAGCGAGGACGAGATGGTCCGCGCCCGGGCGCTGACGGAGGCCGACGAGCTCGGCGCGCTGGCGCGGGTCGAGGAGCGGGCCGACCGCCTCTCGATGTACGCGACGCTGTTCGACGACCCGGGGATGGTCAACACGATCCTGGGGCGGTACCTCTCGGTCACCGCAGAGCAGGTCCGGGCCGCGGCTGCCGAGGTCTGCCGGCAGGACAACCGGGTCGTGCTCACGTACCTGCCGGTCGCCGGCCCGGAGGGGGCGGCCGAAGGCGAGGCGGCCTCGCCCGGGCCGGGCGACGTCGCGACCCAGGGTGACGAAGGGGAGGCGGCGGCATGAGCCCGCGCGACGGCATCATCGCGGAGCGCCCGGTCCCGGGCGTGCCGCGCCGGTACGAGTTCCCGGAAACGTTCCGGGCGGAGCTGGCGAACGGCCTGCGCGTGGTGGTCACGCCGATGGCCGGCCGCGAGCTCGTGGCCGCCACGCTTGCGTTCCGCAGCGGCGCCGCGGACGAGCCCGACGAGGTCGCCGGGGCGTCGGTGCTCGCGGCCCGCGGCCTCACCGAGGGCACCGAGGTCCGCGACGCGATCGCGCTGACCGAGGCGTTCGAGCGGCTGGGCGCGTCGATGCACGCGGAGGCGGGCTGGGACGCGGTCTCCGCGGGCCTCGACGTGCCGGCCTCGCGGCTGGAGCCCGCCCTGGAGCTGCTCGCCGAGGTGGTGCGCCGTCCCTCGTTCCCGGCGTCCGAGGTCGAGCGGATGCGCGACGAGCGCCTCAACGACCTGATCCAAGCCAAGGCGGACCCGCGGCGCCGCGCCGAGGAGGCGTTCGTCTCGTCCATCTACGCCGCGAGCTCGCCATATCGCCGGCCGTCGGGCGGCACGGCCGAGACCGTCGCGCGCCTGACGCCGGTCGAGCTGCGCTCGGTCCACGACCGCGCCTACGGCCCCGCCGGGGCTGCGCTCGTGGTGGCGGGCGACGTCGATCCCGCTGCCGTGGTCGCCATGGCGGGCCGGCTGTTGGGCGACTGGGAGGGCGGCCAGACCGACGCGCCGGTGCCGGACGCGTCGAGCGCGGTGGCGGACCGGTTCGTTCGCGTCGTCCACCGGCCGGGCTCCGTGCAGTCGGAGATCCGCATCGGCCACCCCGGCCTGCCGCGCCGCCACCCCGACTACTACGCCGTGGCCGTCATGAGCATGGTCCTGGGCGGGCTGTTCAACTCCCGGCTCATGGCCAACCTGCGCGAGGCGAAGGGCTACACGTACGGCGCCTACGCGGGGTTCGACCTCCGGCGCGCGGCCGGGCCGTTCTCCGCACGCGCGGCGGTCAACACCGAGGTGACGGTGCCCTCGATCCGCGAGTTCCTGGCCGAGCTGGAGCGGATCCGCGAGGCTCCCGTCACCCCGGACGAGCTGGCCGCCGCCCAGAACTACCTCGTGGGCGTGTTCCCGCTGCGGTTCGAGACGCCGGGACCCGTGGCGGGCTCGCTGGCCGGGCTGTTCGTCCACGACCTGCCCGACGACGAGCTCGCCCGGTACCGGCCGGCCATCGAGGCCGTCACGGCCGACGATGTCCTGCGCGTCGCGCGCGAGCACGTTCACCCGGAGCGGTGCGCGATCGTGCTGGTGGGCGACCACGACCAGTTCGGCGCGGACCTCGAGGCGTCGGGGATCGCCCCGGTGGACGTCGTGCTCGACGAGGCGGGCGCCGGCGCCGGAGCCTGAGGGCCGACGCCGGAGCCTGAGGGTGGCCGTCCGAGGTGGCCTCGGGCTGGGCGTGGGCGCTCCCTGGCGCCCTCTCGCAGGGGGGGGCGGGCCGCTACCGCCCGGGTCGCGCGAACGCCTGGGCGGTGAGACAGGGCGGGGCGACGAGCATGAGGCCGCTCGCCCTCTCGGAGGGTTCCTGCCGACGAGCCGGACGCCCTTCTCGCTGTCCATCCTGCCGGGGCCGCGGCACCGGCGGTCGGCGATGACGTCGCCCTGACCGTGCCGGGTGCCTCGGGGAGCGCGGCGTCGGTGGGCGAGTTGAGCCCGTCCGCTCTCGCCGCTGAAACCTAATGGGCCCGACTGGCCTCAGGAGAGCTGAAGCGGCGCCACCACGGCACCGCGGGAGTCCCTACCTGGAGGCAGCCTGTGCGTCCCAACACCGTCCTCCGCTCCGCGGGAGCCTCGACCGCCGCCCTGCTGCTGGTGGCCGGGGCCGTGCTCGCGAGCGGGGCTGGCCCCACCCTCACGCGGTCCGCCGCGGAGACGCGCTCGGCCGCCGCCGAGTTGGGGGAGACCGGCGAGCCGACGGCGACCCCGACGGCCACCCCGATCGAGACCGCTGGGCCCGCGAGCATCTCCGACCCGGCCGAGACGCCCGAGCCGACCGAGACGGCGAAGGCCGCCGACCCGGCCGAGACCGCGGAGCCGGCCGAGACCGCCGAGCCGGCCGAGACCGCCGAGCCGGCCGAGACCGCCGAGCCGGCCGAGACCGCCGAGCCGGCCGAGACCGCCGAGCCGGCCGAGCCGGCGAAGACCGCCGAGCCGACGTCGACCGGTGCCGGGACGCTGCAAGGGGACTCCTCCGGCGCCCACGATGGCACCGGTGAGGACCAGGGCGGAACCCAGAGCGGCGACGGCGGCGGCAGCAGCACGGGAGGCGGCGACTGAGCTCACCTGGGCAGACCCCCGAGCCGATGACCTCAGCTCTGCGGTGGGTTCGCCCGGCGTCCGCGACAATGGCGGCGGATGCGGGACGGGCCAGGGCCGGCCGACAGCGGACCGGTATCCGACGCAGCGCGGAGGACGGATCCACGGACTGGAGCTTGGGTGTCGCCCTCGAGGCCGGGGCCGGGAGCGATGACCGCACGATTGTCGACGCGGTGCTGGCGGGGGACCGGGACGCGTACCGTCAACTCGTGGAGCGGGAGAGCGCCTCGGTGGTGGCCGCCTGCGCGCGGATCCTCGGCGACCACTCCGAGGCAGAGGACGTGGCCCAGGAGGCCTTCGTGATCGCATATCGCTCGCTCGGCACGTGGCGTGCCGAGGGCGCGTTCGGCGCGTGGCTGGCCCGCATCGCCGTCCGGCTGGCGCTCCGCAGCGCTGGCCGGCGGAAGCAGGTGGTGTGGCTGGACCCCGTGGCCGCCGATGCTGACCAGCCCGGCCAGGAGCGGTTCCGCACCTCCGGCGCCAGCGACGCGGTCGATCCCGCGCACTCCGTGATCCGGGCCGAGCAGGACGCCCGCGTCCGCGCGGCCGTGGCCTCGCTCGACGAGCCCTACCGCGAGGTGGTCGCCCTGCGGTTCTTCGGCGACCGGTCGCTCCAGGAGATCGCCGACGTGACCGACCGGCCGCTCGGCACCGTGAAGACCCACCTTCGCCGCGGCCTCTCGCGCCTGCGCGCCGCCCTCGAGGACCGGGACCGATGACCGCGCAGCATCCGGGCCGGGGCCCGAGGCCCTTCTCCGCGGCCGAGCTCGGCGGGCTGCCCCTGTCGCCCGACGACCTTGCCGGCCTTACGTCCGCCGCCCGGGACGTCGAGGCGACCGCCGCCCGAGGCACGGCCCGGCCCGGGCCGCACTTCACCGACCGCGTGATGGCGGCGGTGGAGGCCGAGCCGGCGCCGGCGCCGGTGCTGGCGGCCGAGGCAGCGGTGCGACGACTGTCGGCGGGGGCGCTCCTCGGGTCGCTGCGGGACGCGGTCCGAGTGGCTTTCGGGCACGGCTTCCCGGCGGTGGCCCGGGCGCAGGCCATCGCGCTGGTGGCTGCGGCCACGCTGTCGGCGACCGCCGTGGCGGCCGGGACGGCCGGGGCGCTCGGCCTGTTCGACGGTCGCCTGGGCGGGCCGACCCCCGTGGTGGTCTCCTCGCCCGGGGCCTCCGGCCTGCCCACGCCGGTTCCCGGCGACACGGCCGTGCCCGGAGCTGTCACGTCGGCCGGGCCCGACGACGGGTCGTCGGACGCGTCGGAGGCGCCCGGCGCGTCGGAGGCCGCCGAGCCGAGCGGCCCGGGCTCGAGCCGCGAGCCCTCCGACGGCACGACCGCGAGCGGCGGCACCGAGACGCGGCAGCCGGGCGGCGGCGAGGCCTCCGGGGGTGACGGCGGCGCGAGGAGCGGGTCGAGCCCGAGCGCCACGCCGCGCCCGGAGCAGAGCTCGGGGCCGGCGCAGACGACGGGTCCCTCGGACGGCGGCGAGGAGCAGGCGGGCGCGTCGCCCACCCCCAGCCCCAGCGCGTCGCCCGAGCCGACGCGGTCGCCCGAGCCCTGATCGGCACGCGGTGCCGGCACGGGTGCCGCGCCGCCGTGGCGCGAGGATGCGGTGGCGCGACCCGGCTCCGTCGCTGTCCCCCGGCCGGACATCGCGCCGGCCCGACGTCGCGCCGCGGCCCGCGGCCGTGTAGGCTGGCCGGGTGATTGTCATCCTCGGGATCCCCGCCTGGCGCCTGGCGCCCTCCCCGTCCCCGGCCGGCCGGGCATGCGGTATCGCGCTGGCCGCCGCGGCGCGCGGCGCGCGCGTGGAGCTCGTGGGGCGGATCGGCGAGGACGCGGCAGGCGAGGCCCTGGTCGTCGCCCTCTCGCGGGCCGGCATCGGCCACGCCGCGCT
>JAJXTS010000187.1 GCA_021783595.1 Chloroflexota bacterium | reverse complement strand
CGTCTCGGGCGGCGTGCGGCTGCTCCGGACGAACCGCGGCCTGGTGGTGGAGACGGACCTTCGGACCGCGCTCGACGGCGAGTGCGCACGATGCCTCCGGCCCGCGATCACCGAGGTCCGCGTCCGGCTCGCCGAGGAGGTCCTGCCAACCATCGACCTGGCGAGCGGGCTGCCGGTGGCGCTCGAGGAGGGCGAGGATCCCGAGACGCCCCGCCTGACCGACCACCACGAGCTCGAGCTGCGGCCGCTCGTCATCGAGGCGATCAGCCTCCAGGAGCCGATCGCGCCGCTCTGCGAGCCCGGCTGTCTTGGCCTGTGCGAGGAGTGCGGCGCCCGCCTCGAGCCTGGCCACGGCCATGTCGAGGGACCGGTAGATCCGCGGCTGGAGGCGCTGCTGGGCTTCCGCCCGGCGGGCGACGAGGGCCAGGCGGACAGCTGACCGCCAGGGGCGGGGCCTGGCGCGTGGCGCCGCTCGCGGCCCGGAGCACGCGAGCATGTCCGCGGACACCCGTTCGACGGGCATGGCCCGGACCCGCTACACTCCCGCATCAGCCCAGTTTCCGCGGCGGCGCGTCAGCGTGCCCGGGCGGCGGGCGCGACAACCAGACACCATCGCGGGGCCGTCCCGCGGGATGAGCCGCAACAGGAGCGTAGACCGACATGGGTGTTCCGAAGCGAAAGGTCGCTCACGCCCGGCAGATGGACCGGCGGAGCCACCACGCACTCACCCTGCCGCAGCTCGTCGAGTGCCCGCATTGCCACGAGCAGAAGCTGCCGCACCGGGTGTGCCCCGCCTGCGGCTGGTACAACGGCCGCCAGGCGGTCGTGCCCAAGGCGCCGGGCTCCGAGGGCGGCGACAACTCGTAGCCGTGTCATGAGCGTGGCCGAGGCGCCCGATCCGGCCACCACCGCCAGAGGCAGCGTCCGCATCGCGGTTGACGCCATGGGCGGGGATTTCGGCGCGCCCGAGGTGGTCCCAGGCGCAGTCAAGTGGGCGCGCGAGCACCCTGCGGATCGGGTCATCCTCGTTGGCGACGAGCCTCTGGTCCGACGGCTCGCAGGCGACGCCCCTGCCAACGTGAGCTTCGTCCACGCCCCGGAAATCGTGGGCATGGAGGAGCATCCGGCACGCGCCCTCGCCAGGAAGAAGCAGTCGTCGATCCGCATCGCCACCGAGTTGGTCAGAGGCGGTGAGGCGGACGGGGTGGTCACCGCGGGCCACACCGGCGCGGGCATGGCGGCCGGCGTCCTGATCCTGGGCATGCTGCCGGGCATCGACCGGCCGCCGCTCGCGGTCCAGCTGCCCGGCGGCGAGCCGTTCCTGCTGCTCGACATCGGTGCCAACCCGGACTCCACCGCGGAGAACCTGGCGCAGTACGCCCGCATGGGCTCGATCTTCGCCGAGCGCGTCATGGGGATCCCGAACCCGCGCGTGGCGCTGCTGTCCATCGGCGAGGAGAAGGGCAAGGGCGACGCCCGCATCGTCAAGGCGACCGAGCTGATCGACCAGACCGACCTCAACTTCATCGGCAACGTCGAGGGTCGAGACCTGACCCGATTCGCGGCCGACGTGGTGGTCTGCGACGCCGTCGTCGGGAACGTCGTCATCAAGTTCTTCGAGGGCCTGGCGAGCTACATCTTCGACCTCCTCCGCGCCGAGTTCTACGGAAGTCTGCGCGGCAAGGTCGCCGGCCTGCTGATGCGCCCCTCGATCTCGCGGATCCGCGTCAAGTTCGACCACGAGATGGTGGGCGGCACCACCCTGCTCGGCGTCAACGGCACCATGGTCATCACCCACGGGAACGCCAAGCGGCGGATGGTCTGGTACGCGCTGGAGACCACCGCGAAGGCCGTCCGCGAGGGCGTGAACGCCGAGATCGCGCGCTACCTGGGGCTGTCCGAGACCGCGCCGGCCCCGGCCGGCAGCAACGACACGCTCGGCGGCACGGAGGTCAGCTGACCATGGAGGCCCTCACGGTGGGACCCGGTGTCATCCGCGAGACCGTGCGTCTGGCCGCCCTCGAGGTGCCAGGCGTCCTCCGCGTCGGCCGCGGCGGTCCTCGCTGGCGGGGCTGGGTCGGCGGTTCCCCCGTGCGGATCCGGGTCAGGGACGGTCGGGTCCACGTCACCATCTGGGTCGTCGCGCGCCCGCGACAGCGACTGGTCCCGCTGACCGCCCAGGTGCGCGCGGCGGCCGCGTCGGCCGTTGAGCGGCTGCTCGGCATGGAGATCGGCGGGGTCACCGTGCTGGTGGACGGTGTCGGGGTCTGAGCCGAGGCGCCCTCGGCGGGGTCGCCCGAGCGAGGAGCTGGTCCGGAGCCGCCGGGCGGGACGTCGGCTGGCGCTCGCGTCCGTGTTCGAGGCCGAGTTCGGCCAGCGCACCGCCGAGACCGTCCTCGAGCGCCACCTGGCGCTTGAGCAGGACGCCGAGGTCGCGGCCACGGCCCGCGCGCTGGTGGCTTGCGTCACCGAGCACCGGGACACGATCGACACCCGGATCGCCGCCGTCGCCCCCCAATACCCGGTCGTCTCGCTCGCCCGGATGGACCGGGCATTGCTCCGTTGCGGCCTGTGCGAGGTGCTACACTCCCCCGCGACGCCGGCCCGGGTGGCGATCGCTGAATGGGTCGAGCTGGCCCGCACGTACTCGGGTGAGCCGATGCGGCGGCTGGTCAACGGCGTGTTGGGCCGAGTGGCCCGTGATCTCAACGCAAGCAGGCGATGATCCGCCGAAACCAGGAGGAGCCAGTGGCCACGACGTACGATCGGCTCAAGAAGATCGTTGTCGAGCAGCTCGGGGTGGACGAGTCAGAGGTGACGCCCGAGGCGTCCTTCGTGGACGACCTCAACGCCGATTCCCTGGATCTCGTCGAGCTCATCATGAGCCTCGAGGAAGAGTTCGGGACGGAGATCTCGGACGAGGACGCCGAGAAGATCCGCACCGTCCAGGATGCCGTCGACTACATCGACGAGCGCGCCGCCTGATCCTGTCGGCCGAGGCGCCATGCACCCGGCCGAGGCGCTCATCGAGCGGCTGGCCCTGCCGGCTCGTGACCCGGACCTGTATGCGCAGGCCCTGATCCACAGCAGCTGGCTTCACGAGCACCCGGATTCCGCGCTGGGGCACAACGAGCGCCTCGAGTTCCTCGGGGACGCCGTGGTGAGCCTGGCCGTGTCCGACGACCTCTACCGGCGGCACCCGTCGGACGACGAGGGCGTCCTGTCGGCCCGGCGTGCCGCCATCGTCAGCACCCCTGGCCTCGCCCGGCTCGCGGTGCGGCTGGAGCTGGGTCAGTTCCTGTTGCTCGGGGAGGGCGAGGCGCAGCGTGGCGGCCGGGTCCGCCCGTCCCTGCTCGCGTCGGCCTTCGAGGCGCTCGTGGGAGCCATCTACCTTGACCTGGGCTGGGACGCGGCCCGGGACTGGATCCGCGAGCGCGCCGCCGAGGAGCTCACGGCGGATGTCGCCCTGACGTCGCTCAAGAGCCCCAAGAGCCGGCTCCAGGAGCACACGCAGCGGACGTCGGGGGACAGGCCGCTCTACCGGTTGGTGGAGGCGGTCGGCCCCGACCACGAGAAGCACTTCCGGATCGAGGTGGAGGTGGGCGGCCGTGTCCTGGGCGCGGGCGAGGGCACCTCGCGCCGGATTGCCGAGACCCAGGCCGCCGCCGAGGCGCTGGAGGCGATCCGCCGTGAGCGGGTCGCCGCCAAGGCCGCTCGTCACGCCCGGCCGCTTGCCTCCGAGGACGCCGACGCGGCCGACGCCGACGCGGCCGCCGACGACGCCGACGCTGCCAGCGAGGACGCGGCGGGCAACGACCCCTCGCCGCTTGCAGGGAGCGACCCCGAGCCTGGCGCCGACACCCCCTCGTGAGCGCTCCGGCACGGCTGCTGGGGCTTCGGATCCAGGGCTTCAAGTCCTTCGCCGAGCGCACGCTGGTCGAGTTCGGCCCCGGAATCTCGGCCGTCGTTGGGCCCAACGGGTCGGGCAAGTCCAATCTCGCCGACGCCCTGCGCTGGTCGCTGGGCGAGCAGGGCCGCTCGCTCCGGATCCGCAAGAGCGAGGACGTCATCTGGGCGGGCTCCGAGCGGCGGTCGGCGCAGGGCATGGCGGACGTCACGCTGGTCCTCGACAACGGCGACGCGCTCCTCCCCGTCGAGTACGCCGTCGTCGAGCTTGGCCGGCGCCTCTACCGGTCGGGCGAGAACGACTACCTGCTGAACCGGCAGCGCGTGCGCCTCCGAGACCTCCAGGACCTGCTCGACACCGCCAACCTGGCCGAGAACGCCTTCCTGTTCATCGGGCAGGGGATGGTGGACCAGGCCCTCGCCCTGCGTCCGGAGGAGCGTCGGCCCCTGTTCGAGGAGGTGGCCGGTGTCCGCCGCCACGAGCGCCGGCGGCGCAAGGCAGAGGAGCAGCTCGCCGAGGCCGAGGCGAACCTCGCGCGGGTCGAGGACATCCTCGCCGAGCTGCGGCCGCAGGCCCGCCGCCTCGGCCAGCTGGCCGAGCAGCACGCGACGCGCCTCACCGCCGGCGAGGAGCTGGCCGCCGCGCTGATCGCCGCCGCCCACGCCCGCTGGCACGGGGCCGCCGCGCGCGCGTCCGGCGCCG
>JAJXTS010000186.1 GCA_021783595.1 Chloroflexota bacterium | reverse complement strand
CGGTCGCTCGGGGCGTGGGCCAGGGTGGCCCGGTCGGCGGTCGTGGCGCGCGGCACGCCCCGATGGTAGCGGCGAGCCGCGCCGGCCGGCCCGGCGGAACCGGCGGTGTCGCGACCGACGCGAGCGCGGGGCGCACCGAATGCCCCGCTGTGCGACGATCGCTCCATGGAGCTCACATTCCTCGGCGGCGCCCGGACGGTGACCGGGTCCCGCCATCTCGTGGACACCGGCCGAGCCAAGGTCCTGGTGGACTGCGGCATGTTCCAGGGCGGCCCGGACGAGAGCGTCCGGAACCGCGTCCCGCTGGGCGTGGACCCAGGGACGCTCGACACCGTGGTCCTCACCCACGCGCACCTCGACCACTGCGGCCTGCTTCCGCTGCTGGTCCGCGAGGGGTTCCGCGGCCGGATCGTGTGCACCTCCGCCACGGCCGAGCTGGCCCGGCTGGTGCTGCTGGACTCCGCGAAGCTCCAGACCGAGTTCGCCAAGCGCGCCGCCCGCCGCGAGCGCCACGACCCGTCCCGCGCCGCGGCCGCCGAGCGGCGCGAGGAGCGGCTGTTCGACGCGGCCGTGGGGCTGGCCGCGGAGGGCGCGGAGAGTCCCGGCGGCCCCGACCCGGAGGACATCCTGCGCGCCTCTGGCCCGGAGGTGGACCTCGGCTTCGACGAGCCGCTGTACACGGAGGACGACGCGGAGGCCGCCATCGCGCGCTTCGCGCCGGTCCCGTACGGCGCCGAGACCGAGGTCGCCCAGGGCGTCCACATCACGCTGCTCGACGCCGGGCACATCCTGGGCTCCGCGCTGGTCCGCATGCGCCTCGTCCGCCCGGGCGGCGGCCGTGACACCGTCGTCGTGTTCTCGGGCGACCTGGGCCGGCCGGGCACGCCCATCCTGCGCGACCCGACGCCGGTGGACGCGGCGGACTTCGTGGTGTGCGAGAGCACGTACGGCGGACGCGAGCACGAGGCGGCGGAGAAGTCCATCGCGGTCCTCGCCGACACCGTGCGCGAGACGGCCGCCCGCAAGGGCGTGCTGCTCATCCCGTCGTTCGCGATCGGCCGCACGCAGGAACTGGTGTGGGAGCTCCACCGGCTCGTGGACGCCGGCCGCATCCCGCAGCTGCCGCTGTTCCTGGACTCGCCGATGGCCAAGTCCGCCTCGGACGTCTACCGCAGCCACCCCGAGGCGTACGACGAGGAGACCGCGGCGCTCCTGCGCGCCCGCGAGGACCCGCTTGACTACCCGGGCCAGCACGTGACCCGCAATGTCCAAGACTCCGAGCGGATCGAGCGCACGCCGCCGCCGTACGTGGTGATCGCCTCGAACGGCATGCTCACCGGCGGCCGGTCCGTGGGCCACGCCTCGCGGCTGATCGACGACCCGTCGGCCACCATCCTGTTCGTCGGCTACCAGGGCGAGGGCACGCTCGGCGGCCACCTCGTCCGGGGCGTCCCCACCGCGCGGATCGACGGGCGGGAGATGCCGGTGCGGGCGACCATCCGATCGCTCGACGGGTTCTCCGCGCACGCGGACGAGCCCGAGCTCCTCGCCTGGCTCGGGGGGTTCATCCGCGGTCGCCGGCCGGGCGACCCGGGCGTCCCGTCCCGCGTCTACCTCGTCCACGGCGACCCGCCCGCGCAGCAGGCCCTCGCCCCCAAGGTGGCGGCGCTGGGGCTGGCGGTGGACGTGCCCGCCTGGGACCAGACCGTCTCGCTGGACTGACCCCGGCCGTCGCGTTCCGGCGGCTGCCGGTATCGTGGCCCCGTGGCGCTGCTCCTTCTCAAGCTCACGCTGACCCCGCTCCTGATCGGCGGCGCGAGCTTGGCCGCCCGGCGCTGGGGCCCGGCGGTCGCGGGCTGGATCGTGGCCCTGCCGCTCACCTCCGGGCCGGTCCTGTTCTTCGTGGCGCTCGACCACGGGACCGCGTTTGCGGCCGGCGCGGCCGTGGGCACCACCCTCGGGCTGGGCGCGATCGTCGCCTACAGCCTCGGCTTCGCGGCCGCCTCGAGACGCGGCCCGGCGGCCGCCCTCGTCGCCGCGACGGCCGCCTACGTCATCGCGGCGGTCGCGCTGCAGGAGGTCGCCGGCTGGCCGGAGCTGCTGCTCGCGCTCCTCGTCGTGCTGGCGATCCTCGGCACGCTGCGGGTGCTGCCGCCGTCCACGGGCGGGCCGTCGTCGGGGCGCCACCCGGCGTGGGACCTGCCGGCGCGGATCGTCGTGGGGACGGCGCTGGTCGTGGGGCTGACCACGGTGGCCCCGCTGCTCGGCCCGACGGTGTCGGGGATCGTCACCACCTTCCCCGTGTACGTCTCGGTGCTGTCGGTGTTCGCCTTCCTCCACGACGGCCGCCCGGCCGCGATCGGCGTCCTGCGCGGGGCGCTCATCGGCCTGCCCGGGACGGTTGCGTTCTACCTGCCCGTGCACTTCCTGGTCGTCAGCCCCGGCCTCGCCCCAGCGTTCGCGATCGCGATCGCCATCACCTCGGCGATCGGCCTGGTGGCGCTGCCGCAGGCGCGAGGCGGCGCCACCAGAGCCGACGAGCTGGACGTGGAGCTGGTCTAGTCTCCCTTCGCCCGCCCGCAACGGGCCGAAGCGACCATGACAGCCCGCCCGTCGCGGTCGCACATTCGGGGCCACACCGCTGCGGGTTGCCGCCACGGCGCGCCCGCGGTGCCCGCGTCGGCTGTGGCACGTTCCGGAGACCGGCGATGGACTTCGACCATCCGTCCCCGCTGGCGGGCCGCTCGTTCCTCACCCTCCGCGACTACTCCGCGGCGGAGATCGAGTACCTCCTGGGCCTGGCGGCGCGGCTCAAGGCGGAGAAGCGCGAGCGCCGCGAGGTCCAGCGGCTCGCGGGCCGCTCGATCGCGCTCATCTTCGAGAAGGACTCGACGCGCACCCGCATCGGGTTCGAGGTGGCCGCCTTCGACCAGGGCATGCACGTGACCTACTTCGGCCCGTCCGGCAGCCACGTCGGCAAGAAGGAATCGGTCAGGGACACCGCGCGGGTGCTCGGCCGCGTGTACGACGCGATCGAGTTCCGGGGGTTCCGCCAGGCCGATGTCGAGGTGCTCGCCGCGAACGCCGGCGTGCCGGTCTACAACGGCCTCACCGACGAGGACCACCCCACCCAGATCCTGGCCGACCTGCTCACGATCCGCGAGCGGGTGAGCAAACCCCTGGCCGGCGTGGCGGTGGCCTACGTGGGCGACGCGCACAGCAACATGGGCGACGAGTGGCTGCTCGGCGCGGCGGCCATGGGCATGGACCTGAGGATCGTGGCGCCGCTGCCGGTCTGGCCGCGCGACGACTTCCTCGAGCCCGCGCTCGCGATCGCCGAGCGGAGCGGCGCCCGGATCTCGGTGACCGAGGACGTCGAGGAGGGCGTGCGGGGCGCGGATGTGATCTACACGGACGTCTGGGTCTCGATGGGGGAGCCCGAGTCCGTCTGGGACGAGCGGGTCGAGATGCTCCGGCCGTACCAGGTGGACGCGGCGATGCTGCGCGCCACCGGCAACCCCGACGTGCGGTTCATGCACTGCCTGCCGGCGTTCCACGACCTCGAGACCGAGGTGGGCCGCACGATGCACGAGCGCTACGGGCTCGAGGCCATGGAGGTCACCGACGAGGTCTTCGAGTCGAGGGCGTCGGTGGTGTTCGATCAGGCCGAGAACCGGATGCACACGATCAAAGCCGTCCTGGTGGCGACCCTGGCGCGACCCGAGGCGGGCTGATGCGCGTCGTCGCCGCCCTCGGCGGCAACGCACTGCTCCGCCGGGGACAGCCGCTCACCGCGCAGAACCAGCGCGAGAACGTCGCGGTCGCGGCACGGGCCCTGGTGCCGCTCGCCCTCCGCCACGACCTGGTCCTGACCCACGGCAACGGGCCGCAGGTGGGGCTGCTCGCGCTTCAGAACGCGGCCTACCTGCCGGCCGAGACGTACCCCCTCGACATCCTCGACGCGGAGAGCGAGGGGATGATCGGCTACCTGCTCGAGCAGGAACTCGGCAACCTGCTGCCCGGGCGGCGGATCGCCACGCTGCTGACCCGGATCGAGGTGGCCCGCGACGACCCGGCGTTCCTCCGCCCGACCAAGCCGATCGGGCCCGTCTACGAACGGGAGGAGGCGGAGAGGCTGGCGGCGGAGCGCGAGTGGACGATCGCGCCCGACGGCCCCCAGTGGCGGCGCGTGGTGCCCTCGCCGGAGCCGCGGCGGATCCTCGAGCTGGGGGTCATCGAGCAGCTCGTCGAGGACGGCGTCCTGGTCGTGTGCGCCGGCGGCGGAGGGATCCCGGTGGTTGCCGGGCACGGGGGCTACGGCGGCGTGGAGGCGGTGATCGACAAGGACCTGGCGGGGGCCCTGCTGGCGGGGTCCCTCCACGCCGGCGCATTCCTCATGCTGACCGACGTGGACGCGGTGTACGCGGGGTGGGGGACGCCCGACGCGGCGCCGATCCGGCGGATCGCGCCCGGCGACCTTGACCCGTCGCGGTTCGCCGCGGGCTCGATGGGGCCCAAGGTGGCCGCCGCGAAGCGGTTCGCCGAGGCAGGCGGCGGCTTCGCGGTGATCGGGTCGCTGGCCGACGCCGAGGCGATGCTGGCCGGCGAGGCGGGGACGATGGTGGCGTCGGCCGAGTCGCCGGCCCGCTGAGGGGATCCCGGCCCCGATCACCCGCGCCGCGCGTCGCTGCCGTC
>JAJXTS010000185.1 GCA_021783595.1 Chloroflexota bacterium | reverse complement strand
TCCGGGCCCGCGTGGCCGAGTTGCGCGCCGCCCGTCTGCTCGGTGACGTTGTTCGGCGGCCGCCATTCGCCAGCACGCGCAGCGCGGAGCCGATGCGGGTCCTCGTCACGGCGCACGCCTCGCCGCTCCGCCGCCGCCTCGGGACCACCGACCCGGCGCTTCAGGAGGGCAAGGTCGCGAACCTCCGCCTCGCGGCGGCGGCGATAGACGGCCTGCTGCTCCGCCCGGGGGAGGTGTTCTCGTTCTGGCGCGCGGTGGGCGCCCCCTCGGCGCGGCGGGGCTACGGCGAGGGGCTCGTCCTCGGCCCGAGCGGCACGGAGTCGGGCACCGGGGGCGGCCTGTGCTAACTCGCCAACCTCCTGTACTGGATGGCGCTCCAGACCCCGGCGCGGGTCGTCGAGCACCACCACCACGCGGCCGACCTGTTCCCGGACGATGACCGCACCCAGCCGTTCGGGAGCGGCGCGACCGTGTTCTACAACTACGTGGACCTGCGGATCGCCAACCCGTCGGACCTCGTGCTGCAACTCCGCGTCTGGCTGACCGACGACGACCTGCGTGGCGAGGTCCGGAGCGACAGGGCGTCGGCCGAGAGGTACCGCGTCGAGGAACGGGGCCACCGCTTTGTCCGCGAGGCGGACGGCACGGTGCACCGCGAGAACGAGTTGTGGCGGCTCACGATCGACCCCACCACCGACGAGGTCAGGGGCAGCTCGCTCGTCACCCGGAACCGGGCCGAGGTCCGCTACCCGGTGGACCCGGCACTCTGCGAGGCGGGCGGCGAGTCGGGCGGGCAGGGCCGACGCGGCGACCCGGTTCGACGCTAGGCACTCCCGATGCAACAGGTGAAGCACCAGTTGCACGCGGTGCTCGACAGCGTCTCGAACCACTCGACCCCCGCCGTCCGGGTCCCGGGGGCGTCCGCATCGCCGATGCCGACGCGCAGCAGGCCGTCTTGAGCCTCGCGACGACAGCGCAATGCGCCATCTCGTGCGGCGCCGCCGTGCCAGCCGATGTGCACTTCGTCACAATGTCGTCAGGCCGGCCAGATCGGTCACCCCCGCCGTCACCACCTGTCGTCGGCAGGACCCCGCAGTTTCGGATCCGGCGTCCCGGATCCACCCGGGAGAGAAGACATGGATGATCTGACCACGGGTTCGCGGCAGCATCAGGCCGTGCTCCGCGGCTACGTCCAGCGCCTGTACGACCTCGCCGGCAATCTCGACGACGAGAGCCTCGGCACGCCGGGGCTGCTGTCGGAGGAAGGCGATCTCAAGGACCTCCTCGACGGTCTGCGTGGGACGCTCCTGCCGCACATGGACGCCCTCGAGGTGGCTGTCGTCCCCACGCTTTCGCGGATCACGGCCGGGCACCCGGCCGGCGCGCCGATGGCGCACGAGCACCACGACATGCGGCGTCTCGTGGACCAGATCGGCGCCGTCGTGGACCAGCCCGAGGGCGACCTCGACCGTTACTCCGTGCTTTCCCTCCGGCGGGCCATGCTGCGTCTCCACGTGCTGCTCCGGACCCACCTCGACGAGGAGGATCTGTACCTGCCGATCCTCGAGGGGCCGCTGTCGCCCGAGGCGGAGGCCGAGCTCGGCCGCGCGCTCGATCACCTCGCGGCCGCGCGCATGTGAGCGCGCGCGTCCCCAGGCGCCGCCCGCGATCGCGCGATCTCGCGACCGGGCGGAGCGGGACCGAGCGTCCCGAGGCCCCGGAGAGCCAGACGGTCGGCGACCCAGCCAGGCGGCCCGACGCCCGCTCGACGCTCGGCGCCACCGCCGAGGACGGCCTGGCGCCGGCGGTCCGCGACCCCCACCTCGCGACCGCGACGGGCATCGCCGAGCAGCTGAACGTAGACCCCGCGAGCGGGCTCAACCTCGTGGAGGCCGCGCGGCGGCTCGCGCTCCACGGGCCGAACGAGCTCGAGCCGGTCCGGCGCCCGTCGCTCCTGCGGACGATCTGGCGGGGCGCGACGGAGCCGTTCATCCTCCTGCTCATCCTCGCCGGCGCGCTCGCGATCGCCCTCGGCCACGTCGCGGACGGCGCGTTCGTCCTGTTCATGGTCGTGCCGATCGTCGCCGCGGGCGTGGTGACGGAGTTCCGCTCCGAGCATGCGCTCGAGACGCTGCGCGCCGCGACGGCCCCGAACGCGCGCGTCCGGCGGGAGGGGAACGTGGACGACATCCCCTCGGCCTCGCTCGTCGTCGGCGACATCGTCCTGGTCCGGGTCGGCGACATCGTGCCGGCCGACCTGCGGCTGTGGCGCGTCGAGGGGCTCGCCCTCGACCGCAGCTCGCTCACCGGCGAGTCGCTCCCGGAGCCGGGCGCCGTCGAGCCCGACGACGACAGGACGACGCTCGCCGACCGGCGCTCGATCGCGTACGCGGGCACGAGCGTCGTGAGCGGCCGGGGCGAGGGCATCGTCGTCGCCACGGGCCTGGCCACGGAGTTCGGCAAGATCTCGCGCACGCTCGCCGCCACCGAGCGCCGGCGCTCACCCCTCCAGCGCGAGCTCGACCGACTGGTCCGGATCCTCGTGGTGGCGGCAATCGGGCTGATCGCTATCGTGACGGGACTCGGGTTCTACCGGGGGAACCCCATCGGCGAGAACCTGATGGCGGGCGTGACCGCGGCGATCGCCGCCATCCCCGAGGAGCCGCCGGCGCTGCTCGCGGTCATCCTCGGGCTGGGCGCGTATCGCCTCCTCCGGCGCGGCGTGCTCGTGCGCCGCCTGAACGCGCAGGAGACGCTCGGCTCGGTCGACCTGATCCTGACCGACAAGACCGGCACGCTGACCGAGAACCGGCTGGCGCTGACCGAGCTCCGGACCCCATCGGGGCCGGTCGCGGGACTGGCCGACCAACGCGCGGTGCTCGAGGCGGCGATCCGCGCCGAGGAGGATGCCTGGAGCATCGCGGCCGGTTCGAGGCCCGGCTCGTTCACGCGGTCGCTGCTGGCCGCGGCGGAGGAGCACGGCTCGTCGGTCCTCCTGGACCCCGCCGACCTGGTCGCGGCCGAGCCCGCCGACGAGACCCACCCGTACTCGCTCACCCGCGCGCGGCGCGACGGCGGCGTGGAGGAGCTGGCGCTCGGGGCCCCGGAGGTGGTGCTCCGGCTGGCGGACGGCCTTGCGCCAGCCGAGCACGACGCGTGGCACGGCCTGATCGAGCAGGGCGCCGGCGCCGGGGAGCGGCTCGTCCTCCTCGCGCAGCGGCTCGACGGCGAGCCGTGGCGGCCGTGGGCGCTGGTGGGGTTCGCCGACCGGATCCGCGCGCAGGTCGCCGAGTCGATGGCCCTGGCGAGGGCCGCCGGGATCCAGACGATCGTGGTCACCGGCGACCACCCCCGGACGGCGGCCGCGATCGCCGCCGCGGCCGGGCTGGACGCTGGGCACGTGGTCACGGGCGACGAGCTCGCCTCCTGGGACGACGCCCGCCTCCGCCGGGAGCTGCCCGGGATCCACGTCGTGGCGCGCGCGGCGCCGGAGGACAAGCTCCGCCTCGTCGACGCCGCGCGAGCGTCGGACCGCACCGTTGCCGTCACCGGCGACGGCGTGAACGACTCGCCGGCCCTGCAGCACGCGGACGTGGCCGTGGCCATGGGCAGCGGCTCGGCGGTCGCCCGCGACGCGTCGGACCTGATCCTCGGCGACGACTCGTTCGCGACGCTGCTGTACGGCCTGCGCGAGGGCCGCCGGATGGTCGCGAACGTGCAGAAGGGCCTCGTGTTCCTGTTCTCGACCCACGTGGCGATGCTCGGCTTCGTCCTGATCGCGACCGTCGCCGGCCACGGCCAGCCGCTCCTGCCGATCCAGATCCTGTGGCTCGAGGTCTTCATCGACATGCTGACCGTCGTGTCGTTCGAGGCCGAGGTCGAGGAGCCGGACGCCATGCGGCGGCCCCCGCGCCCGCGGCGCCGGCCGCTGCTCACCGACGACATCCTCGTCCGGCTCGCGCTGGCAGGCGGGTTCAGCGCCGCCGCCGCGCTCGTCGTGCTGACGCTTGTGGGCGGCGGCTTCGACCACGCCCGCTGGGTCGCCTACTCGTGCCTCGTCGTCGGGCAGGCGGTCCGGGCGAACCTCAACCGGAGCCTTCGCTATCCCGTGACCAGGCTGCCGCCGAACTGGTACCTCCTCTGGGGCGCGGTCGCCACGGTCGTGGTCCAGGCCGCTATCCCGTTCATCCCCGTGGCGGCGGAGGCGTTCGACGCCTCGCCTCTCGGGGCCACGGACTGGCTGGTGGTCGCGGTCGTCGCGGTCGCGCCCGCGGTGGTGGCAGAGGTTGCGCGCCGGACCGGGCGCGCCTGGGTGGCCTGACGGCCTGCCCCGCGCGTCGCGTCCCGCGGCCGGTCACTCCGGCATCCGCATGCACGGGACTCGCGCGTCGGCTAGGCTCAGCCGGCGACCATCGACACGGAGGAGGGCGAAGCGGGCCATGCCGGAGCACGGGGCACGGACACCCGCCTCGCGCGACGCGCTGGCCGACGCGCTTGCCGAACTGCGGGCCGACTTCGAGCCCGAGCCCGACGAGCCCGACGACCGCTACTGGCTGCGGGTCGGGCTCCGGCTGGGCCTGACGCGGCCGGGGCGCGCCCGGCTCATGCTCGATCGCCTGGAGGGCGCCGCGACCGCCGACGAGCCGGCCCCGGGACCCGGCGGCGGGCCGGCGGCCGCGCCCGATCCGGCAGGCGGGCT
>JAJXTS010000184.1 GCA_021783595.1 Chloroflexota bacterium | reverse complement strand
GGCTTGAGCACCACCAGGGCAACCGGCGCCTCGCCGAACTTCTCGTCCGGGGCCGCCACCACCGCCACCTCGAGCACCGCCGGGTGGGCGGCGATCGCGTTCTCCACGTCCACCGACGAGATGTTCTCGCCGCCGCGGATGATCACGTCCTTGCTGCGGTCCCGGATCACGACGTAGCCCTGCTCGTCGATCGTCGCCATGTCGCCGGTGTGGAACCAGCCGTCGCGGATCGACACGGCCGTCGCGTCGGGGTCGCGGTAGTAGCCGAGCATCACGGTGTTGGACCGCACGACGATCTCGCCGATCTGCTCGCCGTCGGGCCGGACGTCGGCGCCCGCCGAGTCCACGACGCGGACCGCGGCGCCAGGGATGGGCCAGCCGGTCATGGCCTGGCGCTCGGCCGTGCGCTCCGGCGGCTCGGACTCGGTGAGCGCCTTGCGGGGCTGGGCGAGCGTGACGATGGGCGTGGTCTCGGAGAGACCGTAGCCGACGATGGCCTGCACCCCCATCTCCGCCTCCAGCGCGCGCACCAGCGCGGGCGAGGCGGGCGACCCGCCGATGATCAGCTGGCGCAGGCTCGAGAGGTCGTGGCCCTTGCGCTCGCTGTGGTGGAGAACCGCGTTGAAGATCGCCGGCACGCCGAGCAGCCGCGTGACCCGGTGCTGCTCCACCGCCCGCATCAGCGCCTGCGGCTCGAACTTGCGGAGCATCACGTGCCGCCCGCCGATCATGGTCACGAAGTGCGGCACGCCCCAGCCGTTGACGTGGAACAGCGGCACCACGTGGAGCACCACGTCGTCCTCGTCGAACCGCAGCGCGATCTCGGCGTTGAGGGCGTGGAGGTACAGGTTGCGCTGGCTCAGCGCAACGCCTTTGGGCAGGCCGGTGGTGCCGCTCGTGTAGAACAGCTCGGCCAGCGCGTTCTCGTCGATCTGCGGATGCCGCGGCTCCGAGGAGGCGCCGCCCAGCAGGGACTCGTACTCGTGGGGCGCGAGCGGTCCCGGCTCGCCCTCCATCACCACAAACACCGGGCGCGTGGAGAGCTGGGGCACGAGCGCCTCCACGAGGGGCGCGAAGTCCTTGTGGAAGAACACCGCCCGCGACGAGGCGTGGTCCAGGATGTAGGCGATCTCGTGGGGTGTCAGCCGGATGTTGACCGGGTTGAGCACCATCCCCGCCTCGAGGACCCCGTAGTACGCCTCGAGGAGCTGGTGCGTGTTGTAGGTGATGAACGAGACGCGGTCGCCCGGCTGGAGGCCCAGATCGTGGAGCGCGTTGGCGAGGCGGTGGGTCCGCTCGGCGAAGGCGCGGTACGTCAGCCGCGTCTCCCCGTCCACGACGCCAACCCGCTCCCCGAAATAGGCCGCCGCACGGTCGCGGAAGTCGAGGACCGACAGGGGCACGAACACCGGATCACCTCGAGGCACTGGGGGGATGCTGTTGGCGCCAGTGTCGCGCGCGACGGCCGGTCCGTGCACGCCCTCGTGACGTGCGCCATCCTGTGCTCACTGGGCGGCCTCGCCGCCCGCTCGGGGAGATGCGGATGAGGCGATCGATCGCGTTCGTCGGCCTGGCGGCGATGCTGGCAACGGCCGGCTGCGGGGGCAATCCCGCGGCAACGGCCGGCACGCCCGCCCCCGCGGCCCCATCGGCCCCGGCCGTCGTCTCGCCACCGGCTGGCCAGGGACCGGCCTCGTCCGCGACCGCCTCGTCGGCGCCGGCCGCCGCCTCGTCCGCGCCGGCCGCCGCCGCCTCTCCGTCAACCGGCGGACCCACCCCGCCGCAGCCCGGGCGGCCCTGCACCAGCGCCGAGCTGACCGCGCAGATCACGAGCTGGGACGGGGCCATGGGCAGCCAGATCGCCAACATTCAGCTCGCCAACGCGTCCGCCGCCGCCTGCCTGCTGCAGGGCACCCCGCAGCTGCAGCTGGTCGATGCCGCCGGCCGTGTGCTCATCGACTCGAAGACCCAGGGCGCGGCAGGGCTGGCCCACGTGTCGCCCGGCGACAAGACGTGGACGATCGAGCCCCTCGGCCGGATCACCACGATGGTCCGCGTCGCGAACTACTGCGGCGCCGCCAAGCCTTCGCTGCCCACGACCGTCGCCCTCATCCTCCCGCTCGACGGCGGGCGCATCGTGGCCAAGGCCAATGCCGCGGGGATCGCCCCGGGGTGCCTAGGCAGTCCGGGCGATGCCGGCACCATCCAGATGAACGGGTGGGCGCCCTGACCGCCGCGCCGGCCCGCCGGGCGCGGGCCCGCCTGCCCGCCGGGCGCCGGCCCCTACCGGCCCGAGCCTAGGCCGGCAGCCGGTACACGCGGCGCGCGTTCTCCGCGGCCACCAGGCGGATGACGCGCTCGGCGTCGTCGCGGGACCAGTCGCCGCGGGCCACCCAGTCGCCCACCACGCGCGACATCGCCCGGCGCCACAGCCACGAGCCCAGCAGGTGGAGTTCCGGCGCGCCCCACGCGTCCGAGCTGAACAGCAGCTTGCTGAACGGCGCCAGCTCCATCGACTCGCGGACGACCGCCTCGGACGCGGCCCCCGTGTAGTGCACGGCCTCGCCGACGTCGAGGTAGACGTGGGGGAACATCTGGGCGAGGTAGCCGGCGTTCCGGTGGAACGGGTACGTGTGGAGCAGCATCACCGCCGCCCGGCCTTCGGTGGCCCGGATGAAGTCGGTGAGCAGCAGCGGGTCCGAGCGGTGCAGGTCCAGGTCGGGGTCGCCGAACCCCGTGTGGACCTGGAGCGGCAGCCCGGTGTCCACCGCCGTCCAGATGCCGAAGCGGAGCAGCGTCTCGTCCGTCAGGCGCGGCGCGGCACCGGCGCGGACCGCGCCCGCCCAGCGCGAGGCCGCCGCCGACGCCGCCTCGTCCGATGGCCGCGAGAGGTCCCGGGCGAACCCGCCGCGATAGGCGAGGATCGTCTTGAAGCCCACCGCCGGGTCGTCCCCCGACAGCTCCGCCGCCACGGCCGCCCGGAAGGCCCCGGGCCAGTCGGCAGGGTCGCCCAGGCCCGGCACCAGCCGTTCCGCGATGGCCTCCAGCCGGACCACGCGCGAGGCCGGGCAGTCGGCCAGGGCGCCGGTCTCGGCCGGGCCGGTCACCCGACCGCCGAGGAACCCCGTCTCCACGATGGCGTGCGCGAGGCCCGCGCGACGCAGGTAGACCCGGCCCATGGGGGTCAGCCGCTCATGGGCGCGCCGCGCCACCAGGTAGTCCTCGCCCGCGATGTGCGCGGGCGCGCGCAGCTGCGGCGCGCACCAGCGGCGCACGGCGTGCCACACCTGCGTGTCGAACCCCGCCGCCTCCGCGGCAGCCCTGCGGTCCGACTCGATGAGCATGTCGCACAGGGTGGCGTCGTCCACGCGCTCGGCGACGACCCCGTGGACGTGGTGGTCAACGAGCCGGATCGAGGCGAGGAGCTCGTTGACCGCCGGGTCCAGCCCGTCGCAGACGCCAGCCTCGCGGATCGCCTGCGCGGCCAGGTCAGAGGACATCCGCGTACCGCCGGCACTGCTCCTCGGGCGTCAGGCCGGTGAGGAGCGCGGCCTCCGTCCGGCGGATGCCCAGGTGGGTCGCCACCAAGTCGGGGGCGAACCAGCCCAGCGCTGCCTCGTCAGCCTCGATCGCGGCCAGCGCGTCGGCCTGCGTGCGCGGCAGGTCGCCCACGCCGAACCGGCTGC
The DNA here is from genome assembly GCA_021783595.1 of Chloroflexota bacterium. Classification (GTDB taxonomy): domain Bacteria; phylum Chloroflexota; class Limnocylindria; order Limnocylindrales; family CSP1-4; genus CAIXZV01. The sequence continues at coordinate 1,030 of JAJXTS010000184.1, read as the reverse complement.
GGCCCTCCGCGTCGAGCGCCTCGAGCTCCATGTCCAGGACCGCCGGCGCCGGCAGCTCCCGGGACAGGCCGTCCAGGCCGGCCCGGACGAGCGCGGCCAGCACGAGCCACGGGTTCGCGGTGGCGTCGGCCGCCCGGAACTCCAGGTTCGCGCCGGCGAGGCCGTTGGACCCGATCGTCACCACCGGGCAGATGCGGAGCATCGCCTCGCGGTTCTGCCGGCCCAGGAACGCGGCGGCCGAGGACCAGCGGTGGGGCGCCAGCCGGATCGACGAGATCACCGACGACGCCGTCCAGCCCACGATGGCCGGCGCGTGGGCGAGGATGCCGGCCGCGAACCGCCCGGCGGGCGTCGTGAGGTCCCCGTCCTCGTCGAGGGTCACGGGCTGGCCCGCGGCGTCCCACAGCGAGAGGTGGACGTGCACCCCGTTGCCCACGGCGTCCGGCCGGAGCAGCGGCACGAACGTGGCGCGCAGGCCGTGGGCCGAGGCCACGTCGCGGACGACCGCCCGCACGAGGATGGCGCGGTCGGCCGCTGCGAGCGGGTCGGTCGGCGCCACGGTGATCTCGAACTGCCCGGCACCGTACTCCGGCAGCCAGTTCTCGGGCTCCAGGCCGGCCTCGGCGAGCGCCCGGACGAGCTCGGAGCCAAACGGCTCGGCCGCCCGGAACGCGTCCACCGAGAACGGCGGCGGGGTGGGCACGCCCTCGGGCGACGGCCCGACCTTGCCGCCCGGCCCGAGCACGGTGAACTCCTGCTCAAAGGCCACCCTCAGGGTCAGGCCCGTGGCGTCCAGAGCCCGGACGGCGTCGGCGAGGGCCGTGCGCGGGTCGCAGGCCCAGGGCGTGCCGTCCGGCTCCGCGATCGACGCCAGCACGAGCTCCGTCGCGGGGCGGCCGCCGGCCGCCGGCAGCAGCGCGGACGCCCCGTCCGGGATCAGCCGGATGTCGCCCAGGCTGCCGAAGGGGTTGGGGTCCGCGATGTCGCCGAACGTCGTCAGGGCGAGGTCCGCGGGGACCCAGCCCACGCC
>JAJXTS010000183.1 GCA_021783595.1 Chloroflexota bacterium | reverse complement strand
GCCGCTCCTCGGCGTCGGCGATCCCCGCACCGACAAGCGGATCGACTTCGTGGGCGGCATCCGCGGCCCCAAGGCCCTCGCGGACGCCGTGGACGCCGGCGCCGCGGCCGTCGCGTTCGCCATGCACCCAACGCAGATCGGGGACCTGATGGGCATCGCGGACGCGGGCGAGATCATGCCCCCCAAGTCCACCTGGTTCGAGCCCAAGCTTCGCGACGGGCTCCTGGTCCACCTGATCTAGCCCAGCGCCGCCCGCCGCCCGCCAGCGCCCACGCCGTCACCCCGCCCACGCCGTCACCCCGCCCTCGCCCGCCCCAGCCAGCCGAGCCCGGACGCGCGCGCCCCTGCGCCTGCCCGCGGACCCGGACCGCCCACCCTCGCACGGAGAGCAGCCATGAAGGTCCTCATCGCCGACCAGTTCGAGCAGTCCGGCCGCGACGGCCTGGCGGCCGCCGGCTGCGACGTCGTCTTCGATCCCGCGCTCAAGGACGACGCCCTCGCCGAGGCGCTTGTCGCGACCGGTGCCGAGTGCCTCGTGGTGCGCTCCACCAAGGTGACCGCGGCCATGATGGAGAGCCCGAGCCTGGCGCTGATCGTGCGGGCGGGCGCCGGCTACAACACGATCGACGTCGCGGCCGCCTCGGCCCACGGCGTCTACGTCTCCAACTGCCCGGGCAAGAACGCGGTCGCGGTCGCGGAGCTGGCCATGGGCCTGATCCTCGCCCTCGACCGCCGGATCCCCGACAACACCGCGGCCCTCGTCGCCGGCCAGTGGAACAAGAAGGAGTTCTCCAAGGCCGCCGGGCTGTCGGGCCGCACCCTCGGCCTGCTGGGCTTCGGCAGCATCGCCCAGGAGGTGGCGCGGCGCGCCCAGGCCTTCGGCATGCACCTCGTCGTCTGGTCGCGGCGCTTCGAGGGCCAGCCGGACACGGACCTGCGCGCGTACGGCATCGACACGGCCGGCCGCGCCTCGAGCGTCACCATCGCGGCGTCCCCGGCCGCCGTGGCCGAGGCGGCGGACATCCTGAGCGTCCACCTGGCGCTGGCCGCCGACACGCGGAACCTGGTCAACGCAGACCTGCTGGGCCGGCTCAAGCCCGGGGCGATGCTGGTCAACACCGCCCGCGCCGAGGTGGTGGACCACGAGGCGCTGGCCGTCGCCGTCCGCGAGCGGGGGCTCCGCGTTGGCCTCGACGTCTACCCGGACGAGCCCGCGGCCGCCGCCGCCGAGTTCGACTTCGCGCTGGCCCGCGACCACGGCACGGGCCTCCTCTACGGCACGCACCACATCGGCGCGTCCACCGAGCAGGCGCAGGAGGCGATCGCCGCCGAGACCGTCCGCATCGTCCGCTCGTTCAGGGAGACCGGGCGCGTCCCGAACGTCGTCAACCTGGCGAGGCAGACGCCCGCCAGCCACACCCTGGTGGTCCGCCACAAGGACAAGCCGGGCGTCCTGGCCGGCGTCTTCGCCGAGCTGGGCCGGGGCGGCATCAACGCCCAGGAGACCGAGAACATCGTGTTCGAGGGCGCCGCCGCCGCCGTCGCCCGGATCAACGTGGACCACGCCCCCGCAGAGGCCCAGCTCGACGCGATCCGGCGGGCAGATGCGAACATCATTAGCCTGCAGCTGGTGGCGATCTAGCCGACCCGACGTCTGCCGCCCCAGCCCCCGCCTCGCCAGCCCGCCGAACCCGCCGCCGACGCCAAGGAGAACGCCCCGTGACCGACCGCATCTACAACTTCTCGGCGGGACCCGCCGTCCTGCCCCTGCCCGTCCTCGAGGAGGTCCAGCGCGACCTGCTCGCCCTGCCCGGCGTGGGCATGTCGGTCATGGAGATCAGCCACCGGTCCGCGCCGTTCGAGGCCATCATCGGCGCCGCCGAGGCCGACATCCGCGCCCTGGCCGGGATCCCGGACAACTACAGGGTCCTGTTCCTCCAGGGCGGCGCCACGCTCCAGTTCTCGATGGTCCCGCTCAACATCCTGACCGAGGGGCGGACCGCCGACTACATCATGACCGGCAGCTGGGCCGACAAGGCGCTCAAGGAGGCCAAGCGCGTCGGGGCCACCCACGAGACCGGGTCCACCGCCGACACCGGCTACAACCGGATCCCGACCGACGCCGAGCTCGAGTTCACGCCGGGCGCAGCCTACGTCCACATGACCGCGAACAACACGATCGAGGGCACCGAGTGGCACCGGCTGCCGCAGGTGCCCGGGGACGTGCCGCTCGTCTCGGACGCGTCGTCGGACATCTTCAGCGGGCCCATCGACATCAGCCGCTTCGGCCTCGTCTACGCGGGCGCCCAGAAGAACCTGGGCCCCTCGGGCGTGACGCTCGTGATCATCCGCGAGGACCTGCTCGCCCGCTCCGCCAAGTCGCTCCACACCATGCTGAACTACGCGGTCCACGCGGAGAACGGCTCCATGTACAACACCCCGCCCGCCTTCGGGGTGTACGTGCTGGGCCTCGTCGTCAAGTGGCTGCGCGCCAACGGCGGCCTCGAGGGGATCGCGGCGGTCAACGCCCGCAAGGCCGGCGCCCTGTACGCCGAGCTCGACCGGACGGGCTTCTGGAAGCCCACCGCGCAGCGCGACAGCCGGAGCCAGATGAACGTCACCTTCCGCCTCGCCACCGAGGACCTGGAGAAGAAGTTCATCAAGGAGGCCACGGCCGCCGGCTTCGACGGGCTCAAGGGCCACCGTGCCGTGGGCGGCATGCGCGCCTCCATCTACAACGCCTTCCCCGAGCAGGGCATCACGGACCTCGTTGCCTTCATGCGCGAGTTCGAGCGCGTCAACGGCTGACGGATCGCCGAGGCCCCGGCTGGGCCGCTCGGTCCGGCCGGGGCCTCGTGCTGCGTGGCGCCGGCCGCGGGCTGGCGCGTCCGGCCGGGGCCTCGCCCGCTCGCGGCCCGAGACGCGACAACGCCCGGGCCAGAGCCCGGGCGTCTCGTTGCGCGCTGGCCCGAGGGCCGTCGGGAGGCCGGAGCCCCGCGACGGCGGTCGGGCGGCTGCGGGTTAGTGCGCGACCTTGGCGAACGTGCCGGTGAGCGTGGCCGCGGTGCCCGGCGTGGGCGGCGTGACCACCACCGTCACAGTCAGGGCGGTATTGCTGGCGATCGCGGTCTTGAGCGCGGCGACCTCGGTCTTCGACAGCCAGAACCGGTGGACGCCGTTCCCCGCCATCTTGAACTTGTCATGGCTGATGGTCACGGTCGTGCCGGCCACGGACACCGTGACCGTCCACTTCGGCTTGACGCCGTAGAGCTTCACCGCGACGCTTCCGCGCGTTCCGTTGCCGACGAGCGCGAGGGTGGCGCCGCCGCGGACGCTCACGGTCGTGACCGGGGTCGCGTTCGGGTCGGTGGTGACCGGGGTGCTCGGCAGCATCGCGCGCCAGGTCTGGTTGGCGGTCGTGGCGTGCGTCGGGGCGCCGTGGCTGGTGGCATGGCTGCCGGTCGCGGCGAACACGGACGTGCTCGTGAGCATCATCAGTCCGAGCGCGCCGACGAGTGCGAGTCGTCGCATGGGCGGTTTCTCCTTGGGATTGCGGCTTGCAGTTGCGGCAGGGGCGCCGCATACAGGGGAACGATCCAGCGGCCGGATCGTTGTGGCCTCGGGCATAGGAAATGTGTCCCAGCCCAGAATGACTAGTTCGCGAGTCCTGCTGGGGGGCGGGCTACTGCAGCGGGAACGACGCCGTCACGGTGACGGTCGACCCGAGCGTGCAGGCCACCGAGGCCCTCGCGGTGCCCGTCCTCGTGTTGGCGGCCACGTTCCACGTCCAGGCCACCAGGCCGTCGGGCCCGGCGGTCGGTCGCGTCTTGAGGCCCGCGGCCCCGGACACGGTGCCCGACGGCCAGGTGACCTTCGCCGAGCACACCGCCCCGGGCTTCGTCGCCGCCGACATGGTCGCGGTCGTGCCGCGGACAGCGGGCGACGGCAGGCTCGCGAACCGGACGAACATGGTCCCGCCCGACGGGAGACTGGTCGGGCGCGGGGCCGACGCGGGAGGGTACGACGAGGGCAGGGCCGAGCCGCCGGCCAGCGGGATGCCCAGCAGGGCGTGCACCCAATGGTCGCCGATCCTCGACCGCGCGGCCGCCAGACTGATGGTCCCGGCGCAGACCTTCGCGCGGAGGGTGTTCTCGTACTGGTCCTTGATTCGTGCTCCCACGGGCGTCCCGTTGGCCAGCGCCGCCGAGTACGGCTCGGGCCAGAGGTTGCGCGGGTCGTCGGGCGCCCCGCCCAGCTCGAGCGGGATGAGGTGGTCCTCCTCGTAGGAGGACGTGCGGGCGTCGGCATAGCCGTACTGCGCGATCTGGCTGATCTTGAGCGACGTCGTGTAGGAGGACGGCGGCCGCACGGCGGCGGTCCACCCCGAGACGCAGATCGTGGACCGGATCGTGGCCGACGTGACGTCCGGGTTCAGGGCGCCGGGCGTGAGCGCGGGGTTCGGCTCGCCCGGCAGCCGCTGGACGGCCGCCTTCGGCCGCGCGGTGGCCGGCGGCCGCGACGTCCCGGCGACGGCCGGCTTGGTCCCGGCGAGCGAGGCGGGAGCGGCGGACGGCACCGCTGACGAGTCGCCCGCGGGGGCCGACGACGCCGCGGGGGCCGACGACGCCGCGGGAGCCGCGGACGTAATGGGCGCCGCCGACGCCTCGGCCGCGACGGTCGCCGCGGGCGACGCGGACGGGGCGCAGCCGCCGAGGGCCAGGGCCGCCGTG
>JAJXTS010000182.1 GCA_021783595.1 Chloroflexota bacterium | reverse complement strand
CGCGCCGACCGCCGCCCGCTATGCGTACGGCGCATGCCAGCCCGCCCGCGGCCGTGGCGCAGCCCTCGCGCCCGCGCCGACCGCCGCCCGCTATGCGTACGGCGCATGCCAGCCCGCCCGCGGCCGTCTCGCGTCCGGGGCCTCGACGGGGAGCGCCCGCGCCTGGGGGACGCACCGGCAGCGCGCGCTCTCCCGCGTCCCGGCTGCCGCCCCGAGTGCGCCCTCCGCCAGCCCGGACCCCTGACGCCCCGGACGTCCCCGCCGTCCGCGCTGCTAGACTCGCGGCCGAGGGCTGGTCCCGCCGGCGGCGGCCGCGCCGGCCCGCGACCCGTTTCGGCGACGCGTCCCCGCTGTCGCCGACGCCGCCGTCCCCGCGGACCGGAGGCGACCCACACCGAGACCCAGCGCGCGCTCGGCAAGCGCGAGGAGAGGACCATGCCGGAACTGCGATCGCGGACCACCACCGTCGGCCGGAACATGGCCGGCGCCCGCGCCCTGTGGCGGGCGACCGGCCTGTCGGGCGAGGACCTGCGCCGCCCCATCGTCGCGATCGCCAACAGCTACACCCAGTTCGTCCCGGGGCACGTGGGCCTCGACGAGGTGGGCCGAGTGGTGGCCGACGCGGTCCGGGCGGCCGGCGGCGTGCCGCGCGAGTTCAACACCATCGCCATCGACGACGGCATCGCGATGGGCCACGACGGCATGCTCTACTCGCTGCCGTCCCGGGACCTGGTGGCGGACTCGGTGGAGTACATGGTCAACGCCCACCGCGCGGACGCGCTCGTGTGCATCACCGCCTGCGACAAGATCACGCCCGGCATGCTCATGGCGACGATGCGCCTGAACATCCCCACGGTGTTCGTGTTCGCCGGGCCGATGGAGGGCGGCTCCGCCACGCTGTCGGACGGCACCCGGCGCGAGCGGCTGCAGCTGATCTCGGCCATGACGGCGGCCGTGGACGAGTCGGTGTCCGACGAGGACCTCGACGCCATCGAGGCGGCGGCCTGCCCCACCTGCGGCTCCTGCTCGGGGCTGTTCACGGCCAACTCCATGGCGTGCCTCACCGAGGCGATGGGCCTGGCCCTGCCCGGCATGTCCACCACCGTCGCCACCCACACGGCCCGCCGCGCCCTGTTCGAGGGGAGCGGCAGCGCGGTCATGGGCCTCGTCCGGCGCTGGTACGACGACGACGACGCGAGCGCCCTGCCGCGCTCGATCGCCACGCGCGCCGCTTTCGCGAACGCGATGACCGTGGACATCGCGATGGGCGGCTCCACCAACACGATCCTCCACCTGCTCGCGGTGGCCCACGAGGCCGGAGTGGACTACGGCCTCGCCGACATCGACGCCCGCTCGCGCGAGGTGCCCTGCATCTGCAAGGTGGCGCCCAGCGCCCAGTGGCTGATGGAGGACGTGCACCGCGCGGGCGGCATCCCCGCAATCATGGGCGAGCTTCGCCGCGCCGGCCTGCTGGACGAGTCGGCGACGTCCGTGCACGCGCCAACGATGGGGGAGTGGCTCGACCGCTGGGACGTCCGGGCCGCGTCGCCCGCGCCAGATGCCGTTGACCTCTACCGCGCGGCCCCGGGGCGACGCCGCTCGGCGCGGGCGTTCTCCCAGTCCGAGACGTGGGCCTCGCTCGACACCGACCGGGCGGCCGGCTGCGTGCGCGACGTCGCCCACCCGTACTCGGCCGACGGCGGCCTGGCCATCCTGCGGGGCAACCTGTCCGAGGACGGCTGCGTGGTCAAGACCGCGGGCGTTGACCCGTCCATCTGGCGGTTCTCCGGCCCGGCGGTGGTGGTGGAGTCGCAGGACGAGGCGGTGGACGCCATCCTGTCCGGCAAGGTCAAGGCGGGCGACGTGGTGGTCGTCCGCTACGAGGGCCCCCGCGGCGGCCCCGGGATGCAGGAGATGCTGTACCCCACGTCCTACATCACCGGGCTGGGGCTGGGCAAGGTCTGCGCGCTGATCACCGACGGCCGGTTCTCCGGCGGCACCATGGGCCTCTCGGTCGGCCACGTCTCGCCCGAGGCCGCCGCCGGCGGCGCGATCGCCCTGGTGGAGGACGGCGACACCGTGTCCCTGGACATCCCGGCCCGCTCGATCCGGCTCGAGGTTCCGGACGACGTGCTGGCGGCCCGCCGGGCGGCGATCGAGGCGTCGGGCGGCTACCGGCCGCGCAGCCGGCAGCGGGTCGTCTCGCCGGCCCTGCGCGCCTACGCGGCGATGGCGCTGTCAGCCGACCGGGGCGCGGTCCGCGACGTGTCGCGCCTCGAGCGGTAGGGGGCGTCCGCGCCGGCGGCCATTGGGGGTCGGGCAGCTTCCCGAGCGCCACTGACCGGCGGATCGCGCATGGGTGGCGGCCGGCCGTCAGCGGATGGGCAGGCCGCGCCACAGGACGCCGTAGCCCACGGACAGGACGCTCGCCGCGATCAGCAGGCGCTCCGGCAGCCCGCGCCAGCGTCGCGAGCCCATCGCCACGAGCGCGACCAGGAACGGCGTGAAGTCGAGCGAGTAGCGGAAGCCGTACTGGACGTAGCCGCCGCCGTAGTAGAGGAAGACGGGGACCGCGACCAGCGCGGCGCAGGCCCACAGGACCCGGGCCGTCGCGTCCCGCCAGCCGGCCCAGCCCGCCAGGAGCAGCCCCGGCGAGACCAGAAGCATCGAGAGGCCGTGCGGGTCCGGCAGCAGGAACGGCGCCCGCGCCCGCACGGTGAACGGGGTCAGGAGCGCGAGCCGGATGTTCTCGGGCACCTGGGCGAGGGCGAACAGGCCGAGCGCTCGGCGGGCCTCGAGGTCGGGCGTCGCCAGGTGCGAGATCCCGTAGCCGTTCTGCCAGGGGGAGCCGAAGCGCGCCCAGTTGAAGGTCGCGTAGGCGATCCCGGCGACCGCGACCGGGGCCCCGAGCTCGACGGCCAGCCGCACGAGGCCCCCGAGCCGGCGCCGCACCTGGGCTCGCGAGACGGCGGGCAGCCGGTCCCGGAGGAGCACGAGGCCCAGCGGCGCCGCCGCCAGAAGCGTGGTCGGGCGGGCGAGGAACGCGAGCCCGAGCAGGGCGCCGATGACGAGCGGGCGTCGGCGGGGCGTCCACTCCAGGAGCGCGAGCTCCAGGAACAGCGTCGCCTCGGCGTGGGCGAGGTAGTAGAAGTTCCCGAGCACCGACACGTACAGCAGCAGCGTGCCGAAGGCGCCGAGCACCGCGACCCAGTAGGCGGCCGCGCCGGTCGCGCCGTACCGGCGGGCGAGCGGCAGCGCGAGCCACGCCGCCGGGATCCCGAACGCGAGCGACGCCAGGTACGGCGCGGCGCCCTGGAGCGCGGGCAGCGGGACGAACGGCAGGTAGGGGAGCACCTGGAGCAGCCCGACGGCGACGTAGACCCGGCCGGCGAGCGTCACCGAGTCCACCGATCCCGCGAAGGTCGGCGAGTCGAGGTGGCCGGCGGCCATCCGGTCGGCCAGCACCATCATCCGGTCGGGGGCGAGATGGAAGGTCCGCGTCGCCATCGCAGCCGCGAGCCCGTAGACGACGACCACCGCCGCGTAGAACGCGAGGTCGGCCAGCGGCAGCGACGCGACGGCGCGGCGCCAGGGGGCCTGAGGGCGGGTCGTGGGCCGCATGGGCGTCATCGTAGCCGCCCGGCGGCGCTGGCAGCCGTGCGCGGGGTGGCCCGGGCGGCGGTTCGCCGGGGGGGCGGCGGGCGGAGGTGGCCTCCGGCCTACGGGGGCTGGGCGCCGGGCAGGGCAAAGGCCCAGGACACGAACAGCCACTGCGCGAGGGCGAACGCCACGACGAGCGCGATCGTGCCCCGCCGGCCGAGCGCCCCCGACAGGCCGGCGTACGCGGGGAACGCGATGACGGCGTACCGGGGCAGCGAGTAGATCACGCCGCCCGGCAGGAGCCCGATCGCGAGCGCGGCGAGCGCGTACACGCCGAGCTCACCGTCGCGGCGCAGGGCGAGGAGTGACCCGACCAGGATGAGCGCGGCGAAGCCGAGCCTGCCGTCGTTCCGGATCGACGGGTGACGGAGCGCGGAGACGTACTGCTCCCACCCGGCGGTCCGGTACCACGACGGGGACGCCCGGAGGAACCCGAGCGGGTCGTGGACGAGCAGCGCGATGAACAGCCACCAGGCGGCGAACACGGCACAGCCCGCCAGCACGGCGAGGATGGCCGTCCGCCGCTCGACCCCGCGCCGCCGCACCGCGCCGAGGGCGGCCGAGGCGACGATCGCGGCGCCGTCGATCCGCGCGGCCATCGCGAGGGCGGCCGCCAGCGGCGCGCCGAGGGCGCGGCGGCCGGCCGCGGACCTGCCCAGGAAGTAGGCGGCGGCGAGCGCCAGGAACAGCGGCTCGCTGTAGGCCATGGAGAAGGCGAACGAGGGCGGCGAGAACGCGAGGAGCGCAACGGCGCCGGTGGCGACGGCCGTGCCGAACCGGTCGGCGAGGAGCCGCCACAGCAGGACGGCCGCGATCACGAACAGCAGGTTCGCGAGCAGGACCGGGACCAGCGGGTCGGCCGTCAGGACCGCCGCGGCGCGCATGAGCCCGGGCCAGAGGGGGAAGAAGGCGAAGTCGTACCGGCCGACGGTCGTCGCGCTCGTGAACGACGTCGGGTGGTAGCCGTGGGTGGCGACCTCGAGGTACCAGCCGGCGTCCCACCACGTGAACGGCGTGGGAATGGTCGCCCGCGAGGGCGCGTCCGCGAGGATGATCAGGACGCTCGAGTAGACGCGCG
>JAJXTS010000181.1 GCA_021783595.1 Chloroflexota bacterium | reverse complement strand
CGCCGGCCCGCCTCCGGTCGATCCTCCAACCACTCGCGCCCGACGCCCCCGGCGCGCCCGGGCCGGTCGCGGCGCTCGAGCCGGCGCCGGCGCCTCACCTGATCCAGCCGCCACAGGAGGCCCCGGCGCCCGGCCCGGCGTTACCGCCGGGCCCTGCCTCGGTGCCGTCGGCCGCTGCTCCGGGCGGCGAGCCCGCGCCGTGACGCCCGTCAGCCGCCGCCAGGTCCTGGCCGCCGGAACCCTCGGCGCGCTCGCCGTCGGTGCGGGCGGTGCCGTCACGCACCTCGGGCTGCTCGGCCGAGTGGCGGGAGCCGCCCCCCGCCCGGTGCCGTCGCCGCTCCCGCGCCTGACCCCCGCCACGGGCGGCGCCGTCGCGGCGCTGCCGGGTCCGCTCCCCTCCGGGCCGCTGCCCGGCGATCCGGTGCGCCGGGCCGTCTACCCCGTCGCGCTCGAGAACGCCCGGGTCGGCACACCGGCCTGGGACGTGCGCGGGGACGGCTACCCCGCGGTCGAGGGCTACCTGTCCACCACGTCGGCCGCCCCTGGCGACCCCGTCACGCTCCACCTCGGGCGCGGGCCCGACTGGCAGGGCGACGGCCGCGTGACGGTCGAGTGGTACCGGCTCGGCTGGTACGGGGGCGCCGGCGGCCGCCTCGTGCGGACCGACCAGATCGACGCGGTCGCCGACGCCCCCACACCAACCCCCGACCCGGCGACCGGGATCATCGAGGCCGGCTGGGGCCCGGCCCTGCAGTTCTCGATCGGCTCGGACTGGACGTCGGGCATGTACCTCGTCGTCCTGCGGCCCCGGGCCGGCAACCCGGGCTACGTGCCGCTCGTCGTGCGGCCGGCGGCGGGCTCCGCCGACCCGGCCCCCGTCCTGTTCGTCAGCGCGGCCACCACCTGGCAGGCGTACAACGCCTGGGGCGGCAAGAGCCTGTACGACTCCCACTCCGCCGGCCCGGTCATGCCCTGGGGATCGCACCGCGCCGCGGTCGCGAGCTTCGAGCGGCCGTACCGCTCCGACCAGGGCGCCGGCCTGCTGTTCAACTGGGAGCTCCAGTTCGTCCGCTGGCAGGAGCGCCGGCTGCGGGACGTGGAGTACGCGAGCGACGTGGATCTCCAGCTCCACCCGGAGGTCCTCGACGGGCGCCGGCTGATCCTGCTGGTCGGCCATCACGAGTACTGGTCGGGCCCGATGCGGGCGGCCGTCGAGGCGGCCGTGGCCGCCGGGACCAACGTGGCGTTCCTCGGCGCGAACGACATGTACTGGCAGGTGCGGCTGGAGCCCTCGGCCTCGGGCGACGCGGCGCGGCGCGTGACCTGCTACCGCCTGGCCCGGTTCGACCCCGTGGCCGCCACCACCCCTTCGCTGGCGACCGTCCACTGGCGCGACCCGCTGCTCGGCCGGCCCGAGGCCGCGCTGATCGGCCAGATGTACGCCCACATCGTGAAGAGGCCAGCGGACTGGGTGGTGGAGAACGGCGGTCACTGGATCTACGCGGGGACCGGCCTCCGGACCGGCGACCGCCTGACGAACCTCGTCGGCCAGGAGTTCGACAGCGTGGGGGCGGGCGCGACGCCGGCGAACGTGCAGCTGATCGCCCGGAGCCCGGTCGTCCCCAACCGCCCGGGCGCCCTGCCGGACGTCCACACCGCCACCGTGTACCAGGCGCCGTCCGGAGCGACCGTCCTGTCCGCCGGCACGTTCCAGTGGTCGTGGGCGCTCGACTCGTTCGGCGGGCGCTCGTACCTGGGCGTCCGGACCCCGACCGACAAGCGGGTCGAGATCATGACGGCGAACCTGCTGACGCGACTCGGCGACGGCCCGCTCGTCGGCGCCGAGCAGCCGCCGACGCCGGGGGCGCCATCGCCCGGCCGCCGAGACGCTACCCGAAGACCGCCATTCTGGTGACGCGTGTCGGGCGGCGCAGCAGCAAGGTGGCCAGCGCCGAGACGACGGCGGCCCCGGCGGCCAGCGTGAACGCGAAGCCCAGACGGCTGTAGTCGCTGCCGACGATCGCGCCCACCAGCACCGGGCCGAGCGCGCCGCCCGCCGTGGAGCCCACGCCCCAGACCAGCGCGTTCGCGAGCGAGTTGCCGCCGCGGGGTACGTAGTCGCCCACCAGCGAGAGGAGCAGCGGGAAGCCGCTGAAGGTGAAGAACCCGAACACGAACAGCCAGCCCTCCCCCGCCCAGCCGGAGCCCGAGACCGCGAGGTAGACGAGGATCGCCGCCGCGGACCCCAGCGAGGAGGCGGCCAGGACCCAGCGCTTGTCAAGCCGGTCCACGAGCAGGCCGAACAGCGGCTGGCCGATGACGGCGGCCGCGTACATGACCGTGACGGCGAGCCCGAGGTCGGACGAGACGCCGAGCCCGCGCTGGGTGGACAGGTACGTCGGGATCCAGGAGGCGATCCCCTGCGTGGCCACCGAGCGCAGGAAGGCGACCCCGGTGAGCATCAGGATCCCGGCCGTCAGGACGTCCCTGGTCCCCGCAGGGCCGGATCGCGCCGGTGCGCCCACGCCGCCGGAGGCAGGCAAGGGACCCGCTGCCGGCGTCCCGGCTTCGAGCCCGTGCGGGGCGCGCGCCCGGGGTTGCGTCGGCGCCCGCGTGCCGAGCCAGATCGCGAGCGCCGCCGCCAAGCCGACGACCGCGAACACGACCACCGAGCCGTAGCCGGCGATCACGATTGCCGCCACGAAGTACAGCGACGGGTAGAGGGCCCGCCCGAGGCTGCCGAGGGCGCCGTTGACGCCCAGGGCGAGCCCCAGGCTGCGGCCCTCGAAGGCGGCCTGCAGCAGCGACCCGCCCAGCGGGTGGTAGAACGCGGCACCGGCGCCCGTCAGCACGGCGGCCGCCAGCAGCGTGCCGAGGAGGACGGGGCCCCCGGCCTGCATCAGCGCGACGTAGAACACCAGGAGCCCGACAGAGAGGACCGCGAGCCCGATCCCCATCAGCGAGCCGGGCCGGCCGAGGCGGTCCGCGAGTCGCCCCACGAACAGGCTGAGCACGGCGGTGGACGCGTAGAAGGCGAGGAACAGCGCGGTGATGAACGTCGGCGAGACGTCGGGGCGATGGGCCACGATGGCCGCGATGACCGGCACGAAGAAGACCGTGCCGTCGTTGATGAAGTGGCCCAGCGACGTGAGGGCGAGCCCGCGGCGGCGGCCGATCTGCCGATCCATGCTGGTTGTGTTCCCTGCGGTCCGCTCGTGGTGCGTCCAGGGCAGCCCTCGTCGGCGTTGAGTGCGGGCGGGCGGGTCCTGCGACGGCCGGGGTGCCGGGCACCTCGGCGCATGCGGGCGCGGCCCAAGCGTACCGGGGATCACCGCGCGCCGCCCGCGCGCCGCCGGGCGCGTGCCTGGCCCGCGCGCCGAGCCCGTGCCTCGCCCCTGCCGGGGCTACAGCCGCCCCAGCACGACCTCCTCGTCCGGCTCGAGCGGAACCTCCTCGTGGCAGGTGAAGTACAGGACCTGATGGGTGCGCGCCAGCTCGCGGATGGACGCGGCCGTCCGAGCCGCGCGGATCGGGTCGAAGTTCACCAGGACGTCGTCCATCACGACCGGCAGCGGCTCGGCGTTCTGGGCAAAGTGCTCCAGCAGGCCGAAGCGCACGGCGAGGTACAGCTGCTGCGCGGTGCCCAGCGACAGCGCGTCGAGCGCCACCGACGCGCCGTCGGCCCGCTCCACGCTCTCGAACATGCTCCCCAGCGGCGCCACGATCCTGACGTAGCGACCCTCGGTCCACTCGGCGAAGTGGCGCTCGGCGATGCCGATGACGGCCGGCCGGTGCTCCGATTCGTAGGCCTCCCGTGCGGTGCGCAGCAGGTGGCCCGCGAGGGAGGCGGCCGCCCAGTCACGGGCCAGCTCGTCGAGGCGACCAAGGTGGTCCTCGCGATCCTGGCGCAGCGTGGACTGGGAGGCGTCCCGCAGGTGCTCCTCCACTGACTGCTTCAGGCCGCCGATCTCCTCGGACAGCTTCGCGAGCTCGCCCTTCCCCGCGTCACGCGCAGCGGCGGCTTCGGCCAGCGCCTCGTCGATCCGGGCCCGGCTCTCGATCGCGGCCAGTTCGGCGCGCAGCGAGGCGAGCGCGTCGCCGGGCCCGGACTGGGCGAGCAGGACGCGCTCGCCGGCGGCAATCCGATCGTCGAGCGCCTTGGCCTCCGCCGAGCGCGCCACGGCCTGGCGGAGCGCCTCTGCGTCCGGGGCGCGGTGCGCCTCCAGCAGCCTGGCGAGCGCGGCGTCGGCGGCCTCGAGCTCCCGCTGCGTGACCGCGAGGGCTCGGTCCGCGGCGGCCAGCGCCTCCGCAGCGGACTCGCGCCGGCCCTGAGCCCTGAGCGCCGACGCGAGCGCCTCCCGCATCGTCCCGACGAGCCGGCCCAGGGTCACGTCGTCCGCAACCCCAGCGTTCGGCTCCCGCAGCCCGAGCGCCGCGGCGAGCGAGGAGGCGGCGCGCGCATACCTCTCGTGGTCCCGGCCGAGGCGGTCCGTCTCGGCACGCGTGGACGCGGCCTTGGCGAGCGCGCCCTTCGCGAGCGTCACCGCGGCGACCTGCGCCTGGGCTGCGTCCCGGTCTGCGACGCCCGCGAGATCGTGGCGCTCCAGCCAGTCGAGCCACTCCCGGGAGGCGCTCTCGCTGGCCGCGCGGGCCTGCTCGAGCGCCTCGGCAGCCCTGGCCAGCTCGTCGTTCCGCGCGCGCAGCGTGGCCGTCAGGTCCGCGATCCGGGCCTCGGCCTGCGCTCGGCGGATGGACCGGCTCCGGGCCTCCGC
>JAJXTS010000025.1 GCA_021783595.1 Chloroflexota bacterium | reverse complement strand
CGGCCGGCTCCACGAGCTCCCCGTCCGCTACGGCGGCGGCGGCGACGGGCCGGACCTGGCGTCCGTGGCCGCGGCCGTCGGCCTCCCCGAGCACGAGGTCGTCCGCCTCCACGCCAGCGTGGAGTACCGCGTGCTCGTGCTCGGCTTCGTCCCGGGCTTCGCGTACCTGGGCCTGCTCCCGCCCGGGCTGGAGCTGCCGCGCCGGGCGACGCCGCGCGTCCGCGTGCCCGCGGGGAGCGTCGCCGTCACCGGACGGCAGAGCGGCGTCTACCCGCTCGACGGCCCCGGCGGCTGGCACCTCCTGGGGCGCACGGACGTGCCGCTGTGGGACCCCGCCGCCGATCCCCCCGCCCGCCTCGCGCCCGGCGACCGCGTCCGCTTCGTGCCGGTGTAGGCGTGCTGGAGGTGGCGGACCCCGGGTTCGGGCTGGCGCTGCAGGACCGCGGCCGGCCGGGGCTCGCGCGCCTCGGCGTCCCGCCGTCCGGGGCGCTCGACGCGTGGGGCCATGCGGCGGCGCTGATCCTGGCCGCCGCGCCGCGGGATGCGGCCACCGCGGAGCTCACCCTCGGCGGGACGGAGCTGCTGGCCCTCGAGACGTGCGCCGTGGCACTGGCCGGCGCGGACCTGGGCGCCGAGCTCGACGACGGGCGCGCGCTGCCGGCCGGGCGAGTGCACCGCGTGCCGGCCGAAGCCCGGATCCGGTTCACGGGCCAGCCGGCCTCCCCCGCCCCCGGGATGGCCCGCGGCGCCCGCGCCTACCTTGCCCTGGCCGGCGGGATCGCCGCCGAGCGGGTGCTGGGCTCGGCCGCGACCCTGCCGTCCGCGGGTCTCGGCGGGTTCGGCGGTCGCGCCGCGCGGGCCGGCGATCGCCTGGTGCCGGCGCGACGCGGCGACCTCGCGGCGGTCGGCCACGCCTGGCCGGACGGCACGGCCCCGCACCCGTCGGCCACGCCGGGCGCCGTGCGCTTCGTCCCGGGCCCGGATCTCGCATGGCTGGGGGATGGCGCGGTCGCCGACTTCGCGCGCGGCGCGTGGACCGTCTCGGCCGCCAGCGACCGGATGGGCCTGCGCCTCGACGGGGCCCCGCTCGCGGGCGGCGAGGAGATCCTGTCCCACCCGCTGGTCCCGGGCGCCGTCCAGGTGCCGGCCAGCGGCCTGCCGCTCGTGCTGCTCGCGGACGGGCCCACGATCGGCGGGTACCCGGTGGTCGGCGTGGCGGCCCGGGCGGACCTGCCCAGGCTCGGCCAGCTCCGCCCCGGCGACGGCGTCCGGTTCCGGGCGGTCACCGCGGACGAGGCGCGGCTGGCCTTCGCCCGGCAGCAGGCGGCGCTGGAGCGGGTCGCGGCGGCGCTCGCCGGCGACGCGGTGTGGCACCGGCTGGCGAGCGACGCGCGGGGCTGAGCCGGGCCAGGGCCGAACGGGCGCGCGCGACTAGACTCTGCCCATGGACACCCGACGATCGCTCCTCCGCTCCCGCCTCGGCCGCGTCGGCATCTGGAGCTTCGCGCTCCAGGCGAACCCCTTCCCGGCGGCGCGCGCCGCCCTCGCCGCGTACGAGGGGCTCGGCTACCGGTCGGTGTGGTTCCCCGAGAGCGCCGGCAGCAAGGAGGCGTTCGCGCACGCGGCGCTGCTGCTCGACGCCAGCGAGCGGCTTGCGGTCGGCACGGGCATCGCCAGCATCCACGCCCGCGACGGCGTGGCGATGGCGCTCGGCGGCCGCACCCTCGAGGAGGCGCACCCCGGCCGCTTCGTGCTGGGGATCGGCGTCAGCCACGCGCCGGCGGTGACGGCCCGGGGCGGCACGTACGGCAAGCCGATCGACCAGATGCGCGCCTATCTCGACGCCATGGACGCCGCACCGTGGGCCGGCCCGGCCGCCGAGCGGCCGGCGCTGGTGCTCGCCGCGCTGGGACCCCGGATGCTGGAGTTGGCGGCCGAGCGCGCGGACGGCGCCCACCCGTACTTCGTGCCGGTCGAGCACACCCGGATCGCGCGCGAGCGGCTGGGCGCCGACCCGGTGCTGGTCGTGGAGCTGACCGCGACCATCGACGACGACCGCGGTCGGGCGAGCGAGACCGCACGGGCGTTCGCCGCGCGCTACCTGGCGCTGCCCAACTACGCGAACAACTTGCGCCGGCTGGGCTACGCCGATGACGACATCGACCACGGCGGTAGCGACCGCCTGATCGACGCCGTGATCGCCCAGGGCAGCGCGGCAACCGTCGCGGAGCGGGTGCGCGAGCACCTCGACGCGGGCGCGGACCACGTGGTGGTGCAGCTGCGGGCGCCCGACCCGACAGACCTGTGCGTCGCGGCCTTCGCCGCGCTGCGCGAGGAGCTGGGCGGCCTCCTGGGCTGAGCCCGCCTACTCGACCGGATCGTCGGGGTCGTCGGGGTCGTCGGGGTCGCCGGCGTTCGGCAGCCTGGCGGCCAGCGCCTCCACCAGCTGCTCCTCGAGCCAGCCCAGCCACAGGAAGACGAGCGTCTCGCCGGCGCTCGGGTCGGACTCGTCCAGCGGCCGGCGGCCCGTCTCCTCGGTCACGCCCAGCCGCGTGCCGCGGACCAGTCGCAGGTCGTTCACCGCCCCCAGCCACGCCGAGGCGTGGAGCTCGTCGAGGTAGACCGCGTCGATGGTCTCGGCCAGGACCGCGAACCGCCCCTGGCGCTCGGCATCGAGGTCGGCGCCCGTCAGCTCGCGGAAGGCCGCGGACGCCTCCGCGTCGCCCGGCACCGCATCCGGTGCCAGCCTCGCCAGGCCGGGGTCGTCGGGGCCGGAGTCGGGCGCCACGTCGCCGGCCGTCTCCCGCGCCAGCTCGCCCGCCAGCGCGGCGAGGATCTCCCGCTCGCGCGGGGCGAGACGCACGGCGATGCGCCCGTCGGCGATGCGCTCGATCCGCGGGCGCGGCTCGTCGGCGGTCACTCGGGCTGCATCGTGGCCCACAGGCCGTGGGCGTGGAGGCGGGCCACGTCGTGCTCGCAGCGCTCCATGGGGCCGCTCGACACGACGGCGCGGCCCTCGTGGTGGACCCTGAGCATCAGCCGGTGCGCCTGGGGGCGGCTGTAGCCGAACAGCTTCTGGAGCACGTAGGTCACGTAGGACATCAGGTTGATCGGGTCGTTCCAGACGATCACGACCCAGCGGGGCGCCGGGGCCATCCGCGCGCGGGCGACCGGCTCGAGCGAGGTCCCGGGCGGCGGGGCGGCGGGCGGGTCGGCCATGGCGGCGATCGTACGCCGGGCGGCCCCGCGGCGTTCACCGCAGGCCAGGCCTGCCCGGCGGTGAACTGCACGGTCAGCTCCGGCCCCACGCCCCGCAGGCGCGCGTCGGCCACGGCGGCGGCACACGCCGCCGTTGCCCTCGCCGACGGTCGGATCGCGTGGCCGGGGGTGGCAGTCGAGGATCGAGGTGCCGAACGGGACCTCGCGCCTGCCGCCCGGGTTGCGGGCAGCCGCCTCGTTCGGATGGCGGAAGCGGAACTCGGAATCGAGCAGGGCCACGCCCTCGAGCATGCCGTCGAGGATGACCCGGCAGAGCACCTCGCCCAGGTCGGGCGTGCCGGCGGCGACCGTCGCGCCGGCGACACCGCCTCAGCCGGGGGCGGCCGGCAGGCGACCTTCCGCGACGGCGGCCTGGAACGCATGGTGGTCGAGGGCGTTGCGGTCGGCGTAAGCCTCCGCGAAGGCGGCGACGGCACGGTCGAACGCGTCGCCCGACCCGAGATAGCCGGCGATGGCAAGGCGGTCGCCGGAGCGGGCGTGGGCGCGGGCCAGCGCCTGGCCGCACAGGCGGGCGAACAGCGCGAGGCCCTTGGGCGGGGTGCCCGCGAGGTCGAGCGACCACTTCATGTCCGCCAGCTGCCGGACGTAGTAGGAGGTGCCGTGGGACCCCCTCGCCCAGCCCAGGAACGTGTCGCTGGCGGCCTGCATGAGCCGCTGGCCGGCCACCACGCGATGGCCCTCGTCGGCCGTGGGGGCACCCGCGAGGTGCGCCGCCAGCACCGACGGGCGCGCCTCCTTGACCTGGAGCACCAGCGGGTCGTCGTCGTCGCGGCCGAGGTAGAGCGCGACGCAGGCAGCCAGGCCCACGCTGCCGACGCCGACTGTCTTGCGGGCGACGTCCACCAGCCGGTAGCGCGACAGGAGCTCCTGCTGGTCGTCGGCGAGTGACGCGGGGTAGCGCTCCAGGATGCGGACCATCCGTTCGCGCTCGGCGCCCTCCGGCAGCCGCTCCAGCGTGGGCGGCCGGTCCACGAACTGGCGCCGCCCGTCCACGAGGGCGGTCAGGCGGGCGAACGAGTGCACGTTGTCGCGCGTCGCCGCCGCGGCGAGCACGCCCCGGACCTCGTCGCGCTCGACACCGCTGGGCACCTTCCGCACCAGCCCCTCGACATCGATCCGCGCGTACCACGTGTCCAGGTCCGAGAGGGCGGCGAGCTCGCGCATCTTGGCCCGGTAGCCGCCGACCGCCGCCATCGCCAGCGAGCGGGTGTCCGAGGCCCGCAGCCGCCGGTCCCGCCCGGCGACGACGAGGCTCGCGGCCAGCCGCTTGAGGTCCCACTCCCACGGCCCCGGGTGCGTCTCGTCGAAGTCGTCGAGGTCGAACACGAGCCGGCGGTCCGGCGCGGCGTAGGCGCCGAAGTTCAGCAGGTGCGCGTCGCCCCCGAGCTGCACGCGGATGCCGGTGACGGGGGTGGCGGCGAGGTCGGCCGCCATGACTGCGGCGGCGCCCCGGAAGAAGGCGAACGGCGACGCGGCCATGCGGCCGTGGCGGAGGGCCAGCAGCGACGGGTCGCGGCCCTTCTCCGCCCGGACGACGGCCGCAACCGGGTCCGGGCGATCGGGATCGGGCGACCACGCCGCATGGGCGCTGCGCGGGACCGCCTCCCTCGCCGCGCGGCCGGCGGCCTCGCGAGCCTCCGCCGGCGGGCGACCATCGGCAGCCGTCGCCCGAGCGTCGCCGGCGCGCCCGCCCCTCCCCTCGGCCTCCGTCCCGTCCCGACCCGATCCGACCACGGACCACCTCCTGCGCCGCGATTGTCCGCCATCGCGGCGCGCCCGGCGCGCCCTCCGGATCCGCGGGTGCGAGCCGGGTTCGTATACTCCGGCCGCGGCGGGCTCGTCGCTCGCATCGCCCGCCGCACCCGGGGAGGGACCGTGGGTACCACCGCCGCCACGAACGCCCGCACGCCGGCCCGGCCCACGCGCCGGCACCCGAAGCCCATCCTCGGCGGGCTGCTGCCCATCGACCGGGCCCTGCTGCCGCGCGAGATCGCCGCCGGCGCCACGCTGGCCGCGCTCGCCATCCCCGAGGTCATGGGCTACACCAAGATCTCGGGCACGCCCGTGGTCACCGGCCTGTACACGCTGCTGCTGCCGGTGCTCGCGTTCGCGATCTTCGGCTCGTCGCGGCACCTGGTGGTGGGCGCCGACTCCGCGACCGCGGCGATCCTCGCCATCGGCATCGGGGGCATGGCCGCCACCGGCTCGACCCAGTACGTGGAGCTGGCCTCGCTGGCCGCGCTGATGTGCGCGGGGCTGCTGCTCGCCGCGCGGGTGCTGCGCCTCGGGTTCATCGCCAACTTCCTCTCGCGCAGCGTGCTGGTGGGGTTCCTGACGGGCGTCGGCGTGCAGGTGGCCATGGGCGAGATCGCCGGCATGTTCGGGGTTGCCAAGGGGTCCGGCGGCACGCTGGACAAGCTCGCCCACGCCCTGTCCGAGATCGCCGCCGGGCACACCAACGTCCCCACGCTCGCGGTGGCCGTCGCGGTCCTCGTGGTGGTGGTCGGGCTGGGCCGCGTCAGCAGGCGGGTCCCGGGCGCGCTGATCGCCGTGGCGGGCGCGATCGTCGCGAGCGCGGTGCTGGACCTCGGCTCGCACGGCGTGGCGCTGCTGGGCCCGGTGCCGGCCGGCCTGCCGTCGATCGGCCTGCCGGCGGACGTGCTCACGCTGGGGCGCGTCTCGGCGCTGCTGCCCACGGCGATCTCGATGTTCGCGGTGATCCTCGCCCAGAGCGCGGCCACCTCACGCGCCTACGCCGCCCGCTACGACGACTCCTTCGACGAGAACGTGGACCTGGTGGGCCTGGCGGTCGCCAATGTGGGGGCGGCCATCTCGGGCACGTTCGTGGTCAACGGCAGCCCGACGAAGACCGAGATGGTGGACAGCGCCGGCGGCCGCAGCCAGGTGGCGCAGCTGACGGCGGGCGCGATCGTCGTGGCCGTGCTGCTGTTCCTCACCGGCCCCCTCGCCTCGATGCCCAACGCGGTGCTGTCGGCAGTGGTGTTCCTGATCGGCGTGCGCCTGATCGACTACCGGCACCTGGCCGCCATCGCCCGGCTGCGGCCCGGCGAGCTGGCCGTCGCCCTGCTGACCGCGCTCACGGTCGTGGTGGTGGGGGTGGAGCAGGGCATCTTCCTGGCGATGGGCCTGTCGGTGGTGGAGCACCTGTACCACTCGTACCGCCCGTACGACGCGATCCTCACGCTCACGCCGGACGGGCGCGTCCGCTACGCCCCGACGAGCGAGCCGGCCGAGGCCGCGCCGGGCCTGGTCGTGTACCGGTTCGGTGCCACGCTCTACTACGCCAACGCGTCGCGGTTCACCGAGGAGACGTTCGACCTGTTCGAGAACGCCGACCCGCCGCTGCGCTGGCTGTGCCTGGCGGCCGGCGCCATATTCGACGTGGACTACACCGGCGCGGACGCCGTCCGCGAGCTCCACGGCGAGCTGGCGCGCGCGGGCGTGCAGCTCCTCGCCTGCGACCTCTCGCCATCGGTGCGCGCCCAGTTCAACGCCTACGGGCTCACGGCGCTCATCGGCCCGGACAACCTGCTCGACGACGTGCACACCGTCGTGGCGCGGTGCTCGGCGGCCGCGTCCGCGGCGACGGGCTGAGGCGCCGGGCGGCCTCCGCCCCGCAGCGTGGAGGCGGCTCGGCGCCGCGGCGTCACCGCCGCCAGGCCTCACCCGTGCGCATGGCCCGCAGGGTGCCGGCCGTGACCACCAGCCAGAACGCGGCGAGCACCAGGAACAGCAGCACGGCGATCCCCTCGAGCACGCTGGACCCCCAGGCCCGAGCCAGGGCGAGCGTGCTGGCCGTGTAGGCGCCGAGGGGGAAGGTGAACGCCCACCAGCCGATGCCGAACGGGAGCCCGCCGCGACGCAGGTAGCGCGCCAGGAGCAGCGCGGCGGCCGCCAGCCACCACAGCCCGAAGCCCCACAGGGCGGTCGCCGAGAGCATGGACAGGGTCTCGACCGGCGCGGCGCCGGGGCCCCAGTGCGCCGCCCCGGCCTGCCCGAGCCGGACCAGGACCAACGCCCCGACGCCCACGGGCCCGAGGCCGATCCACAGCGACGGCGCGAGCTGGGCCGGCAGCATCGGGTGGAAGACCAGCCTGTCGTAGAGGAGCGAGGCGACGAGCAGGAACAGCAGCAGGCCCATGCCGAAGAAGGCGTAGCCGGCGGCGAGCAGGGTCACGGCGTTGGCCGGGCTCGCGTGGGGCATCAGGGGCAGGAGCGCCAGGGGCACGATGATGTTCACCACGGGCGGGATGAACCACGCGCCGTTGGCGGTGTGCGGGCCGACCTCGTGCTCGACGAACAGCAGGTACGCGAACACCACGCTGATGGCGAAGGCAAGCACCACGCCGACGAGCGCGAGCACCTTGATCGTGGCCGTCACGGCGCCGGCGGCGCCCAGCGAGGGGCTCACGGTCGCCAGCGCCACGGCGAGGACGAGGATGCCGCCCGGGAAGGTCCCGTACAGCGCCCCCGCGAACGGGCTGCGCAGGTCCGCCATCGCGGCGGCCGGGTGGCGCAGCCAGCGCGCCACGTAAGGCACCCCGAGGGCGATGGCGAGCAGCGCGCCGAGCCCCACAAAGGCGAGGCCGAGGGCGCGCCCGGCGTCGCGGAGCCCGGCGTCGTTGCCGGGGTTCTGGTAGGCGATGATCCCGACGACCGCGGTCCCCATGACCGCGCCGAACCAGCCGGGGTGGAACCCGTGCAGTCGGCCGGGCTGTGCCTCGGCGGACGCTGACGCGGGGGTGGCCGTGGCGGACATTGGTGCCTCCGAGTTGACGGTTGCTGGACGGGAGCTCACGGCAGGTCGGGCGCCGTGTTGGCGGCGATGAGCCAGAGCAGGACGCCGATGAGTCGTTCGAGCGGCGCGCTGGTCAGAGCGGATGCCGATCAGTAGTAGAGGACGCGGTCGGCGGCGTCCATCTCGGTGAAGAACCCGCCGGGCACCACCATGGCGGCCGCGGGCAGGAGGCCGGCCGCGGGACCGATGCCCCGTCCGCTCGCGCTCGCCGGGCACACGAGCAGGCGGCCGCCCAGTCGCCCGAACTCGGCCAGCAGGTCGGCCAGCGGGGCGAAGCCGGGCGCCGCGACGCCCTCGGCGCGGCCGGGGAGGGCCAGGTCGACGGCCGGCCCCTGGAGGCCCACGGCCACCGCGCGGCCGCTGCGGAGGGCTCCCACGGCCATCGCCATGGGCATGCTCGCCAGCTCGGGCTCGGCCGGGCCATGGGTCATCATGAACAGGAAGCGCTGCGGTTCTGACATCGTCATGCTCCGATCGACAGGTGTGGCGGGGTCCGGCCCGACTCGCGGCGGCAGGCCGCCGGGACGGCGATCGGGGTCGCAGCCGTCCGCGCCCGTGCCGGGCGCCGCGTCGCCGGCCGCCGGGGCCGGATCGCGCAAGCCGAGACCCTCCGGCCGGGTCAGCCCTCGGCCAGCCAGCCGGCGATCGCGGACGGGTTCGGCACGCGGCCGTAGCTCACGACGCGCCCGTCGATCACCAGGCCGGGCGTGCTCATGATCCCGTAGGCCATGATGTCCCGGTAGTCAGTGACCTTGACGAACTCCGCCTCGATGCCCAGCGACGCGGCCGCCTCGCGGGCGTTCTTCTCCAGCCGGGCGCAGTTGCTGCACCCCGATCCGAGGATCTCGATCTTCTTCATGCCGGGTGGCACCTCCGGTGGCGGGCGCCGCTGCGGGCGCTCATGGGATGAGGGCGTTGAACAGGTAGCCGATGATCAGGATGCCGATCGTCACGATCGTCGCGAAGGTCGCGATGAGGGGCGGCTTGATGACCCGCTTGAGGATCACGAACTCGGGCAGGCTGATGGCCGTGATCGCCATCATGAAGGCGAGCGTGGTCCCCAGCGGCATGCCCTTCCCGAGCAGGGCCTGGACGATGGGGATGGTGCCCGCGGCGTTCGAGTAGAGCGGGATCGCGATGAGCACCACGATCGGCACCGCCAGCGGGTTCGAGCGGCCGCCGATCGCGGCGACGAGCTCGGTCGGCGCGTACCCGTGGATCAGCGCGCCGATCCCGATCCCGACCAGGAGGTACGGCGCGATCCGGCGGACGAGGTCCTGGGTGTAGGTCCACGCGTCGCGGACTCGGTCCTCCCAGGTCCGCCGGATCTCGATGACGGCGCCCGCCGAGCCCTGGAGCTCCCAGACGTAGTCCTCGACGAAGCGCTCCATGTGGAGCCGCCCGATGACGAGCCCGCCGACGATCGCGACCGCCAGGCCGGCCGCCATGTAGACGAGGGCGATCCCGGGCCCGAACAGGCCCCACAGGAGGACGAGCGCCACCTCGTTGACCATCGGGCTGCTGATGAGGAACGCGAACGTCACCCCGAGCGGGATGCCGGCCTCCACGAAGCCGATGAACAGCGGCACGGCCGAGCACGAGCAGAACGGGGTGACGATCCCGAAGGCCGCGGCGGCGACGCTGCCGGCGACCGTGCCGCGGCCGGCCAGGGCGGCCCGGACGCGCTCGGGCGGGAAGAACCCCCGGATGAGCGTGACGACGGTGATGATGCCGAGCAGCAGGAGAAGGACCTTGGGGACGTCCAGCAGGAAGAACGCGACGGCATCGCCCAGGTGCGAGCCCCGCTGCAGGCCCAGGATCGAGAACGTGAACCAGTCCGAGAGCGGCGCCTCGGCGATCCAGGCGACCAGCCACGCCGCGGCCGACACGCCCACGGCCAGCCGGAACGGGATGCGGCGCCGGACGGCCGACGCGGGCAGGGCCGTCATCGGAGGACCTCGCCGAGGGTGAGGAGCGCGGCGAGGCAGGCCCGCTCGTCGCGCTCGTAGTAGACGCGGCGCGAGTCGGCGCCGTCCCGCGCCGCCCGGACGAGGCCGGCGTCGCGCAGGCGGGCGAGGTGGTTGCTCACGTTGTTCTCGCGGGCGCCCAGGCCAGCGGCGAGCTCGCACACGCAGTGCGGGCCGCCCCGCAGGAGCGCGAGGATGCCCATGCGGGTCCCGTCCGCCAGCAGGGACGCGGCCGCCAGCGGTGCCGTCACGTCGGGCGCCCGGTACGCCAGGCGCAGGTCCGGCAGCACGGGGAGCTCAGTCGGCATCGGCGGCCTCCGCATGCTCTGGAACGGAGGCCCCGGCCCCGAGTGGTTCGGCGACCGGGGCCATGACGGGGTGGCAGGGCTGGGAGGTCACATACATCTCAGTTGAGAGTGTCTCATCTGGTTGTGAGATAACGTGGGCCATTCGGCCCGTTTGTCGATCCAGATGTCCCGGCGGCGGCGACCGTCGCGGCCCGGTGGCCGGGTGGCGGGCTCGGGGCCGCGGGGCGTGGCTGGCCCGAGCACGCTCCGGTCGCCGGCACGCCTGACTCAGAACGCCGTGCGCCTCCTGTCCGCACCCCTCAGGAGCAGGATGGGCAGCCACGACGCGTGCACCACGCCCTCGGCGACGCTCCCGAGCAACAGGTGCGTGAGGCCCCGGCGGCCGTGGGTCCCCATCACGATGAGATCGGCCCCCCATCGCTGGGCCTCGTCCAGGATGGCCCGGGCCGGGTCTCCGGCATCCGTCTCGAGGAGCACGGTTTCGAGCGGCACGCTCGCATCCTCGACGGACGACCGAGCCGCCTCGAGGATCGCGGCGCCGGATTCCCGGAGGGAGTCCTCCAGCCGCTCGATGTCGAGGAGGGCGGCGTCCGACCACGAGGCGAGCAGGACGCCGAAGTCCACCACGTGGACTGCGCGCAGCGCGGCGCCCTGGTCGCCGGCCAGCCTGAGAGCCTCCCGCAGCGCCCGATCCGACGGGGCGCTGCCGTCCACCGCCACGAGGATTCGCTGGTACATGCCAACTCCTTGATGGGGCCGCGCAGCGCCAGACGCGTCCGCCGCCCTGGGCCGCACCCCTGCCGCTCGGGTGAAGATCTCATGACACACTGAGATATCGCAGGGCCAATGCGCACGGACTCGCGGCCGACCGGCCCCCGGCGGCAGCCGCGCATCGCCCTGCCCGGGCGTCACGGGTCACGGCTGGCCGGCGGGAAGGCCCCGTCGCCCCGCCGGCCGCCGAACCGCGACCACCGTTTGACCATCAAGCCACTCGAAGGTCTACGCTCCCGCCATGCGCATCGCCGAGCTCGCCCGACTGGTGGGGATCGCCCCGTCCGCCGTCCGCTGGTACGAGCAGGCGGGCGTGCTCCCGGCCGCCCGGCGGGAGGGCAACGGCTACCGCTCGTACGAGGACGCGGACGTCGCCCGGCTGCGCCTCGTGGTCTCGCTCCGCCGCCTCGGCCTCGGCCCGGAGGACGCGGGCCGGCTCGCCCGCCTGTGCCTGGAGCACGGCGAGGCGGACCTCGACCTGGCGCCGCTCCTCGCCGATCAGCGCGCCGCCATCGCCCGCCAGCGCGCCGACCTCGACCGGCTCGAGGCGGAGATGCTCGATCTCGAGGACACCATCGCGGCCGCCGGCCGCGCCAGGAGGACCGAGGCCATGCCCGACCGCGCCCCCATTCGCGTGCTGTTCCTGTGCACCCACAACAGCGCCCGCAGCCAGATCGCCGAGGCGCTCCTGGGCCGACTCGGCGGCGAGGACTTCTTCGTGCGCTCCGCCGGCACCGAGCGGAGCCGCGTCAACCCGCTCGCCGTCCGCACGCTCGCCGAGCTGGGCATCGACTGGTCCGGTGCCCGGAGCAGGGCGCTCAAGGAGTTCGTGGACCAGCCGTGGGACTACGTGATCACCGTGTGCGACCGCGCCCGCCAGACCTGCCCGGTGTTCCCGGGCGCGGTGAACTCGCTCCACTGGGGCCTGGACGACCCGTCCGAGGCAGAGGGGACCGACGAGGTCCGGCTGGCGGCCTTCCGCCGGACGGCCCAGGAGATCTCGGTCCGCCTGCGGCCGTTCGTCGAGATCGCGCGCCGATCTGCCGGCCGCGACCGCTGACGGGGTGGCGCACCGGCCCCATGGCGCGCGATGATGCGGCAACCGCGCGAGGATGCGGGCGGCGCCAGAAAGGGGACCGATCGATGGCTGACCTGCGGCCCAAGCGGCTCGCCGAGCTCATCGCCCCGTACCGGGTGGAGCCCGGCCGGAAGGTGCGCCTCGCCAAGGACTTCCCCACCGACGCCCCGGGGGCGTTCGGCAAGACCGACGCGCGGCAGGCCCGCCAGTTGCTGGAGCGCGACATCAGCCTGCTCGCCGAGTACCAGGAGCGCCTGGCCGCCCAGGACACGTACGGCGTGCTGGTGCTGATCCAGGCGATCGACGCCGCCGGCAAGGACGGGACCATCCGCCACGTGATGAGCGGCGTGAACCCGCAGGGCGTCGAGGTCTCGAGCTTCAAGACGCCCTCGGCCGAGGAGCAGGACCACGACTACCTGTGGCGGTACGCGCGCCGCCTGCCCAGCCGCGGGTCGATCGGCATCTTCAACCGCTCCTACTACGAGGAGGTCCTGGTCGTCCGCGTCCACCCCGAGTTCCTCGCGGCCGAGAAGCTCCCGCCGGCCTCCAAGCGGGGCGGCATCTGGCGCCGCCGCTACCGCGAGATCAACGACTGGGAGCACTACCTCACCGACCAGGGCTTCAAGATCGTCAAGCTGTTCCTCAACGTGTCCAACGAGGAGCAGCGGAGACGGTTCCTCGACCGCATCGACGAGCCGCAGAAGAACTGGAAGTTCAGCGCGGCGGACGCGGCCGAGCGCGGCCGCTGGGACGACTACCAGAAGGCGTTCGCGGACATGCTCTCGGGCACGAGCACCGCCTGGGCGCCCTGGTACGTGGTCCCGGCCGACGACAAGCCGTACGCGCGGCTGGTAGCCGCCGGCGCCATCGCCCACGCGCTGGTGGAGATCAACCCGCGCTATCCCAAGGTCAGCGCCGAGGCGAGGACCGCCCTGGAGCAGGCGCG
This sequence comes from Chloroflexota bacterium, assembly GCA_021783595.1. GTDB lineage: Bacteria > Chloroflexota > Limnocylindria > Limnocylindrales > CSP1-4 > CAIXZV01. Next base: position 7,467 of record JAJXTS010000025.1, on the reverse strand, counting down.
CGCGGAGCTCCTCGCCGAGGGCCGGGGCGGCGGGGACGTGCCCGACGCAGGTGGCGGCCCGGCGCCGGAGGGCGCCTCGGCGGCGGATGGCGGCCCGGCGGACGCACCCCGCAAGCGGGGCAAGACGAAGGGCCACAAGAAGGCGAAGCGCTAAGTCAGCCCGGGTTCGCGGCCGACCCCTCGGTCACCACCAGCAGCACGACGGCGTCCTCGCCCAGCCCCAGCGACGCCCGTCGCGCCGCCGCGCCGTCGCCCGTCAGCACGGCCGTCGCGCCCGCCAGCGACGCGCACCCGCACGGGCCCGCGTCCACGCCGCCCGCGCGCAGGAACGGCGCGGCGGCGGCGGCCTCGTCGTCGCCCACGGCCACCGCCGCGTCGAGACCCGCCCGGAGCACCGGCCACGCGAGGCTCGACGGGGTTCCGCAGTTGAGCCCCGCCATCGTCGTCACCCGGGTGCGGACCGTGACGGCCTCGCCGGCGCGCAGGCTGGCCAGCACGCACGCGGCGACGGTGGGCTCCACGCTCACCACGGCGGTGCGGGCGGGGTCCGGCCGGCTACGGGCGTGGGTGACCGCCGCCTGCGCCAGCGAGCCCACGCCCACCGGCACCATCAGCAGGTCCGGTCCCGCGATCCCGCGTGCCGCCAGCTGGTCCTCCGCCTCGGCGAACAGGGTGGCGTACCCCTCCACGATCCAGCGCGGAACCTGCTCGTAGCCGGGCCAGGCGGTGTCCTGCAGGAGCACCGCGCCCGTGGCCTCGGCGAAGGCTGCCGCAGCCGCGACCGCGTCGTCGTAGGAGCCGCCCGTGTCGGTCACCGGCGCGCCCTCCGCCTCGATGGCGGCGATCGCCCGGGCGGAGACCCCGGCCGGGACGAACACGCGGGCGCGGTGCCCCAGCAGGCGCGCGAACCTCGCCACCGCGCGACCGTGATTGCCGTCGGTGGCGGTGGCGAACGTGACCGGCGCCGCACCGCCGAGCCCCGCCACGAGGGCGCGGTGGACGGCCCACGACGCGCCGAGCGCCTTGAACGCGGGCAGGCCCAGCCGGCTCGACTCGTCCTTGGCGAAGGCGCGGCCCACGCGCAGGCGGGCGGCAACCTCCGGGAGCTCCACGAGGGGTGTCGGCGCGTAGCCCTCGAGCGAGCGGTGGAACGCCGCCACGTCGGCCGCCGCGGGCGGGCACGACCAGCCCCGGTCGCGCGGGTTGGGCTGCCAGTCGCGCGGGCCCGGCCCCGGGTCGCTCGGGTCGTTCGCCATGCCGGCTCCTCCTCAGCTCGCCGCGGCGGCCCGCTCCGCCGGCATCCGCGCCACGATCGCGAGGGCGCCCGCGCAGGCCACCGCCACGACCGCGGTCCCGGCCATCGCCGTCGGCAGGCCCACGGTCACCGACATCACGCCCATCAGCGGCGGGTACACCACCGAGCCCACCACCGAAGCGGCGACCATCAGGCCGGCCACCGCCGACGCCCGGCCCGGGAACCGCTCGCCGGCCACCGCCACGATCAGCGGGTAGATGGGGCCGGCAGCGAAACCCACCAGCGTGAACAGCAGGACCGACGCGGCCAGCGACGGCACGACCACCGCGCCGACGAGCGCGACGGCGGCGCCCAGCGAGGCGGCGATCGCCAGGCCGAGGTGATCGAAGCGGTCCGCGATCCGGCTGCCCACGAGGCGCCCGGCGGCCAGCCCCGCCCAGAACAGACCGAGCGCGGACGTGGCGGAGGCCGCCGGCGCCGCGGCGAGGAAGCGGACCAGCCAGTTGGACACGCCGATCTCGGACGCCACGTAGCACGCGATGGCGACGGCGAGGACCAGCAGCGGCAACGCCATCAGGCTCGAGCGACGGCCGTCCGACGCCAAGTGCGGTCGCGCCCGCCCGTCCGCGAGGTCCGTGACCGCGAGGGCCAGCGCGAGCGGGACCGCGACCAGGCCCGAGCCCACCACCACCGCCTGCCAGGACAGCCCGACCAGGTCGCGCGCCGCCAGCGCGAACGGGGCCCCGAGCGCGCCCACCGAGTAGAACAGGTGCAGCAGGTTCAGCCGCCCGCCCCGGCTGCCGGCGAACAGGTCGAGCACCAGCCCGTTGCCGCCGCCATCGATGGCCCCGGCGCCAGCCGACCGGACCGCGCCGTACCAGATGAAGGACGCCCAGCCGCCCGTGAGCCCCTGCGCCACCAGGCCGGCCGCCAGCAGGGCCGTGGCGAGCGCGTAGATCAGCCTCCGGCCCAGCCGCTCGGTGGCCATCCCGCCCAGGATCGAGCCCGCGGCATACGCGACGGAGGTCACGAAGTAGAACAGCCCGAGACCGACGTCGGTCTGGCCGAACCCGCCCTCCACCTCGCGCGCCAGCGACGGCACCAGCAGGCCGCTCCAGCCGATGAGCACGAAGGACCAGCAGGCCAGCGCGAAGGCGACGGCCCGGTGCCGGACGAGGACGGGAACCACGCGAGGAGGGTACCGGGCCGTCACGCCCCGGGACTGGCCCGGCGCGTCGCGGCCTACTCGTGCCGGGCCCCACGAGGGCACGGCGCGGGACGCCGCCGGCCGCCCGCAGCCGGCATTGCGCTCCGGGGGCAAGATGTCGCCATGGACACCCGCAAGGTCCCCGTCGCCGACGGCGTGGAGCTGGCCGCCGATCTCTGGCCGCCGGCCACGCCCGCGCCCCGCTCCGCCACGTTCGTGCTCGCGCACGGGCTCGCCTCCAACGCGCGCCTCTGGGACGGCGTGGCCGCCCGGCTGACCGAGCGCGGCTATGCCGCCGTCACCGTGGACCTCCGCGGCCACGGCCGCTCGTCCAAGCCCGACGGGCCGTACGACGTGCCCACCGTCGCCGACGACCTCGCCGCGCTGATCGGCCAGCTCGGCCTGGACCGCCCCGTCGTCGCGGGCCAGTCGTGGGGCGGCAACGTCGTGATCGAGCTGGCGACGCGCCACCCGGGCCTCGTCCGCGGCCTCGTCTGCGTGGACGGCGGCTGGTTCGAGCCGTCGTCCGCCTTCCCGAGCTGGGAGGCCTGCCGCGAGGCGCTGGCGCCGCCCCGGCTGGCCGGTCGTCGTCTCGCCGACATCGAGGGCCATGTCCGCGCCGCCCACCCGGACTGGCCGGAGTCGGGGATCGCCGGAACGCTGGCGAATTTCGAGCGGTTTCCGGACGGGACCATCGCCCCGTGGCTGACCTTCGAGCGGCATCTGGCGGTGCTGCGCGGCATGTGGGAGCACCGCCCGTCCGAGAGCTACGCGGCCGTCGCCGAGCCGGTCCTGCTGGTGCCCGTCCGGCCTGCCGGGCCGGGCGGCCGGTCGCTCACGAGAGCGTCCGCGGTGGAGGCAGCCCGTGCGGCGCTGCCGCGGGCCCGGGTCCATCCGTTCGTCGGCGACCACGACATCCACGCGCAGCACCCGGCCGAGCTGGCCGACGTGATGATCGGCGCCGTCTCCGACGGGTTCTTCGCGTGAGCGCCGGGCCCCGCGTCCTCGCCATCATGGGCTCGGGCGAGACGGCGCCCACCATGGCCAAGGTCCACCGCGCGCTGTTCGACCGGTTCGGCGGGCCGGTCCCGGCGGCGATCGTGGACACCCCGTACGGGTTCCAGGAGAACGCCGACGAGCTGTCCGCGCGGACGGTCGAGTTCTTCGCCACCAGCGTCGGCAGCCCGGTCGAGGTGGCCAGCTACCGCGCGGCCGCCGTGGATCCGATCGCCGCGGCGACCGCGCTCGCCCGCGTCCGCGCCGCCCGCTACGTCATGGCCGGCCCGGGCAGCCCGTCCTACGCCCTGCGCCAGTGGGCCGGCGGGCCGATCCCCGAGGCCCTGGCGGCCAAGCTGGCGACGGGCGGCATCGTCACCATGGCCTCGGCCGCGGCGCTCACGCTGGGCGTGCTGACGATCCCCGTCTACGAGATCTACAAGGCCGGGGAGGCGCCGCGCTGGCTGCCCGGGCTGGACCTGCTGGGCCCGGCCACCGGTCTGCGCGCGGCCGTGGTCCCCCACTACGACAACGCCGAGGGCGGCACGCACGACACGCGCTTCTGCTACATGGGCGAGCGACGCCTGCGGATGCTCGAGGCGACCCTGCCCGACGACGTGTTCGTGCTGGGCGTGGACAGCCACACGGCGCTGGTGCTCGACCTCGAGGCCGGCCTGGCGACCGTGTCCGGGCTGGGCGGGGCCACCGTCCGGGTCGGCGGGCGGAGCGCGTTCTTCGGGCCGGGATCCGTCCTCGACATCGACGCCCTGGGCGAGGTGGCACGCCGCCTGGCGGGCGGCCTGCCGGCCGAGGAGGTCCGCGCGGCTGCGCTGGCCGAACCTTCCGCCGCGCAACGGACCCCCAGGCCCGCCGCCTCCGTTCGCGACCGGATGCAGGACCTCGAGGGCACCTTCATGGCCGCCCTTGACGCCGGGCACGCGGCCGAGGCCGTGGCGGCCCTGCTGGGCCTGGCGGACGTCGTGGAGGGGCGCCTCCGGTCCGGCGAGGACACCCCGGACCTGGACAACGCGGCGGCCACCTTCCGGGCGCTCGTGGTGCGCCTCGGCGAGCGGGCCGCGTCCGGGTCCCGCGATCCGCGGGCTGAGCTCGGCCCGCTCGTGGACGCGCTGCTGGAGCTCCGCGATCGCGCCCGCGCCCAGAAGGACTGGCCCACGGCCGACCTCATCCGCGACCGGCTCCTCGCCGCGGGCGTGGAGGTGCGCGACGGCGCCGACGCATCCTCCTGGGTGCTCGCCGGCCGCTAGCGCGTCGAGCCGGGCACGAACCGGGCCGGGCGCCTGGCCACTCTCGGCCCGACACCCGGTCCACGGCGGCGGCGACGCCGCCCCGGTAGACTTCCGCCGCTCACCCGCGGCCCGCCGCGGCCGACCCCCCCCCTGCGTCCGGAGTGCCCGTGTTCTCGTTCCTCAAGCGCTTCAGCGTCTCCACGCCGTGGATCGACGTCATCCAGCTCGACACCCTCCTCCAGCAGAACGCCATCCGCGTCCTCGACGTGCGCGAGGACCACGAGTTCCGGAAGGGCCACCTGCCGGGCGCGACGCACGTCCCCGTCAAGCGCCTGCCGGACCGGCTGGCCAAGCTCAAGCGCGACAAGCCGTACGCGGTGATCTGCGAGTCGGGCAGCCGCAGCGTTGGCGCCACGAACCTCCTCTTGGCGCAGGGGTTCGATGGGGCTGTCTCGGTTCGCGGGGGCACGGGCGCCTGGCGACGGAGCGGCCGGCCGCTGGTGCGCTGACGCGCCCCGCCCGATCGGCCCGCGGCGGCCTGTCCGCCGGCCGCCTACTCCGCGGTGACGTCCCCCAGCGCCGCGTGCAGCTCGCGCAGCGCCGTGGCGATGCGGCGAAGCTGCGCGGGTGGCGTCGTGGCGAGCCGGCCGGCGAGCCAGTCCAGGGTCCGGCCCCGCGCGTCGGCGAACTGCCGCTCGCCCTCGGGGCTGACCGTGAGCCGCACCCGCCGCCGCGAGAGCGGGTCCGGCTCCCGCACGACGAGCCCGTCGCGCACGAGTCGCGACACCAGCTCCGAGGCCGCCGGCATCGACGCGCCCAGGTGCTCGGCGACGCTCGAGAGGTCCGTGCCCGGGTGGTGCCCGACGAAGAGCAGGACGCGGAACTGCGGCACCGACACGCCCTCGGCGCGGCCCTCGCGCATGCGGCCCCGGACGGCGCGCATCGTTGACGGCACGACCTCGAGCACGGCCTCGGCGGTGTCGCGGGCCAGATCGGACGCGGCGGGTGACGGCTCCACGCGCCTAGTCTAGAATGTTCGGAAGACGAATTGTTAGGCGTTGCCGCCACGCCAGGCCCTGCCCCCGCCCGGATGGACACCATGGCCCACGCGATCGAGTGCTCTAGGCTGACCCGCCGGTTCGACACCGTGACGGCGGTCGATTCCCTCGAGCTCCAGGTCCCCGACGGGGAGATGTTCGGGCTCCTGGGCCCGAACGGCGCGGGCAAGACCACGACCATCAAGATGCTGATCACCCTGCTGGACCCGACCTCCGGGAGGGCCGCCGTGGCGGGCCACGACATCGTGCGCGACGCCCGCGCGGTCCGGCGCGCGATCGGGTACGTGCCCCAGCTCCTGTCCTCGGACGGGACGCTCACGGCCCGCGAGAACCTCGACATCTCGGGTCGGCTGTACCACGTCCCGCGCGGCGAGCGCCGCGACCGGATCGACGAGTCGCTGGAGTTCATGGGCCTGGCCGATGTGGGCGACCGGCTGGTCCGAACCTTCTCGGGCGGCATGATCCGCCGGCTCGAGATCGCCCAGGCGATGCTCCACCGTCCCGCCGTGCTGTTCCTCGACGAGCCCACGGTGGGCCTCGACCCCGTCGCCCGCAGGGCGGTCTGGGAGCACGTCCGCCGCCTCCGCGAGCGCGACGGGACCACGGTCATGCTCACCACCCACTACATGGAGGAGGCGGCCGAGCTGTGCGAGCGGGTTGGGATCATGCACCTCGGCAAGCTCGTCGCCCTCGGCACGCCCGCGGAACTCGAGGCGCAGGTGGGCCCCGACGCCACGCTCGACTCCGTGTTCACCCACTTCACCGGCACCGGCCTCGAAGACGGAGGATCGTTCCGTGACGTCGCTCGAACGCGTCGCACCGCGCGCCGCCTCGGCTGAGCCCGCTGCCCCGGTCCGGTTCCTGCTGGACGCCTGGACCGTCGCCCAGGCCGAACTGCGCAAGCTCGTCCACGACCCCACCGAGGTCGCCACGCGGGCCGTCCAGCCGATCCTGTGGCTGGTGGTCTTCGGCCAGGTGATGGCCCAGTCGCGGGTGATCGCGACCGGGAACCTCTCGTACATGGACTTCCTGACGCCCGGCGTGCTCGCCCAGAGCGCCCTGTTCAGCGCCATCTTCTTCGGCATCGCGGTCATCTGGGAGCGCGATCTGGGCGTCCTGCACAAATACCTGGTGAGCCCGGCCTCGCGCGCGTCGCTGGTGGCCGGCAAGGCGCTCGCGGGCGGCCTCCGCGCGCTGGTCCAGACCTTCGTCGTGTACGTCGTCGCCGTGCTGATCGGGATCCACCTGCGCTGGGAGGTCCCGGCGCTGGCCGGCGCCGCGCTGGTGGTGGTCCTGGGCGCCGCGGGGTTCGCCACCTTCTCGCTGATCGTGGCCTGCCTGGTGCGCACGCGCGAGCGGTTCATGGGCATCGGCCAGATCCTGACGATGCCGCTGTTCTTCGCCAGCTCGGCCATCTACCCGATCTCGATGATGCCCACCTGGCTCCAGGTCTTCGCCCACCTCAACCCGCTCACCTACCAGGTGGACGCCCTGCGGGCGCTCATGATCCAGGGCGGGCCGTCCACGTACCCGATCCCGCTGGACATCGGCGTGCTCGCGGTCACCGTCGTGGTGCTGGTCGGGATCGCGGCCCGGCTGTACCCGCGCCTGGCGCAGTAGCCACCGCCGACCCCCGGGTCGAGCCGCGCCCGCCGGCGCCCTGGGGCGCCCCGCGGCACCGCCCGCGGCGGTGCAAACTCGCCG
>JAJXTS010000180.1 GCA_021783595.1 Chloroflexota bacterium | reverse complement strand
CGGCCGCCGCGACGCGACGGCCGCGGTGCGGGCCGAGATCCCTGGCGACGCCTAGCCGCGGGCCGCGGCCGGGCGACGGAACAGCCGCAGCCCCGACCGGGCGGGGGCGGGGCCGATGCCGGCGACGGCGTCCGCGAGCGCCAGGAACTCCTGCGCGATCTTCTCGCGCGGCGCCATCTCGACGAGCGACTTGCCCTCGTTGAGGGCCCGCACGACCAGCATGCCGCCCGACCGGATCCGGCCGAAGGCCGGCAGGCCGATCGCCCGCTCAATGTCGGCGACCGACACGCCGCTCTCGGCCCGGTTGACGACCAGCGACAGCCGGTCGCGCATGCCCAGTTCGTCCGCCACCTCGACCAGCTTGAGCACAGCGCGGATCGCGGGGAGGTCGGGGGTGACCGGCACCACGATCCGGTCGGCCATGTCGAACACCGCCCGGTTGAGCGGGCTGTACGAGGGGTGCAGGTCCGCGATCACCACGTCGGCCGCGCGCCGGGCGACGGCGAGGGCATGCGCCACGCGCTCCGGCTCGAGGATCTCGGTGTGGATCGGGCTGGCCGAGAGGGCCAGGACCCTGAGCCCGGACGGGTGGGCCGACGCCTGCTCGTCAAACGAGAGGACCGGGCCGCCCTCGAGCTCATCCCGCCACGCGTCCGCGACGGTCCCGACGCCATCCATCCCCAGCGAGCTCGGGATGTGGCCCGTGACCGAGTCCGCGTCCACGAGCAGCACCCGCTTCCCGCGGGCGGTCAGCGCGGCGGCCAGGTTGACCGACACCATCGTCTTGCCCACGCCGCCCTTGGGGTTGAACACGGCGACCACCTGGCCGCGCCGAGCCCAGTCACCGGTCGCCATGTCGCCCGCGAGGACGGGACCGCTGCCGTCGTCGACGGCGGCGGATCGGATGACCATCGCCTCCACCCGCCAGCGGATCGACTCGGCGGAGTAGGGGCGGGTCAGGTACTCGTCGGTCTCGTGGCCGGCGGCGGACTCGTCGAGGCGGTCGAGCGTCTGGGGGTTGACCACGAGCAGGGCCGGGATGTCCCGGCCGCCGTGCAGCATGCCCCAGGCGCGGCTGGCGTCCTCCGGGTCGCCCTCCACCTCGACCACGCCCACCGCGATGTCGCGGCGCGTGGCGAGCAGGTCGGCCAGGGCCGTGGAGTGGTCGACGGTGATGGGGTCGAAGCCCGCCTTGCGGAGCTCGTGGATGACCGGCTCGCGCTCGGCCGCGGGCAGCAGGACGGCGATCGCGGGACGCCCGGTGGTCGGGGACATGGCGCCCTCAGCCCTCCGCCTCCGGGTCGTGGGCGGTCACGGAGACCGTCCCCTCGCCGGTGGCCACGACCCGGGCGGCGAACCCGGGCATGGTCGGGATGGCGTCGCGGAACGAGACGTCCGGACGGTGGGTGGCGTCGAAGATGAACTCGCCGTCCGGGCCGGACGAGACGGCGACGGCAGCGACCCCAGCGATCCGGCCGAGATGCCGCTTGAAGGACGCGATGCTGGCAACGGAGTCGAGCCCGGTCACCACGACCTGGGTGACAAGCGGGTCGCCCTCGGCCGCAGGGCCGCCATGGCCGGGGAGCAGGCTCGCGAGGCGGTCCTGGTACGACTCGGTCTCGAAGCCGCCGGCGCCCACCCGCGCGGCGAGGGCCGCCTGGGCCTCCGGGTCAGCCTCGGGCGGCCGGCCGGCGCGTCCGGAGACGAGCTCGGCCGCCGTCTCGGCCGCGTCGGCGGCGGCCTCGGCCGTCTCGGCAGACTCGGCCGCTGCCTCGGCGGCGACAACCGCCTCGGCGGCTGCCTCGAGCGCGGCCATGATGGCCGCGCGGTCCACGGGCGCGTCCTCGCCGGACTCGGGCACTGCGTTCGGGCGCCCGTCCTCGAGCGGGCTCAGGGGCTCGCCGCCGTTCGCGTCGGCGGAGCCGGCTGCCCCGGGCGCGGTGCCGGCTTCCCCGGCGGGTGCGTCGGTATCGGCGCGACGGACGGCTGCGCCGTCTACCGCCAGGCTGTCGAGGTCGGCGAACGGCTCCATGGACGGCGGCTCGGGCATTGACTCGGCCATGGTCGCGAGGCGGGCCGGATCCTCCTCGGCCGCCAGGCGCTCGAAGTAGCCGTCCATCGAGCGGCGGAAGTTGGCCACCGACGACTGGACTTCGGCGCAGCGATCCTCGATGGCCGCGTCATGGTCGGCCAGCTCGCGCTCCAGGAGGTTCTTGCGGTCCGCGATCCGGGTGTCCGACTCCTCCTGGATGCGGGCGAACTCGGCCTTGGCCCAGTCGCGCACGGCGGCGACATCGTCGTCGGCCCGGCGGCGGAGGGCTACCACGCCCTCCTCGCTCTGGGCCCGGATCGACTCGATGACCGCTCCCGCCTCTGCCTCGATCCCGCTCAGGCGCTGATCGCGGGCGGCCTCGGTGGTGGCCCGGATGGCGACCGCGAGCTCGGCCATGAGCTTGGTTAGCTTTCTGGGCGCGGCGGGAGGGTTGGGCGAGGGCGCGGCCGCCGGCGTCGGGAGGTCCGGCGATGGCCCCGGCTCGCCGGCCGTTGCGCGGGCCTCCGCTGGCCGCTGCTGGGCAAGCTGGAGGCCGGGGCGCGACGAGAAGTCCTGCTCGGGCCAGGCCACCTGCGGCGGGGCGGGGCTCGGGTCCGACGCCGGGGTGTCGCCGGTGGCCTCGGCCGCGGTGCTCTCCGGCGCCCGGTCTGTGCTCCAGGGGAGCCGGAAGCCGGGGCGGTTGTCGGTGGTCGCCATGAGTCAGGAACCTCTTCGCTCTGTGGCCTGGACGCACCATAGGGGTGGGTGGTGCCTCGGGGCAGCCGCTAGAGGTACCGGTCCCGAACCCCGGTGGTACCGGGCTCGGGCGACCCCGTCGCGCGCCCCGGCGCAGCCCTGCCGGGAGGTGTCGGCCGAGCCGCGGCGTACCATGGGCACGTGCACCCGAGCGTCCCGCCCCATGCCGCCGCACCCGCGTCGGCGCCCGATCCCAGCCCGGCCGGCCCGAGCCCGGCGGCGCCCGGCGCCCCGCCCCCGCCGTGGGCGCCGGCCCTCGCCGCAACGGTGGGCGCGGCATCGTCTGCCCTGGCGGCCGGTGCGCCCGCGGCCTCCTTCGACGGGCGGCCCGGGCTGATCGACGCGCTGGGCCGCGCGCTCCGCGACCTGCGCATCTCGGTCACCGACCGCTGCAACTTCCGCTGCCCGTACTGCATGCCGGCCGAGGTGTTCGGGCGCGACTTCGCGTTCCTGCCGCGTGCCCAGGTGCTCACCTTCGAGGAGATCGCGCGGCTGGCCGCGGTGTTCGTCGGGCTCGGCGTCCGCAAGCTGCGGATCACCGGCGGCGAGCCCCTCGCCCGGCGCGACCTGCCGGTTCTGGTGCGCTACCTGGCGTCGCTCCAGGCGCCCGGCGGCGAGGCCGTAGACCTCACGCTGACCACCAACGGATCGGCGCTCCGGGCGCTGGCCGGGCCGCTGGCCGAGGCGGGCCTGCGCCGGGTCACCGTGTCCCTCGACTCGCTCGACGACGCGGTCTTCGGACGGATGAACGGGGTGGACTTCCCGGTCGCCCGCGTCCTCGACGGCATCGGCGCGGCCCGGTCCGCAGGGCTGGCGCCGATCAAGGTCAACACGGTGGTCCGGCGCGGCCTCAACGAGGACGCGATCCTGCCGCTCGCCCGCTGGGCCCGCGACCAGGGCCTGGTCCTGCGGTTCATCGAGTACATGGACGTGGGGCACACCAACGGCTGGCGCCTTGACGACGTGGTGCCGACGGCCGAGATCCTCGCGACGCTCGACGCGGCGATGCCCGTCGAGCCGGTCCCGGCCGGCTATCGCGGCGAGGTCGCCGGGCGGTACCGCTACCGTGACGGGGGCGGCGAGGTGGGCGTCATCGCCTCGGTCACGCGGCCCTTCTGCGGCGACTGCACGCGGGCGAGGCTGTCCGCCGACGGCAACCTGTTCAGCTGCCTGTTCGCCGTGGGCGGCACGGACCTCAAGGCGCCGCTGCGCGCCGGTGCCTCCGACGCGGAGCTGGCCGCGCTGGTCCGGCGGGTCTGGGCCGCGCGCGCGGACCGGTACTCCGAGCTCCGCTCCGCCGCCACCGCGAGCCTGCCGAAGGTGGAGATGCACTCGGTCGGCGGGTAGCCCGCGCTGGCGTGGCCGCTCGCCGTCCACATCTCGTCCACAACGGCGCCAAACCCGTGGACGGCTCGGCGTCGCCGGGCCCGCAACTGGTGGACAACCGGGTTGGACGCCGCCGCCCGGCGCCGTAGTGTTGCGCCAGCCCGAAGGGCCACCGGAGGCCAGGGACGGAGGCGGTCACCGCCCACCCGACCCGACCGGGCGGCAGTGATGACCTCACACGCCGCCCGGGGCCGCGAGGAGCGGAGGCGATCGCCTCAATCCCGCTCCGAAGCCCGGTGGACGCCGCGGTTCAGCCGCGGCGAGGAACTTGGGCGGACGGCACCGCGATCGCATCAAGGGTCGTTCGCCGGAGCTTGACCTTCGGGGGCTTCGCTGCCGACGGTGGGCAGCCCGCAAGGGCCCGCCGCCTCGGGCGCCCGGAGGGACGTGACCGGCATCCCGGTGTCGGTACTCCCTTCGGGCGTCGAAGTTTTGCGGCCGGACTGCCTGCCGGGCCGCTCGCGCTCCCACTATCCTGCGCGGGATGAGCACGCCGCCGATGCCCGGATCCCCCGACCGCGCCACGCCGCTGTCCCCGGCCGCCCAGCCGGAGCGCCTCGCCGCTCTGGTCGCGGCCGTGCGGGCGAGAACCGACCTGGTGCCCCGCGTCGGGCTCGTGCTGGGGTCG
>JAJXTS010000179.1 GCA_021783595.1 Chloroflexota bacterium | reverse complement strand
GGATCGCGACGACGCCCGCGCCGCCGGCCGCACCCAGTGCCAGCAGGGCCGCGCCGCCGATCAGCGCCTCGCGACGCGACACGAGCCCGCCCCGTCGGGCGGGCGGCGCGGCGGGCGCCGCCTCGGGGGAGCGCGTTTCGGCATCTGGCGCGGCGGTCGGCGAGTCGGGTGACGGGGGGATGGGCTCAGCCATCGTTGGGTTCTCCGTGGCGGCGCTGGAGACCCCGCGCCCCGCGGGATCCCGGGCCGGGATTATCGCCGGTCGGCGCCGCCCGGACGCGCTGGAGGCACCGGTGCCGGGGCGGAGTCGGCGGGCCCGGCGTCGCGCCGGCGGGCGCTGGCGGGGAGCCGTGCTACCCTCCCGCGTGATGCAAACCCAGTCCTCTGCCGCGGCCGCGGTGCGGGCGCGGAGGCCTCGGCGCGACCCGATCACGCTCGTGCGCGTGGCGCTGTCCGAGCTGTCGCAGCGTCGCCAGCTGATCAAGTACCTCGTGCAGGCCGACCTCAAGAAGAAGGGGTCGGACACCTTGCTGGGCAACGTCTGGTGGGTGGTTGACCCGCTGCTCCAGATGATGGTCTACGTCGTCCTCGTGACGGTCATCCTCCAGAAGACGACGCCGGACTACCCGCTGTTCATCTTCTCGGCGATCCTGCCGTGGAAATGGTTCACGAGCTCCGTGGGCGACGCCATCACCGCGGTGTCCGGCCAGGACAAGCTGATCAAGCAGATCAAGTTCCCCAAGATCGTCCTGCCCACCGCGTCCACGCTGGCGGGCATCGCGGGCTTCGCGTTCGGCATGATCCCGCTGATGGGCCTGCTGCTCCTGTTCTACCGGGACCGGTTGTCCCCCCTGCTCATCCTGATCGTCCCCATCGCGGTGGTGCAGCTCGTGTTCACCATGGCGTTCGGCTACCTGGTCTCGGCGACCAACGTCTTCTACCGCGACGTCGCCAACGTCAGCCGCCACGCCCTGCGCATGTGGTTCTACCTGTCGCCCGGCCTGTACGCGGCCTCGTCGCTGAGCAAGATCGCCGAGACCCACCCGACGATCATGAAGCTGATGGAGCTGAACCCCTTCTTCACGCTGTTCGAGTCGTATCGCGCGGTCGTCTACGGCGGTGACACATCGGGCCCCTTCGTGCCCGACTTCCGGCCGCTCCTGATCCTGCTCGGCGCCTCGCTGCTGTTCCTGCTGGTGACGACCGTCATGTTCAAGCGCGCCGAGACCTCGTTCGCCAAGGTCCTGTGATGCCCAAGCCGAACGAACTCACGCAGGTCAACTACGCGATCGACGTCCAGGGCCTGGGCGTCAAGTACAACCTGCGCCTGACCAAGAAGAACACGCTCCGCACGTCCTTCCAGAACATGCTCAAGCGCGAGGGCGGCGACAAGCAGTTCTGGGCGCTGCGCGAGGTCAACTTCCGGATGGTCCACGGCGAGTCGCTCGCGGTGATCGGGCCCAACGGCGCGGGCAAGAGCACGCTGCTCCAGGTCCTGGCCGGGATCATCGACCCGTCCGAGGGCTTCATCGACGTCCGGGGCCAGATCTCGAGCCTGCTGCAGCTGGGGGCGGGCTTCGACCAGGAGTTGACCGGCCGCGACAACATCATGCTCGCGGGCGCGTTCCTCGGCATCGACCACAAGCTCATGCTCGAGTTGCAGCAGCCGATCATCGACTTCGCGGACATCGGCGACTTCATCGACGCGCCCATCAAGACGTACTCGTCGGGCATGCGCGCCCGGCTCGGCTTCTCGATCGCCACATCGGTTGACCCGGACGTGCTGCTGCTCGACGAGGTCCTCGCGACCGGCGACCAGGTGTTCCGCGAGAAGTCGCGCCAGCGCGTGCTCGAGATCGCCGCCAACGCCAAGGCCGTGGTGCTCGTCACCCACGACATGCACTGGGTCACCGAGTTCTGCAACCGCGCCATCCTGCTCGAGCGCGGCCGCGTGGTCGTCGAGGGCACCCCGGCCGACGTCGTGGACGTCCACGTCGAGAACTCGATGCGCTCGAAGGTGGAGCGCGAGGCGGAGCTGAAGGCGATCGCGGCCAAGGCCGCCGCGGCCGCCCGCGCGAAGGGCCGCTAGACCCCGGCTCCCGCCGCGTCGAGCCGGTCTGCCAGCCACCGCAGCCCGCCCGGCGCCAGCGGCGCGCCCGCCTCGAGGGCGGCACGGGCCGCCTTCACGTCCGCCGGGTCCAGCGCGACGATCCAGGCCGCGGCCCCGCCCTCCGAGCGCGCCCGCCAGGCCTCGAGCACCAGGCGCTCGAGCTCCCGGGCGCGCAGCTCGTCGCGGCGCTCCCGGAGCCGGCGGCGGGCACCGGGCGCGAGCGGGTGCAGGACCGTCCGGATGGCGCGGGCGAGCCCCGCGGGCAGAGCGGCCAGCTCGGGACCCGAGAGGCGCGCCATCTCGCGGGCGAACGGCGCGTCGGGGTCCACCTCCGCGAGCGGCCGGGCCTGGGCCGTCAGCGGCCGGGAGCCGCCTTCGGTCGAGGCGGCGGCGTTCCGGGCGGGCAGCGTGAGCACCGTGATGCCGGGGGGCATTGGCTGGGGGAGCTGGGCGAGCCGTCGCTCGAGGAGCGCGCGCTGGACGCCGACGACCAGCACCGGCCCGGTGCCTGGCGCGGGTGCGGGCGCGGGCGCGGGCGCGGCGACGGGCGGGGGCTCCGGCGCTGCGGTCGCCGCCGACGGCCCGAGCAGCCCCGCGTAGACGGTCGCGTACGCCTCGGCCACCTGCCGGGCGCCGAACCGCGCGGCGATCGAGCGGTGCATGGCGCCGGGATCGAACCCCGCCCGCCGCGCGAGCACGTCCGCCACAGCCCGCGCCAGGTCAGCCGGGTCGTGGCCCGCGGCCACGGTGCCGAGCGACCCGTCGCGGCCCAGGATGTCCTCCACGCCCCCGGACGGGGTGGCCGCGACCGGCAGGCCCGACGACACGGCCTCGGCCGCGACGACCCCGAACGTCTCGGCCGGGCTCGGGTGGACCAGGACCGACGCGCGGGCCATCGCGGCCACGACGCCGGCGCGATCGGCCGGCGGGCCGAGCACGACCCGGTCGGAGATCCCCAGGTCGGCGGCCAGCGTCGCCCAGCTCGCCTCCACGTCGGGCGTGGGAGCCCGGCCGACGAGCCGGAGGCGCAGGCCCGGCCGGTCGGCCGCGAGCAGCGCCATCGCCCGCAGCAGCACGTCGGTGCCCTTCTTCGGGCTGCGCTCGCCCACCCACAGCAGCTCGTCGGGGTCGCGGCCTGCGGGGTCGGCCGGGGTGAACGCCTCGACATCCACGACGTTGCCGATCACCCCGATCGCGTCGGGCGGCACGCCCAGCGCCTCGGCCAGGCGGCGCCGGCTCGCGGCGCTGATCGCGACCAGCCGTCGGGGCCCGGTCAGCAGCGAGCGGTAGGCCTCCGCGAGCTCGGGGTCCGCGGCCACGGACCGGGCTGCGTCCGACGCGTGCTCGGTGACCACCAGCGGCACGCCGAGGCGATCGGCGAGCCGGGCCGCGGCCAGGCCGTCGGGGATCCCCGTGTGGGCGTGGACGAGGTCGATCGGCGTCTCGGCGTGCCGCGCCAGCCCGAAGGGCTCGAGCAGCGCGGCGTGCGCCAGGACGCGGTCGCGCCAGCCGTCGTGCCCGACGTCGTCCACCACCGGCAGCCGCGCGACCGGGAGGCGGGCGCCCCACGTGCGGGGCACGGTGCACGAGGCCGGGGAGCGGACCGCCTCGGCCCAGGCCGCGACCGCCGCGTCCAGCTCGGCCCCGGCCGGGCGACCTCCCCGGACGAGCGCCGGCTCCCACGAGGCGACGACCACGTCCGCGCCCCGCCCGCCGAGGGCGGCGGCCAGGTCGGCGACGAACGAGCCCCGATAGCGGACGTCATGCGACGGGTACCAGCGGGCGACGGTGAGGACGCGCAGGGGACGGTCCACGCTAGCGCCCCAGCCCGGCCACGGCGGTCAGGTAGGGCTCCACCGCAACCTCCCAGCAGTAGCGGTCGCGGGTCACCCGAAGGCAGGTTTCGCGCATCGCGGCCCGCGCGTCGTCGGGTGCCTCGAGGAGCGAGCGCAGGGCGGCGGCCAGGTCGTCGGCATCGCCCGGGTCCGCAACCGCGCCGAGGCCCTCCCGCTCCACGATCTCGCGCATCACCGACAGGTCGCGCCCCACGACGACCGGCGTCCCGGCCGTGAGCGACTCCCAGAACTTGTTGGGCGACGAGAGGCGCTGGTTGAGCGAGTTCGCGGGCACTGCGATCACCGAGACGTCAGCCGAGGCCGTCCAGGCCGGCACGTCGTCGGGGTGGACCGGCGGCAGCGTGAAGTGCCGGCCGGCGAAGCGCGGGTCCCGGTCGCGGTCGCGCAGGCGGTCCTCCCACCCGCCGAAGCCGAGCAGCACCAGCGCCGCGTCGTCGAGCCGGAGCACCGCCTCGGCCGCCACGTCCAGGCCGCG
The DNA here is from genome assembly GCA_021783595.1 of Chloroflexota bacterium. GTDB lineage: Bacteria > Chloroflexota > Limnocylindria > Limnocylindrales > CSP1-4 > CAIXZV01. Next base: position 444 of record JAJXTS010000179.1, on the reverse strand, counting down.
CTCCCGGCCCAGACGCCCGAGGAACAGCACGACCCGGCGCTCGGGCGGGATCCCGGTGGCCGCGCGGATGAGGTCGGGGCGGACGGCCGGCGGCGTCCAGCGGGGCTGGCAGTTGAGCAGGACCGTCGGCCGACGGGCGAGGCGCCACACGGCCGCGAGGTGGTCGGCGATGGGGTCGTTCACGGTGACGACGAGGTCAGCACGGCGGACCCAGCCCCGCTCTCGGCGCCTCCACACGGCGAGCGCCGGGCCCGGCACGCCCGCGACGTTGTTGGACTCGAGGATGACGTCGATGACGTCGTAGACCACTCGGGCGTGCCGACCACCGCGCCGAGCGTCGGCCGCGAGGCGGTTGGCGACCGGGATGGTCAGGATGCCGAACGCGTGGTAGAGGTCCGCCGGCGGCAGCTCGGCCGCCAGTGCCGCCCACCACGCCCGGACGTG
>JAJXTS010000178.1 GCA_021783595.1 Chloroflexota bacterium | reverse complement strand
CGGTCAGGGTGGCGGTAGCAGAACAGCGGGCCGTCGTCGGCGGGCGGGGTCCCCTCGGCAGTCATCGCCCGAAGCGTACCCGGCCCGCCGCTCGCGCGTCGCCAACCGCCCCCGGCCACCGCCGCGCGCTCCCCGCCCACCGCCCCCGGCGGTGCTGACGCGGGCCGGGGGCCGGGGCACCGCCGCGGGCGGTTGGCGAGAGCACCCCGAGCGGGCCCGCCACCGGCACGACGCCGGCGGGCCCGCCTAGCACCGCCCCCGGCGGTGCTGCGGAACGGCGGTGCTGCGGAACGGCGGAACGGCGGCGGCAACCACCATCGACGACCCATGGGGATGTCCCGGCCCGCGGTCGGCCGGCGGATCGCACGGACCGCCGTTTCGCCTCGGCCCGCGCTTCGCGACTTGTGCCACTGGCGGCGAGCGGGCGGGCCCGCCATCGTTGGGCGGCACGCAGGAGGCGACGACGCGCGGCCCGAACCCTGTGCCGCCGGGGCCGCGCCGAGCCACTGGCGGGCCCGGCCCGCGTGGAATGCTGGAGTCGGCCATGAACGCCGTCATCAACAGCGTGCACCACGAGATCCGGGTGGACGCCCCGGTGGAGCACGCCTTCGACTTCGCGCGCCGGACTGACCGGCACCACGACTGGAACCCGTACCTCACGTTCTTCCACGCGCTCGAGCCGCTCGACGCGGTGGGCAGCACGTTCGACGTGATCCTCGATCTCGCCGGCCAGAGCACCTCGTTCCGCGGCACGGTGGCGGAGGCAACGCCACCCCGGCTGATCCGCCTGCACCTGGCGGAGGAGAAGAGCACGATCGACTGGACCTACCGGTTCGAGCCCGATGGCGAGGCGACGCAGCTCACGATCGATGTCGAGTACGAGAGGGACGGCCTGTTCGCCGGGGTCGTGGACCGGCTGATGTTCCACGGCGGCCTCGAGCGGGCCGTCGGTCACATCGCCGAGAACTTCGCCGCCATGGCGCCGAGCACGGTGCCCGTGACGGCCTGACGCCCCATGCGCCCGCTCAGCCCGCGGCCTCCGTGCCGCGGCTGGTCGCCGGCACCTAGCCGGCGGTCGCCGTTCCGTGGCTGGTCGCCGGTGCCCAGCCGGCTGGTCGCCGGCACCTAGCCGGCGGTCGCCGCCTCGGCTGCCGCCACGATGGCGTCGAGCTCCGCCGCCACGCCGTCATCGAACGGCAGCGGCCGGTGGCCTTTGATCGCCGCGAACGCCGTCTCGCGCGCCTCGTCGAGGATGTCCGGCCGGCCGGCCCCCTCGAAGCGGTCCCACGTGCCGTGCCAGCCGAGCCTGGGCATGAACCACTCGCCGCCGCGCACGGCGTCACGGGTCGCGGTGCGGGCCAGGAAGTCCCCCACCGGGCCAACCTCGTCGAGCGCCGCCACCACGTCGGCCTCGCCCACCGTGCCGTTGAGGCCGCGGGCGAGCCGCCGGCTCATCCGGTAGATCTCGACGTCGATCACCATCGTCTCGAGGCACAGCGTGGAGGCGCCGCCGAGCGACCCGGGGCCGATGAGGATGTCCGGCCACGACAGCGTCGGCAGCAGCCAGTTGAGCGTGCGCTCGTAGGTGGCCTGGATGCCCGGCGCGAAGTGGTCGGTGCCGCCGTTAGACGCCGTGACCGGCAGGCCGTAGAAGGAGCCCATCTCGGTGGTCGCCGCGCCGAGCAGCGCGTGCTCGGGCCCGCCGCCGGCCCAGCGCCCGGTGCGCGGCTCCATGGCCGCGAGCGCCGGCGCGTAGATCACCGGCGTGCCCGGCGCCATGGCCTGGACCAGGCACAGGGCGCCCAGCACCTCGGCGTTGCCGGCCACCGCCGTCGAGACCAGGCCGGCCGGGGCGGATGAGCCCATCATCGGCATCGGCATGATCGCGATGGGGATGTCCCAGCCGGCGGTGGCGAGGTAGGCGTCGGTGTGCGGCTCCTCCATCGCCAGCGGCGAGACCGGGCAGAAGAGAACGCTGAACGGGTGGGTCTCGCGGACGCGCTCCCGGGAGCCGAAGACGGTCTCGAGGATGCGCAGGAGCCACTCGGCCTGGCGCGGCCCGGCGATCTCGTCCTGGACGTGCTTGCTGAACAGCGCGTGCGTGTCACGCCAGTGGCGAGCCGAGCGGGCGGGGTCGGGGCCATCCTCGCCGGCGGTGACCATCTGCCAGTACAAGCCCACCTCGTCCATCGTGTCGATGAGCCTGGTGGCGTTGGACCAGTCGTCGCGCGTCGAGGCGCGCCGCTCCCCGGTGACCGGGTCGTAGAACATCGTGGCCTCGCCGTCCGGCATCAGCGTGCACTCGCCCGCGTTCATCCGGAGCTCGAAGCCGCGACGGCGCCCGCCGAGCGAGAACCGCCGGGGAGCGGCGGCCAGCGACGCCTCAATCAGCGACCGCGGGAAGCGCACCCGGCGGTCCGCGTGGTCCACGTGGGCGCCGGCCGCCTCGAGGATGCCGCGGGCGTGCCCGGAATCGACCCGCATGCCCGTCCGGGCCAGGGCCGCCAGACTCTTCTCGTGGATCTCGCTGATCTGGGCGTCGGTGAGGACGCGAAGCAGGGTCGTCATAGGGGCAGCTCCGGCGCGGGACGCTCGCCGACCCTAGCAGAGGGGATCGGGCGGCGGGCGGGGAAGTCCCGCGGGGCGGTCCCGGGCACCCGCGAGACGGTCCCGGGCCCGGCCGCGCGGCTCGCGCGCTGGCGCGGCACGGCGGCGCGGGCGTGACGAAGGCGGCACCGGCCGGGCCCGTCGTCCGCGCCCGCTGTTTCGCCCGCCCGGCTACACTTCGGCCATCGGACCCTCCAGCAACGAGGTACGCCAGTGCCCAGGGAGTACGTCCGCCTCACCACGCCGCTCGTGCGCGACGGCGACCGCAGCTCCCCGCTCCGCCCCGCCACCTGGGACGAAGCGCTGGACCGGGTCGCCGAAGGGTTCAAGGCGGCTGGCGCGGCGCACGGCCCCAAGACCTTCGGGATCTTCAGCTGCAGCCGCTCGACCAACGAGATGAACTACGCAGCGCAGAAGTTCTCCCGGCAGGTGTTGGGATCCAACAACATCGACAGCTGCAACAGAACCTGACACGCTCCCTCTGTCGCCGGTCTGGCGACCGTGTTCGGAGCCGGTGGTTCCACCAACAGCTACAAAGAGGCCGAGGAGACGGATCTCATCCTCCTGTGGGGCAGCAACGCCCGGGAGTCGCATCCGATCTTCTTCCACCACATCCTCAAGGGCGTCCGCAATGGAGCGCGCCTGATCGCGGTGGACCCGCGCCGCAGTTCGTCGGCCCAGTGGGCTGACCTGTGGCTGGGCCTCGACGTCGGCTCTGACGTCGCGATGGCCAACGCCATGGGCCGCGAGATCATCGTCGCCGGCCTGGCGGACGACGAGTTCATCCGCCGCGCCACGTCGGGCTTCGAGGCCTACCGCGAGCGGGTCGAGCCGTACACGCTCGAGTACGCGGAGCGCGTGACCGGCGTCCCGGCCGAGGCCATCCGCGAGGCGGCCCACGCCTACGCCGCCGCCGACACGGCGATGATCTGCTGGACGCTGGGGATCACCGAGCACCACAACGGCGTGGACAACGTCCTCTCGCTCATCGACCTGGCGCTGCTCACCGGCCACGTCGGCAAGTGGGGCTCCGGCGTGAACCCGCTCCGGGGCCAGAACAACGTCCAGGGCGGCGGCGACAGCGGCGCCCTGCCGGATCGCCTGCCGGGCTTCCAGCATGTCGAGAACGACGCGCTCCGTGCCGCGTTCGACGCGGCGTACGGCGTCACGATCCCGCCCAAGCGCGGCTGGAACCTCACCGGCATGTACAACGCGATGGAGCGGGGCGACCTCACCGCCGTCTACTGCATCGGCGAGAACCCGGTCCAGTCCGAGGCGGACACGCACCGGGTGAAGCGCCTGCTGGGCGGGCTCGAGTTCATGGTGGTCCAGGACATCTTCCTGACCGCCACCGCCGAGCTGGCCGACGTCGTGCTGCCGGCCGCCGCCGCCTGGGCGGAGACCGAGGGCACCGTCACCAACTCCGAGCGCCGCGTCCAGCGCGTGCGCAAGGCGATGGACCCGCCGGGCGACGCCAAGGAAGACCTCTGGATCATCTCCCAGATCGCCAAGCGGATGGGGCACGACTGGGGCGAGCCCTCGGCCGAGAAGGTCTGGGACGAGTTCCGGAGCCTGGCGCCCGCGTTCCGGGGCATGACCTACGCCCGGCTCGAGGCGGAGGACGGCCTGCAGTGGCCGTGCTACGACGCGAACCACCCCGGCGAGCCGTTCCTGCACTCGCGCCTGTGGGCGGACCCGGTCCCCGGCAAGCGCGCCCTGTTCGTCCCCGTGGACCACGACCCGCCGGTCGAGGCGCTCAGCGACGAATTCCCGATGCGCCTCACGACGGGGCGTCGGCTCGACTCGTACAACACCGGCGTCCAGTCCGGCGCGCTCCGGTTCCCGCGGCGCAAGGGCGAGACGCTGGACCTCTGCCCCGAGGACATGCGCGCCATGGGCCTCGAGGAGGGCGAGGTGGTGCGCATCGTGACGCGACGCGGCCAGGTGGAGGCGCCGGTCAGGATGGAGCGCGCCCTGCGGCCCGGGCTCGCGTTCATGACGTTCCACTTCCCGGACACGGTGAACGTGAACACCATCACGATCGACGCCACAGACCCCAAGGCCGGCACCGCCGAGTTCAAGGCGGCCGCGATCCGGATCGAGAAACTGGCGCCGGTCCCGGTCGGCTGAGTCCCCGCGGGCGGCGGACGGGCACGGCGCGTCGCCGCTTGTCGCTCCCTCCCCGGCTGGGCCCGGAGGGCAGGCGCCGCTTTCCGATCCTTTCGAACGCCTGGCGCCCGCCGGGGGTCGCGCAGCCGGTGGCGCCTCGTCGCCCGCCTGCTCGCCGGCTGGGCCCCACGCGGTCGC
>JAJXTS010000177.1 GCA_021783595.1 Chloroflexota bacterium | reverse complement strand
GCACGCTGGGCATGCACCGGGTCTACAACAGCGCGTTCATGCACATGCTCCGCGACGAGGACAACGCGGGCTACCGGCGGGTGCTCAAGGAGACGCTCGAGTTCGACCCCGAGATCCTCAAGCGCTACGTCAACTTCATGAACAACCCCGACGAGAAGACCGCGGTCGAGCAGTTCGGCAAGGGCGACAAGTACTTCGGCATCGCCACGCTGCTCGCAACGCTGCCGGGCCTGCCGATGATCGGCCACGGGCAGTTCGAGGGCCTCGCCGAGAAGTACGGCATGGAGTTCCGGCGGGCCGCCTGGAACGAGCGGCCGGACGACGGGCTGGTGGCCCGCCACGAGCACGACATCGTGCCGCTGCTCCACCGGCGGGGGGACTTCGCCGAGGCGCGGGACTTCCTGCTCTACGACGTCGCGCACGACGCCGGCGGCGTGGACGAGAACGTGTTCGCGTACTCCAACGGGACCGGTGGTGCGCGGTCGCTGGTCGTGTACCACAACCGCTTCGGCGACACGTCTGGCTGGATCAGGGATTCGGCGTCGTACGCGGTCAAGGACGCGGACGGCGCCAAGCGCCTTGCCCGGCGGACGCTGGCCGAGGGGCTGGGGCTCGCGGACGGCGACGCGGCGGATCGCTGGCTGGCCTTCCGCGACCAGCGCACCGGGCTCGAGTACCTGCGCTCGGTCGCCGAGCTGCGGGACCGGGGTCTCCACGTCGAGCTGAGGGCCTACGAGACCCGCGTGTTCTGGGATCTGCGCGAGCTGCACGACGGGTCCGGCGTGTGGCGCCGACTCGCGGAGCGGCTCGGGGGGCGCGGGGTGCCGTCGCTCGAGGAGACGCTGCGCGAGCTCCAGCTGGCCCCCGTGCACGATGCGCTGCGGGCCGCGATCGAGGCGCCCTCGCGCGAGTCGGTGGCGCGGTTCGTGGACGCGGTCGCCGAGGCGTCGGGGACGGCCGGGGACCGGGCGGCGGTCGTGGGGCGGGTCGTCGGCGCGTGGCCCGCGGCGGATGCCGTGGCGGCCGGGCTCGAGGACCCCTCGCAGGCGGCCGCGCTGCGCGTCTGGACGCTGCTCGCGCCGCTGGGGTCGCTGCCGGACGGGGCCATGGTCGGGCCGACCTCGCAGGCCTGGTTCGACGAGCTGCGCCTCAAGCCGATCGTGGCGGAGGGGCTGCGCCGCCACGGCCTCGACGAGGGCCAGGCGTGGTGGGCCGCCGAGCGCGTGCGGCTGCTGGTGGACCTGCCCCTGCCGTCGATGGTGCGGGGCCAGGCCGACGCCGCGCCGCTTCGGCTGGTGGATCGCTGGCTCTCGCACCCCGTGGTGCGGCGGTTCCTGCGCGTCAACGAGTGGGAGGGCGTCGCCTGGTTCCACGGGGAGTCGCTCGACGAGCTGTGCGCGTGGGCGTCGCGGCTCGAGTCGCTCCCTGGCGCCGCGGTGGCCGGCCGGGCAGCCGACCCGGAGTCGGTCCTCGCCCGGGTCACGGTCGCGGCGACCCTCTCCGACTACCGGGTGGACCGCCTGCGCGACGCGCTGTTCGTGCCCGGCGCCGACGCGCCCGAGCCCGAGCCGGAGCCCGAGGCCGCGCCCGAGCCGGAGCCCGAGGCCGCGCCCGAGCCCGAGCCCGAGCCCGAGCCCGAGGCCGAAGCGGAGCGGCCCAAGCCCGGCAAGAAGCACAAGGGCAAGAAGGCCGCGCCCGGCGGCAAGAAGCACAAGGGCAAGCATCGAGCCTGACCGCCGTCACGGATCGCGCGGCAGCAGTCACCGCTCCGCCCGGATCGCTCGTCTGCGATCATCGCCACGACATCGATCGCGCCGCCCGGTCGCGACCGGATCGCCCAACGCCCGGAGGGAGCCGCATGAAGGGGATCGTCCTCAGCATCGCCGCCACGGCCATCGCGTTCGCGATCCTGACCATGATCCTGCCGCAGGTGAAATATGACGGCGACCCCGTCCACCTCGTGGTGATCGCGGCGCTGTTCGGCGTGGTGAACGGGCTGGTCAAGCCGGTCGTGAAGCTGCTCTCGTTCCCGATCAACTTCCTGACCATGGGTCTGTTCGGGCTGGCGGTCAACGTCATCCTGTTCATGGGCGTCGCGTACCTGTCCGACAGGGTCGTGAACGTCCAGTTCTCCATCGCGGGCTGGCCCGGCCACGGTCTCACCTTCGACGTGATCGGCACGGCGATCGTCGCCTCGATCGTGCTCGGGGTCCTCACCGCGGTCGTGGGCCTGGTGGTCAAGGACTGACTCGTGGCCGGGCAGGGCGTCGGGGGCGTGGCAGCAGTCGCGCTGCCCGCGGCGCCGGACCGTCTCCGGGCGGCGGCGGCGCGGTTCGGCACGCCGGTCGGGGTCACCGCGGTGGCGGACCTGGAGGCCGCCGAGGCAGAGCTCCGGGCCGCCTTCCCGGACCCGTGGCTCCGGGCCTTCTCCCTCAAGGCCAACGACGTGGTTGCGGTGGTCGCGCGGCTCGGCGCGCTCGGCCTCGACGCCAACGTGGTGTCACGGGGCGAGTGGGCCACCGCCCGTCGCGCGGGCGTCCCCAACGCCCGGATCACCCTCGAGGGGATCGGCAAGACGGCCCTGGACCTGCGGGCGGCCGTCCGGGCCGCAGCCGACGGCGAGCCCCTCCGGTGGGTGGCCGTGGAGAGTCCCGACGAGCTCGACGCGCTGGAGGCGATGGCCGGGCGGGCCGGTCTCGGCCGCGCTGGGCGCCCCCCGATCGAGGTGCTGTTGCGGCTCAACCCGGCGGTGACGCCCGAGACGCACGCCGGCCTGGCGGTTGGCCGCGAGACGAGCAAGTTCGGCATGACCGAGACCGAGCTCACGGCCGCGGCCTCGGCCCTGCCCGACGTCGGGCCCGTCCGCCTGCGCGGGCTCCACCTGCACGTCGGCTCGCAGCTGGGCGCGGTGGACGCCTGGCGGGACGCGGTCCGCCGAGGGCTGGCCCTGTTCGCGCTGCTGGCGGCGGGACGCTCCGGCATGGATTCGTTCGACGTCGGCGGCGGGTTTCCCGTCGGCGACCCGGGGTCGGTGCCGGCACCTGCCCGCTTCGCGGAGGAGGCGGCAAGGGCCCTGGCGTCCATCCCCGCGGACCGGCGCCCGACCCGTCTGGCCACCGAGCCGGGCCGGTTTCTGGTGGCGCGCGCAGGCGTGATCGTGGCGCGCGTGCTGCACGTCCGGGAGCGGGCGGGCTGGGGGCGCGTGGTGGTGCTCGACGCCGGCATGACCGAGCTGATCCGGCCGATGCTCTACGGGGCGCGGCACCGCGTCATCGCCCTCACCTCGCTCGGCGTCGCCGTGGACCCGGGCGCGGCCGTCGAGGGGGCAAACCTGGCGCCCGCCCGGGTGGACGGCCCGGTCTGCGAGAGCACGGACTCGATGGGCGTCCATGACCTGCCGGCGCTGCGGCGGGGCGACCTGGTGGCGATCGCGGACACGGGCGCGTACGGCGCGTCGATGGCGATGTCGTACAACGGCCGCCCGGCCATTCCCCAGGTGCTGCTCGAGCGGGACGGGACCCTGACCGGCGGCCGGGCGCGCGGTAGGGTCGTCGGCCGCCGGTCAGGGTCCTGAGACCCGTTCAGCCCGCGCTTCGGCGCCCGCCGGTACACTCGCTCCCATGGGAGCCGCCGACACGATGGAGATCTTCTTCGAGCTGCTGAACAGCGGCGACGTCAACGGCGCCGTGGCGCTGATGGACGAGCGCTGCGAGATGCGCGTCCACGTGGGCGACAACTCGCGCACGCTGCGCGGGCTGGACCAGGTCAGCGGCTGGTTCCTGCGGGCCGACAGGGGCCTCCGGATGGTCCCCGGCGAGGTCCGGGACCTGGGCAACACCTACCAGGCTGACCTGATCGTGGTCCGGCCGGGGGCGCCCAGCCAGGCGCTCGACGCCCAGTTCCGCGTCGAGGCCGGAAAGATCACCGCCATCAACCTCGCCCCGCGCACGCGCTGACGCGCGGGGTCTCCGCGCCCAGGCGCGACGCTACGGCGCCGCGGACGCCCCGCTGACGGCCGACGGCGAGGCGCCGCTGACGGACGACCCGCCCGGCGACACGGGGATCGTGATCGGGTCCCCGATCTGGATCGCGTTCTGGTTCTTGATCTGCGGGTTCGCCTTGAGGATGTCCTTGACCGTCACGCCGAACTTGGCCGCGATCTTGGACAGCGTGTCGCCGGCCTTCACCGCGTAGACGATCGGCGTGGGCGCCGGCGCGAGGGTGGGCACGGGCGACTCGCTCGGGGCCGCGGAGGCGCCTAGCGAGGGCGACGGGGAGACCTCGGCTGCCGGCGTGCGGTCCTTGCCGAGACCAAAGATCATCGGCGACACCACGAACAGGAAGGCCGCAGCCACCACCAGCGCGATGGTCGCCAGCGCGAGGCTGGACATGCCGCGGAGCGACGCCAGGCCGACCCTCGTGCGCAACGAGGGATATGCCTCATGGCGGCGGGGGCGCTCCCACGCTGGCCCGAACAGCTCGCTCGGGTCCCTCGGCACCGGCGCCATCCCCTCGCGGGCCGGCGAGATCCGCGGCGCGGGGACGGGGCGACCGGACCGAGGCGCGCCGGTCGGCGGTCTCGAGGCGGCCGGCCGTGCCGGGGACACCGGCGGCCGGGCCGGGGGCACAGCCGGGTGCGGGGCGTCGTCCGTGCCGCGGTGGTCGGCAGGGGCATCGTCGTCGGGCGGTTCGTCATCAGCGCCGTCGCCGCGACGGGGCGCCCACGACGGGACCGGGCGGGCCGCCGCGGGCAGGTTGGAGGCCGGACCGGCCAGCCGGGCGGCGGCGCTGTCCGCGAGACCGCGCGACGCGTCGCCCCAGTCGTCGCGCCGCGGACGGGAGTCTGTCGCCTCGGGTGCGGATGCGGCGCCCCAGCCCGGGATGGCACCCGGCGCGGCTGCGGCGGGCGGCGGCGCGAC
>JAJXTS010000176.1 GCA_021783595.1 Chloroflexota bacterium | reverse complement strand
CGGCGGCCGCAACCGGATCGCCGGTGCGCGTGCTGGCGCACGGCGCGGTGTCGGCCGGGCGCAAGGGCGAGACGCTGTCCGCGATGGGCGAGCTGGCCGATGCCGGCGTGGTGGGGTTCTCGGACGATGGGGCCTCGGTGGCGTCGGCCACGCTGATGCGCAACGCGCTCGCCTACGCCGGGGCGTTCGGCCTGCCCATCGTCGACCACCCCGAGGACGCGACCCAGACCGCGGGCGCGGAGGCGTCCGAGGGCTACGTCGCCACGGTGCTCGGCCTCCGGGGCTGGCCCGTCGCGGCCGAGGCCGGGTCGGTGGCGCGCTCGATCGCGATCCTCGCCGACGTCGTCCGCGACGTGCCCGGCGCGCGTCTCCACCTCACGCACCTGTCCACCGCCGCGTCTCTCGCGCAGGTGCGGGCGGCGAAGGCCGCGGGCCTGCCGGTCACCTGCGACGTGACGCCGCACCACCTGGCGCTCACCGACGAGTGGATCGCCGGCTCCCGGCGCTGGGCCTGGCAGGCGCTCGACGCGGACGGCGGCGCGCGGGACCCGTGGTCCGACGGCGCGCTCGTCGCCCGGCCGTTCGACACCTCGCTTCGGGTCAACCCGCCGCTCCGCCCGGCCGGGGACGCGGCCGCCTGCCGCGCCGCCCTGCGCGACGGGACGGCTGACGCGATCGCAACCGACCACGCGCCGCACACCGAGGTGGACAAGCACGTGGAGTTCGGGTGGGCGGTCAACGGCATCAGCGGGATCGAGACGGCGCTCTCGACGGTGCTGGCGGCCGTGGCGGCGGGCGAGCTGCCGCTGCTGCGGGCCGTGACGCTGCTGACGACCGGGCCGGCCGCCGTGCTCGGCCCGCGCGCCGGGCTGAACCCCGGGCTGCGCGTGGGCGAGCCCGCCGACCTGGTGGTGGTGGACGCCGACGCCTCGTGGACCGTCACCGCGGCATCGCTGCGGTCGAAGGGCAAGAACACCCCGCTGCTCGGGCGCGCAGTGCCGGGCGTGGTCCGCCTCGTGCTCGCCGGCGGCCGCGTCGCGCTCGCGGAGGGCTGACGAGGGCTCGGATGTCCGATCGCAACCGGCGTCTTCTCGTCGCCACCCTCGTGCTGGCCGCCGCGCTCCTGCTCGGGTACGCGGCCTTCGTCCTCGTGGAAGTGCTGCGCGGCGTGGACCAGGCCGGGCCCCTCCGGCTGGCGACCCTGGTCGTCAATGTGGTGACCGGCGCCATCGCCCTGTGGGGCGCCGCGCGCTTCGCCCGGTCGGCACCGCCCCGCCCGCCGGGCCCGCCGCGGCACTGACCCCGCGCCGAGCCGCCGTCGCCGGTGGTCTGCCGCTAGAGGCAAGCCGCCAGCCGACGCAGCGTGGCGAGGAGCCGATCGATGTCGGCCTCGGTGGTGAGGTAGTTGACGACGCCGGCGCGCAGGTACGCACGGCCCCGGAGCGTAGTCGTGGACAGCCAGCCGTCGCCGTCCGCCTCGAGCGCCGCGCACAGGCGGTCCTGGTGGGCGTCCAGCTCGAGCGGGTCCATCGCGGCGGCGGCCGCGGCGCCGCCGGGAAGGTGCCGGAAGCAGACCACCGACAGGTCCGGCACCGCGGGCACCGCCTCGAGGTCGTCGGACTCGGCGCAGCGCCGTGCGAGGTAGGCGGCCACGTCGTCGTTCAGCGCCACGAGGCGCCCCAGCCCCGTCGTGCCCAGGTGCTTCCAGCTGGCCCACAGCTTGAGCGCCCGGAACCGGCGCGTGCCCTCGAAGCCGAGCTTGTAGAAGTTGAGCTGCCCTGCGTGCGGGTCGTGCTCGTCCGCCTCGGCCTGCTCGGGCGTGGACGCGCGCCCGGCCGCACCGGGCGACCCCTCGCCGCCGCGGTAGTACTCGGGGGAGCGGGCGAATGTCTGGCGCAGGTGCTCGCCATCGCGGACCACCAGGGCGCCGAGGTCGTACGCCTGGAAGAACCACTTGTGCGGGTCCACGGTCACCGAGTCCGCGAGCTCGAGGCCGGGCACGCGCGCCGCGTCGCGGTCCGAGAGACGGGCGGCACCGCCGTAGGCCGCGTCAACGTGGTACCACAGGCCCTCGCGCCGGGCGACCTCGGCCAGCTCGGGGACCAGGTCCACCGACCCGGTGTTGGTGGAGCCGGCCACCGCGCACACCGCCACCGGCCGCAGCCCGCGTGCCCGGTCCGCCGCGATGGCCGTGGCCACCGGCTCGGGGTGGAGGCGGAACGCCTCGTCGGTGGGCAGGGCGACCAGGGTCTCGGGCGGGAAGCCCAGCTCGTCGAGCGCGCGGGCGATCGAGAAGTGGGTCTGGTCGCCGGTGTACACGCGGACGCCCTCGAGCGCGGCCCCGCGCGGGGGGCGGGGCAGCCCGGCGAGCCGCCGCAGGTGCACGTCGCGCACCAGGGCCATCGCGATGAAGTTGGCCATGACCCCGCCCGAGGTGCACAGCCCGAAGCTGCCCGGGCCGTAGCCGACGAGGTCGCACAGCCAGCGCACGACCTCCTCCTCCACGAACGCGCCGACGGGGCCGGCGTGCCACACGTCGATCCCCTGGTTGGTCCACTGCGCGAGGACCTCGCCCGCGATCGAGGCCACCAGCGGCGGCGGCGTGAAGTAGGACAGCGAGCGAGGGTGGTACGAGCTGAGGGTGTGCGGCGCGATCCGCGCCCGGAACTCGGCGAGGACCGCGTCGAGCGTGACCGGATCCTGCGGGGCCCTGCCGGGGCCGCCCGCCTCGCCGAAGTACGCGCGCCGCAGGGCCGCGTAGTCGTTGGGCAGGCCCATGCCCCGGACCAGCGCCTCGCCGTACAGCCAGTCGAGCGAGGCCTCCCACGTGGCCTCGCCGACGCGCTGCAGCGCATCGCGCGAGGTGGCGGCGTCCCGCAGCCCGATCAGCTCGGGCTCCGGGTGCCAGCGGAAGGGCGCGAGGGGGTCGAGGCGCTCAGTCGGGTCGTCCATCGCGCCGAATGGTACGGGGTCCGATCGGCGGCGCGCGCCGGGCTCCGGGGATCGCGCGGTGCGACGTCCCGGCCGTGCCACAATAGGCGCGGTTCAAGTCAGCTTACGGAGGCTCGCTGAGCTTCGTGCCCGTCCTCGCCACGTACTTCTCTGTCCGCCGCGGCCGCGACCCGTTCTTCAAGTTCTTCATGAAGACGCTGTTCCCGCGCCAGGTGAAGGAGTATGAGCAAAAGTTCGGGATCCGGTTCCTGGGCTGGTACAACGTGGCGCACGGCTGGGACTTCGACAACGTCATCATGTTCGACCTGCCCGACTACGGAACCCTGGACAAGCTGGAGGCTGACGAGGCCACCCGCGCGCTGGGGCACCGGGCCGGGGAGTGGATGTTCGAGCGGCACCACTCGATGTTCCTCCGAGAGCGTCTCGGGCCGGATCTCGAGTACCACGGGTAGAGGAGGCGGAACGATGGACGTGAGCCGCAACGACACGCTGAGCGCCCTCGCCAACGACGCCGCCCTCGAGCGGACGGCCTTCCTGGTCGAGGCGACGGACCAGTTGCGCAAGTTCCTGGAGCGCAACGCGGGCCGGATCAAGGACCTGGGCGGCCTGACGCTGATCGACGAGGACCCGGACTACCTCTCGATCGCCCCGGACAGCACGTTCCGCGTGCGGAGCCGGTACGAGGACCCGGACACGGGCGAGTGGGTGTCCGAGACCGAGGTGGTGGACGCGGTCTCGGAGCTGATCGAGCTGTACAACCCGGCCGAGATCTACGGCGCCTTCGCGGAGGCCACGCGCGAGGCTGCCGGGTTCGCCCCCGAGCCGACCGCCGCCGGCGACCTGCTGGCCACCGCGGGCATCGCGCCCGAGGAGACGTTCTCGCTCGACCCGGACGCTGACGACGGCTACGCCGGAGCGGCCGACTCGTGGGCCGCCGGCCGGGGGCCGGTGCTCGAGGCCGACACCGAGGAGGCGGCCGCGGCCGCCCTGTACAACCTGGCCCTCGACTTCCAGGAGAAGAGCCAGCGGAACGAGGCGACGATCCTGGAGCAGTTCGAGGAGGCCGTCGGCAAGCTGGCGGGCCTCGTCGGGGACCTCATGATCGTGGACGACGAGGACGAGCGCCTAGTGCTCGGCTCGTCGGGCCGGTTCCGCGCCGAGGTGGTCCCCGAGGACGCGGACGGGGAGTGGCGCGAGCTCACCGCCCCGGACGACATCGTGGAGTTCTACGACCCCACCGACATCTTCGGCGACCTCGCCGACGCGCTCGCCGAGGCCTTCCCGTCGGTCGCGCCCGAGGCGGCCGATGACGAGGGCGAGGACGACGACGTCGAGGACGACGGGAAGGCCTAGTCGCGGCTCGCCAGCGCCTGCCGTGCGCCCGCTCGGGGCCGAGCTCGTCGAGCAACGGGAGATCGGCCCCGGCCAGTGGCTGCTGGCCTGGCACGCGCCCGCGATCGCCGCCGGGGCGAGGGCGGGCCAGGTCGTGCACGTCCGCACCGTGGAGCCGGGCGGGATGCCGCTGCGGCGCCCGTTCCCCATCGCCACCACGGACCTTGCCTCTGGCACGCTCACGATCCAGGCCGCGGGCCGCGCCGGCCCGACCGGCAGCTCGCCCCCGGCCTGGGCCGCCTGCCTCCGACCGGGCGATCCCGCGGACCTCGTCGGGCCGGTCGGGCGGCCGCTCGAGGTGGACTCCCGATCGCGGCACCTGCTGCTCATGGCGGAGGGGCCCGCGATCGCCGCGCTCCGCCTCCTGATCGACGAGGCCGTTCGCGGCGGGCGCTCGGTGGTCCTGCTCCACGGCGCGGCCACCGCGGCCTCGGTCTACCCCTCGAGCCTCCTCCCCGACGAGGTGGAGTACATCGTCGCGACCGAGGACGGCTCGCTCGGGCACCGGGGAACCATCCTCGACCTGGCGCTCGGCTACGAGGCCTGGGCCGACCAGGCGTTCGCGGCCGCGCCCGCGTCGCGTCTCGGCGAGCTGGCCGCCCTCGCCACGGGGCGGAAGGCGCGGCTCGGCGTGGCGACGCTCGGCCGCAAGCGGGGCGGCGGCCGCCCAATCCCGCCCGGCTCCCCCGAGGCGCGCCGCAAGGCGTGGCTGCAGGTGGTGCTGGGCCAGGGGATCG
>JAJXTS010000175.1 GCA_021783595.1 Chloroflexota bacterium | reverse complement strand
ACCCGGGCGCCCAGGGCACGGCGGGCGCGGCGGGCGCCCCGGCCTGGGCGGCCCAGCTGGAGGTGGCGCCGGAAGCCCATGACGCGCCCCGGGATGCCCAGCCCTTGGCTGTGTCCGCCAGGTCGCGGGCGAGATCCGCCCACTCATGGCCCACGTCAGCCCAGGCCGCTGCGGCCGGCGCGGGGCCTGTCGGCGTCGGCTCGGCGGCGGCCGGCACGGGATCCGCGACGGCCGGCTGGAGTCGCGCGTCGCCGGACATGGTCCGGACGGCGATCCTGACCGTCCCCCCGCCCACGATCACGGTGCGCCGGCCCCGCGTGCCGTCCGACCGATGCGGCATGGCCGCACGGATGTCGCCGGCCACGGACTGGAACTCCACCCTCACCTCGCTGCCCGTGACCAAGCGCGTGTCGCCGGACACGGTGGAGACGCTGTGGGCGGCCGCGGCGTCCAGCAGGCCGTCAACCAGGATGTCCCCGCTCGTGGTCGCGGCATCGAGGGCCAGGATCATGGGCGCCCGCACGCTGACGGCCCCGGACACGGTGCGTGCGGTCACCGCCACGGCCCCGCGAGCGTCCACGAGCACGCGACCCGACACCGACTCGGCCGTCACCGGCCCGCCCTCGGCGCCGATCCGGATGTCGCCGCTCGCGGACTGCCAGCGGCTCGCGCCCGCAACCCCCACGGCCTCGATGTCGCCGGAGAGCGTCCGCGCGCTGATGCGCACGCCGCGCGGCACGTCGACGTCGAGGTCCGGCGCGCGACCCGCCCCCCGGAGGGTGAGCGGGCCCACGCGGAGCGAGCCGGCCGGCCCGTCGGTCACGCGCACCCAGCCCTCGCCTGACGCGATCTCCACGTCGCGCTCGAGGTCGTGGTCCGTGTGGCCTCGGATGACCACACGGTCTCCGTCAACCACGCGCAGTCGCAGGCGGCTGGCGCCCAGGCGGAGGTCAAGGTCGCCGCCCGGGGCGAGCGGCAGGTCTCGGGTCGACGGCAGGCCGGTCGGCGTGGCGGTCATCGGGCGTCCCTCCCCAGGGTGCGAATGGCCTCGGCGGCTGCCTCGGCGCTGAGTTCCCTGCGGGAGAGGCGCTCCAGAATCGCGCGCCGTCCCGAGGCGATCTCGTCAGGGGTGGCCATGGCGGCAGGGTCGGCAGGGGCGGCGGCGGGAGCGTCGGCCTCGTCACGCGGGCCGAAGCCCAGCGCCCGAACCAGGGCCTCCACCCGGGCGCGGACCGTCGGGTAGCTGATGCCCAGCTCCCGCTCCATGTCCCGCAGGTTGCCGCGGCTTCGCAGGAAGCTCTCGAGGACCTGCGTCTGGTCCCGCGTCAGCCTCCCGTACCGGCCCACCCCGAACTCCCCCTCGATGGTGGTGCCGCACTCGCCGCAGCGGAGGCGCGTGACCGCCAGCTCATGGGCGCAGACCGGACAGGTCGCGATTACGTCGTGCGCCACGGGTACCTCTCAAGTGGCTTGGTTGACATGCCACAAAGTACATACGCCTTTCTCTTTTGTCAATGCTGCTTTCCTTTATCACAGCGCTGACGCCAGAGTGCTGGACCCTCAGACCGCTGGCGGGTCCAGATCGAGCGACTCTCCCGGCGCCAGGACGCGAACGGCAGTGTCGGGCGCGAGGCGCCCGACAGCCGCCTCGAACAGCGGCCCGGGGAGGGCGAGCGGCGCCGGGCGCAGGTGCCGGAGGCCGGCCGGGTAGAAGGTGCCCCAGTGGATTGGGATGGCGATGCGCGGCCGCAGGAGCGCAACCGCCTGGGCGGCACGCTCGGGATCCATGTGCCCGGGACCGATGGTGGGGCCCCAGCCCCACACGGGCAGCAGCGCGGCGTCGAGCGTGCCCGCCAGCGCCGCCATGCCGGCGAACAGGTCCGTGTCGCCGGGGAAGTAGACGTGGCGCGAGCCCCTGACCACGCAGCCGAGCGCGGGCGCGGTCGGTCCCAGCGGCTCCCGCCTGCCGGAGTGCGCAGCCGGGATCACCTCGAAGTGGACGCGGTCGATCGACAGGCGGTCACCGGGCGCGACCTCCTCCACGGGGCCAAGCACCTCCCGGGCCACGAGCCGGCCGAGCCCGCGGGGCACGATCACGGTGGGCCGGCCGGGGATCGCGCGGAGGGACGGGAGGTCGAGGTGGTCGTGGTGGCCGTGGCTGACGAACACCGCATCGAGATCGGCGAACAGCTCGGGCAGGACGGCGCGAACCTGGCGGCGGATGGGCCCCATGCCCTCGCGGAGCAGCGGGTCGGTGAGGATCCGCAGGTCGTCCACCTCGAGCAGGAGCGTCGAGTGGCCGAGGAACGTGACCCGGCCGTGCGCCGGTCCGCGCCGTTCGGCAGGCGCCGCGGCACGGAGGGCCCGCCAGCGGGCATCCGTTGCGGCGGGGCGGGGCGGCATCCCACGATCATGCGCCGTCGGCGGGCAGCGCGGGCCCCGCGAAAGGGAGACGGGCGGGGCGGCATCGCTGTCGCCCCGCCCGCCAGACGTGGCCCCGGGCTGAGGAGGAGGCGTCAGCCCGAGCGCCAGTCGCCGACAGTGGTCGAGAGCCAGCCGATCACGGATCGGTAGTAGCGATTGGGCGCATAGGGGTCCAGCAGCGCGGCCGTGCCGGCCGTGCGGGTCCCGGTGAAGGAGATCGTGTTGGCGCCGGTGCTGCTCGGGTCAGCCCGGAACAGGCGCCCGAGCGTCATGGACGCGGGACCCGCGAACAGGCCCCGGAGCACGTAGCCGACGCTCGTGATGCCGCTCGCGAACACCGCCCTGGCGCCGCTCCGCAGGAAGCCCGCGCCGTAGTTGTCCACCCGCTCGATGGCCACGGCCCGCGACGGATTGGCAGCCCCCCACTCCGAGTCGCCCGACGCGTAGCACAGGCGGTTGAGGATGACGACGGCGTTCGACGCCAGCCCCAGCCGGGCCACGTACGACTCGCCGAAGTACCTCGTGGCCGTGTCGCCGGAGCCGAGCCACGGGTTGAGGCCGAGACCGTCCTTCTGCGCGGCGGAGAACGGCGGGTAGGGGCTGGGCCAGCCGTTGCCGTGGCCGAGGTAGATCAGGACGTTGGCGTCACGGGCGGCCGTGGCGACCCGAGACCAGGTGGCGTTGGGCGAGTACACCCTGACCACGTCGGCGCCGTAGCCGGCGGCCTGGGCGGCGAGCAGGTTGGCGCTGGAGCGGTAGTTGGCGGTGCTCGAACCGGCAGGCCCGACCACGATCACGACCTTGAAGGTCGCTGCGCGGGCCGCGGGAGCGACGACGGCCAGGGCGCCCAACCCGACGAGTGCGGCGAGCACGGAGGCCAGCAGCGCGCGCAGCCTCCGGAGAGGCGCCCCCTGGGCGCCACGACTCTCGTGGGGCAACCGTCTTGCCTCCCATCTGCCGGAACACCGCGCATGGGTCGCGGTGACGGTGGGACTGGTGCCGCCGGCGGCTGCCCGGAGGCAGGGTCCCGGCGCGGCGGTTGCCCGCCGGGCCGACGGCTGGTGCTGCGTTGTTGGTCTCGGGCACGCCGTCCGGTCATGCCCGTGCGGGACGCGCCCGTGTCGGAAGTATGACACCAGGCCTGCGCACTGTCGCCGGAGGCGACCGCCCGGCCCGCCAGTCGCGCTATCGTCTTCGCGACCGGGCCTTCCGGCGGGTCGCGGGCAGCTGCGGAGACGACGTGGTCGAGGCGGGCGACGCCATCGTGGCGCGCGGACTGGCGAAGCGGTACGGGTCCCGGGTTGCGCTCGACGGTCTGGACCTGCGCGTGCCGGCGGGTGCCGTGTATGGCTTCCTGGGCCCCAACGGTGCCGGCAAGACGACCACGATGCGGATCCTCACGGGCCTCGCCCGGCCGGATGCCGGGACGGTGGAGATCTTCGGCCGACCGTTTGGGCGCGGCGCCCGGCGCCTGCTGTTCGATGTCGGCGCGCTGGTGGAGGCGCCCTCGTTCTATCCGTTCCTGACCGGCCGCGAGAACCTGCTCGCGCTGGCGGCGGCGGGGGCGCCGGTCCCGCGAGGCCGCGTGGACGAGGTGCTCGACCTGGTCAGCCTGCGCGACCGGGCACGCGATCGCGTGTCCGGCTACTCCACGGGCATGCGCCAGCGCCTGGCCATCGCGGCCGCGCTCCTCAACGACCCGCGGCTGCTGCTGCTCGACGAGCCGGCCAACGGCCTCGACCCGGCGGGGATCGTCGGCATGCGGGACACCCTGCGCTCGCTTGCGGCCCAGGGCAGAACGGTGCTCGTGTCCAGCCACCTGCTGGCCGAGGTGGAGCACCTGGCCGACATCGTCGGGATCATCGCCCACGGCCGCCTGGTCCGGGAGGGCCCCCTCGGGCAGCTCCTCAGGCAGGAGGGAGAGCTGCGCATTCGCGTGGCGCCCGACGAGATCGCCGTCGCCGGGCCCATCCTCGAGCGACTCGCCGGCGCCGACAGGGTGCGCCTCGACGACACCCCGTCGCGCGACACGCTCGTCGTCCGGTGCGACCCGGGCCTCGCCGCGGAGCTCAACCGGGAGCTCGGCGCGGCCGGCGTCTGGGCGTCCCGGATCGAGTCCGGGGTCTCGCTGGAGTCCCTGTTCCTCGAGGTCACCGGCGCCGCGGCTGGCCCGGGCGGGGGCCTCGGCTGATGCGCCTGTTCCGCTCCAACCTGCGGCGGCTCAGCCGGCGCCCGGCGACGCTCGTCACCTACCTCCTGCTCTCGGGCCTCATGCTCCTGATCATGCTCGCGCTCGCCGCGGCGGCCATGGCGGGGTCAGACGCCCGGTCCGCGATGGCCTCGCGGCTCATCCTCACGTTCCCGGGCGCCTTGCGGCTGACGCTCACGATGGTCGTGGCGGTCGGCGGACTGATCAGCCTGACGTACGGGGCGGCGATCGCGGGGGCCGAGTGGAGCTGGGGCACGCTCAAGACCGCCGTCGCGCGGGGCGAGGCGCGTTCCGGGTACGTGCTGGCGGGAATTGCCGGCGCCATCGTCATGGTGTGGGCCGGGGCCCTGGTGGCGTACCTGGCGGGGATCGCCGGCGCCCTCGCGGCCGCGTCGGCGGCGCACGTTGCCAACCCGACGCTGGTCGACGCGCAGACGGCCGGGGACCTGCCCGGGCTGGCGGGGCGCGCCG
>JAJXTS010000174.1 GCA_021783595.1 Chloroflexota bacterium | reverse complement strand
ATGACCAGGTCGATGCCGGGGCGAAACTCCAGCGACGCGAGGCGGTCCGCGAGGCACAGCAGGCCGAACCCGAGACCGCCGGCCGCCCCGGCGCCGGGCGTCGCCCGCTCGTGGCGCCCGGTGGCCGCCTCGAGCACGTCGGCCCAGCCCGCCAGGCGTGCGTCCAGGGCGAGCACGTCGGCTGGCGAGGCGCCCTTCTGGGGACCGTAGACGGCCGCGGCGCCGCTCGGGCCGAGCAGCGGGTTGCTGACGTCGGAGGCCACGCGCAGGCGCGCCGAGGCCAGCCGCGGGTCCAGGCCCGCCAGGTCGGCCGACGCCAGACCGTCGTCCACGCAGGCGCCGAGCGCGGCGAGCATCCCCGCCGCCCCATCGGTGGTGGCGCTGCCGCCGATGCCGAGGACGATGTCGTCGATGCCCGCGTCGAGGACCGCGCGCAGCAGGTCGCCCGTGCCCGCGGTGGTGGCGCGCCAGGGGTCGCGCTCTGCCGGGGCCACGCGCGAGAGGCCGGACGCGGCCGCCATCTCCACCACCGCGGCGCCCCCGTCGTCGCGGATGAGCCACGGGGCGCGGATCGGCCTGCCCAGCGGGTCGCGGACCGCGGCGACCACGCGCCGCCAGCCCCCGGCGGCCTCGATCGCGACGAGCGTGCCCTCGCCGCCGTCAGCGAGCGGGGCGAGGCGGATGTCGTCGTCGGGACGCGCGCGCCGCCAGCCCTCCGCCAGGGCGCGGGCGACCTCGACGCTCGTGAGGGTGCCCTTGTACGAGTCGGGCGCGATCAGGACGCGCATGGTCGCCGCCCTTGCGCGCGCTGACTCGGGCCGGGAGTCCGAGACGCGCCGTTCCCCGGGCTCGTGACGGCGCCCCGGCCCGGCCCCGGCGCCCGGCCCGGCCCCGACGCCCCGAGCGTCCCCGTCACTCGGTCGGCGTCTCGCCCCGCGCGGCCCGTCGCCGCTCGAGGTACTCGGGGATGCGGATCATCGGCGGCCGCTCGTGGTCGGCCACCTCCTGGACCTCGAGCGACAGGCGCCCCTGCCCGAAGCGCGGCAGCTTCATCGTGTGGCCCAGCTCGGCGAACAGCCGCACGCGGCGCCGCTCCTCCAGCCGCTTCATCACGGCCTGGAGGATGACGAACGACATCTTGGACAGCCCCTCGAGCTCCTGGTTGCGGTGCAGCCGCCGCTCCAGGTCCACCTGCCCGAGCCCCTCGATCCCCACCCGCTCGAGCGCGTCGACCAGGTGCCCGATCTCCACGGCGTACCCGGTGAAGAACGGGATCTGCTCGAGCAGCGAGCGGCGCCCCGCGTACTCCCCGGCCAACGGCTGGATGAAGCCCGACAGCTCGGGGAAGAACAGGTTGATCAGCGGGCGCGCCACCAGCTCGGTCACCCGGCCGCCGCCGCCCTCCTTGAGCACGCCCCCCTCCACGATCGGGCGCTGGTAGTAGCCCTTGACGTACTGCAGGCGCGACTCGACGAGCAGCGGGCCGAGCGTCCCGTAGACCATCCGGCTGTGCCAGTTGCGGACGTCGGTGTCGGCCCAGACGACGATGTCGCCGCTGGTCTCGTACAGCGACTTCCAGAGCGCCTCGCCCTTGCCGCGGAACGAGCCGTACCGCGTCAGGACGTCCGGGTGCTGCACGACGCGCGCCCCCGCGGCCTCGGCGATCGCGCGGGTGTCGTCCGTGGAGGCGGAGTCGATGACGAGGATCTCGTCGAGCAGCGGGTGGCGTTCACGCAGGTCGCGGATCGCGCGCGAGACGATCGGGCCGATCGTCTCGGCCTCGTTGAGCGTGGGCAGCACCAGGCTCACGGTGACGCCCTGCTTCTCCTTGAGCTGGGTCAGCCGGTCGAGGTCAGCGAACTCGCCGTGGTGGAAGTTGGCCTCCGCGAACCAGCGCTCAACCTTGGCCGGCACCGCGCGCGATTCCTCGGCGGCGCGATCGGCGGCGGCGAGCGACTCGGCCTTCTCGGCGAGGGCGTCGAACGTGTGCCGGCCGATGGCCTCGCGCGTCTTGACCACGATCACGGTGGACTTGGCGCGCTGGGCGACGGCCTCAGGCAGGGCGCCGAAGAGCGAGCCGACGCCCTCGCCCGCCGGTGCGGACGCGCCCATGACCACCAGGTCCGCATGCTCCGCCTCGCGCAGGATCGAGGTCCTGACGTTGCGGGTCTCGCGCAGGAGCGGCTCGGCGCGGGCGGTGATGTGCTGGCGGACCAAGGCGGCGAGCGCGTGCTCCGCCTGGGCGCGGACGGCCTCCGTGACCCCGGCCGGGACGAAGTGGATGACCGCGACCGTGGCGTCGTGGTGGTGGGCCAGGGCGTCGGCAAAGCGCAGGGCGAGCTCGGCGTGCGGGCCGCCGCGGACCGGGACGAGGATCCGCCGGACCTCGTGGCCGCCGCGCTGCTTGACGACGGCGATGTCGCACGGGGACTCGCGCACGACCTCGTCGATCGTGGGGGAGATGGACGTCGCCGGCGCGCCCGCGCGCGCGGGGGGCGACTTGCCGCCCCAGCCGAAGATCAGCAGGTCCGCCTCCTGCTCGGCGGTCGCCTCCACGATCCCCGCGGCGGCATGCCGCCCGATGCGGACCAGCGGGTGGATCGTCGTGCCCTCGGGGACGTAGTCCAGGACGCGCTGGAGCAGCCGCCGCGCCTGGCGCGCCCGGGTGGCGCCCTCGGACAGCGGCATGCCCTCGGGCACCTCGACGATGCCGAGCGCCGCCAGCTCGCCGGTCCGCGGGTCCAGCAGGGCCGCGCCAATCCGGACCAGCTCCTCGGCCGTCAGCGGGTTGGCGACGGGGATCAGGATGCGCGCCGGGAGCGGCTGCTGGCTCATTGCGGGCCCTCCTCCGCCTCCGCGTCCAGCGCGAGCCAGCGCTCCACCAGGTACGGCTTGAGCCGCTCGAACTCGCGCGCCTGGCGCTCGACGCGCTCCTCCGCGTCGGCCGTGTCGAGGTGGCGGTTCTCCACCACGAACGAGGCCACGCGGCCGAAGTAGATCGGCACGAGCGCCGCCGTCAGCTGCGACGTGTCGAACTCGCCGCGGCGAGTGGCGATCACCAGGTCGTACACCACGCGCGCCCAGAGGTCGTCGGGGAAGTCGAACCCCGCGAGCGCCTCCGCCATCTGGAGCGTGGTGGGGTGCGTCGCGTCGGACTCGCCGCCCAGGCCCAGTCGGCGCGATGCGGCGTCGGCGATCGGGCCCGCCTCGGCCGCGAGCGCCACCACTGCCGCGGCGGTGTCCGGGTCCAGCGCCCGGCGCCAGGTCTCCCCGAGCGTGAGCGATCCGGCGTGGAACTCGTCGAGGAGGCGGACCGCGTTCACCTCGAGCGGGGGCGGGTCGATCAGCCGCTCGAAGCCATAGGCCGGGACGTCGTGGCTGCCCTTGATCTCGAGCCAGGCGCCCGGGCGCTCCACGGCCAGCCGGAGGATGGTTCCCACGACCTGGCGGAACATCGGGCCCAGGTCCGCGCCCGGGTCCTTGGGGTCGTGGACCTTGGCCCCGAGCCGGGTCTGGCACACCGCGAACCCGCCGGAGAGCGCGTGCGTCGTCATCCAGATGTCGATGCCGAACTTGCTGACGTCGGCCGTCCAGTCGTCCTGGGTCAGGTAGTGCGCGACGAGGTCGCCGGAGACCCCGAAGTCGCCGCCGATGGGCTGGCGGATCCGGAGGCCGTAGAGGGCGCGCGTCAGCGGGTAGGTGACGGTGTTGGTGATCGTCCCATCGTGCTTGTGGCGCGCGTACAGCGGGGCGACGAAGTCGTAGCCGCCCTTGAGGATGGGGCCGGCCAGCAGCTCGATCCACTCCGGCACGATGCTGCGCAGGTCGCTGTCCACCACCACCAGGGCCTGGACGTCGAGCGCGGCGGCGATCTCGAAGATGGTCCGCAGCGCCGCGCCCTTGCCGCCGACGCCGTCGATCTCGGGGTACGTGAGGGTCACGCGGTCCAGGCGGTTGGTGGGCCGGACGAGCAGGATGGACTCGACGTAGTCCGGGGGCTCGGTCTCGATGACCACGCGCTGCGTGCCGTCGGGCGAGCCGGCGTCCGAGTTCACCAGGACCGGCTTGTGGTCCGGGAAGTACTGGACGAGCCCGGCGTGCGCCGCGCGCACGACGTAGCCGATGGTCGCCGCGTTCTTGAAGCTCGGGATGCCGACCATGATGTCGGCCCGGCCGAGCCGGGCGATCTCGTCCCGGATGGCGGGGGTGAGCGTCGTCGGGGGCACGGGTCCACCCTACCACCCTGCGTCCACCCGTCGCGTCGGCGATCAGGCGGTCGCGTTGGGCGGTTCGCCGTTGGGCGGTTCGCCGTTGGGCGTGTCCGGGGCGGCGGGGCGAGGCTGCGGGCGCGGCGCCGGCACCACCACCCAGTCGGGGTTCTCCGCATCGGGCGTGTAGCGGCTGTTGGACGCCCGCCAGAAGATGTGCTGGAAGCCGAGCGTGCCCCAGGTGGCGGCCACGCGCGAGCCGCCGGGCCGCGTCCAGGGCGTTACGCGGACGAGCCTCGACTGGCTCAGCACGGTGTCGAGTTGGCGCTTGCGCTCCTGGAGCGGGAGGCCGCCCAGATCCTCGCCGTCGAGCCACAGCAGGTCGGTCGCAACGAACGCGTGGTCCTCGCCCGCCTCGAGCGCCTCGAGGATCTCGAGCGCGCGCGACTCCTCCTCGTCCCGGTGACGGCGGCCGATCACGTACGGGTCCCGATTGCCCCGCTTCAGGAAGCGTGGCATCGAGAAGATGGGCCGCGCGATGGGGTCCGGGGTGGGGTAGGCGCCTACGCCCGTGTCGAAGGCCTGCTTGGTCAGGTGGCCCTCGATGACACCGTCCACCGCCTCGAAGGCGTAGCCCAGCGCCTCCTCGAGCGAGGCCGGGACGTCGATCCGGTCCCCGTAGCGGTAGAGCTCCGCCTTGCCGCGCTCGATTGCCGCCACCACCCGGAGGCCGTCCCAGTCCGGCTCGATGATGGGGTCCACCACGTCCTTGGCCTGGCGCCGGCCAGGGAACTGCGGCCGCCAGGCGATGGCGATCTCGCGGGGGTTGGAGGTCATTGCGCGATCCTACCGCGCGGGTCCAGCGGGCCGGCGCCCCGCCCGCGCCCCACGCCCGCGCCCGCGGCCCGCCCGCGCCG
>JAJXTS010000024.1 GCA_021783595.1 Chloroflexota bacterium | reverse complement strand
CGGGCTACGCTCTCCCCGTCCCCGCCGCCGCATGCGTCCGGGGCGTCAACGCGCCGCAAGAGGATTGCCTCCCCCGTGGAGAACGGACCTAGTCCAGCCGGCCAGCGCGCCGGCGCCCGCAAGGTCCTCCTCGCCTCCTGACGGCCCCGCCGGCCCATGCCGGCCCGGTCACCGCTGGCGGGCGGACTCGTCCAGCAAGGTGGCCACCATGCGCTTCCTGACCCGCTGCGTCGGCCTGCCGGTGCGCGACCCGTCCGGTGAGCCCCTCGGCGCGATCGCCGACCTGATCGTCGCCATCGGGGGCAAGTACCCGCCCGTCACCGGGCTGGTCGTGCGCACCGACCGGCGCCGCATCTTCATCCCCTGGTCCGACGTGGACGTCTTCGACGACGACGGGGCCCACCTCCGCGTGCGCACGATCGACATCGGCAACTTCCACCAGCGCCAGAACGAGATCCTGCTCAAGGCGAACCTGCTCGACAGGCAGATCGTGGACATCGAGGGGCGCAAGGTCATCCGCGTCAACGACCTGAGCCTCGACAACGTGGACGGCCGGCTCCGGCTGGTCGCGGTGGACGTGGGCGCTGCTGGGCTGCTCCGCCGCCTCGGCGCGGAGGGCGCGATCAGGGGACTCGCCCGGCGGCTCAACCTCACGATCCCCGAGCGGTACATCGACTGGGAGGACGTGGACCCGCTGGACACGACCATCGCCAGCGTCAAGCTCCGCGTGCCCCACGGCAAGCTCGCCGAGCTCCACCCGGCCGACCTCGCCTCGATCATCGAGGACCTCGCCCCGCGCGACCGCGTCGGCGTCCTCGCCTCCCTCGACGACGAGGCCCTCGCCGACGTGGTGGAGGAGCTGGAGCCCGAGACCCAGGTGGACGTCATGGAGGACCTGTCGCCCGAGCGCGCGGCCGACATCCTCGAGGAGATGAGCCCGGACGACGCCGCCGACCTGGTGGCGGACCTCGACCAGGAGACGCGGGACGAGATCCTGGCGCACATGGAGAAGGACGAGGCCGACGAGGTCCAGGAGCTGCTGGGCTACGACGAGGACTCCGCCGGCGGCCTGATGACCACCGAGTTCATCGCGGTCGAGGAGCGGCTGACCGCGGGCGGCGCGATCGACCGGCTGCGCGAGCTGGAGCCCGACGCCGAGACGGTCTACTACGTCTACGTCCTCGACGACGACGGCCGGCTCGTCGGCGTGCTCTCGCTCCGCGACCTGATCATCGCCCGCCCCGACACGCCCATCCGCGAGGTCATGATCCGCGAGCCCAAGGCGGTCAACGTCAACGCCGACCAGGACGAGGTGGCCGAGGTGGTCGCGCACTACAACCTGCTCGCCGTCCCGGTGGTGGACGACGACGGGGTCATGATGGGCATCGTCACCGTGGACGACGCCCTCGACACTGTCATCCCCACGGCCTGGAAGAAGCGGCTCCCCCGCGTCTTCAGCCGGCTGGGGTAGGGCATGGTCGGCCTTCCCCCGCGCCCCGGCTCGCACCACGACGAGTCCGCAGAGAGCTCGCCCGAGCGGTCCCGGCGCCGCAGCCCGCGGGTCGTGCGGCCGTTCCCGAGACTGCCCCAGTGGCGCGTCCGGCTGATCGCCGCGCTCGCGGTCCTCGGCCCGGGCCTCGTCAGCGGCTTCGCGGACAACGACGCCGGCGGCATCACCACGTACTCGCTGGCCGGGATCCAGTTCGGCTATGCGCTGCTGTGGGTGATCCTCGCGTCCCAGGTCGTCCTGTTCTTCACGCAGGAGGTCGGAGCCCGGCTCGGCATCGCCACCGGCAAGGGGCTGATGGACCTGATCCGCGAGCGCTGGGGCGTCCGCTGGGTGGCCTTTGCGGCGGCCCTGATGCTGATCGCGAACCTGGGGACCACAGTGGCGGAGTTCGCCGGCATCGGCTCGGCCCTCGAGATCTTCGGGGTGCCGCCGCAGATCAGCTCGGTGCTGGCGGCCGTCGCCGTGGTGGGGTTCATCGCCCTCGGCTCGTACAGCCGCGTCCAGTACCTGTTCGTCGGCGTCGGCGTGCTGGTCTCGCTCGGCTATGCGGTGTCGGCCATGCTCGCGCATCCCGACTGGGCGCAGGCCGCGCACAACCTCATCCGGCCCGACCTGTCGGCCTCGCCCGTCTACTGGCTGGCGGTGGTCGGCACCGTCGGCACCACGATCACGCCCTGGGGCCAGGGGTTCATCCAGTCCTACGTGGCCGACAAGGGCACCCGCCCCGACGAGCTGCCGGCCAGCCGTGTCGACATCTTCCTGGGCGCCCTGCTGACGAACCTCATCGCCGGCTTCATCGTGATCGCCTGCGCGGCCACGCTGTGGTCCACCGGGCAGACCCAGATCCAGACGGCCGCCGACGCCGCGGTGGCGCTCGAGCCGCTGGCCGGGCCGGCCGCCGGGATCCTGTTCGCGGTCGGCCTGCTGGGCGCCTCGCTCCTGGGCCTCGGCGTGGTCCCCATGGCGAGCGCCTACTCGACCTGCGAGGCCTTCGGCTGGGAGACCGGGGTGAACTGGAACTGGCGCGAGGCGCCGGCGTTCTACGGACTGCTCGCGTTCTTCATCGGCTTCGCGGCGCTGTTCATCATGATCCCGGGCCTGCCGCTGGTTCAGGTCATGTTCCTGTCGCAGGTGCTGAACGCCCTGCTCCTGCCCTTCATCCTCGTGTTCGTCATGCTGCTCGCGCAGGACCGCGACCTGATGGGGCCGCTGGCGAGCGGGCGGGTGATGGGGTCTATCGGCTGGGTGTCCACGGCCCTGCTCATCCTGCTGTCGCTGGTGCTGGTGGCGACGAGCGTCCTGCCGGCCTGAGGCCGGCACCGCCGGGCTGCCGGCCGGCGCGCGGCGAGGGGGCACGGGACGCTCGCGGGCGCTCGCTTGCCCGCCTCGGTAGGATCAGCCCATGGCGCCCCGCAGGGAAGTCCTCGAGATCGGCGGCCGCGAGGTCACGATCACCAATCCCGACAAGGTCTACTTCCCGCGCCCCGGGCACACCAAGCTGGACCTCGTCCGCTACTTCCTCGCCGTCGCCGACGGGGCGCTGGTCGGCGTCCGGGGCCGGCCGATGGCGCTCAAGCGCTTCGTGGACGGCGCCGAGTCGGAGCCGTTCTTCCAGAAGCGGGCCCCGGAGAACCGGCCGCCGTGGATGCGGGTCGCCACGCTGACGTTCCCCTCCGGGCGCACTGCCGACGAGATCGTCGTGGACGAGGCGGCGGGCCTCGCCTGGGTGGCGAACCTCGGCTGCCTGGACCTCAACCCGCACCCAGTCCGGGCCGGTGACCTCGAGCACCCCGATGAGCTGCGCGTGGACCTCGACCCGGTGCCCGGCGTGCCCTGGTCGCAGATCCGCGACGTGGCGCTGGTGGTGCGCGAGTCGCTTGCCGACGTGGGCCTCGTGGGCTGGCCGAAGACCTCGGGCTCGCGGGGAATCCACGTCAACGTGCGGATCGAGCCGCGCTGGACGCACGCGCAGGTCCGACGCGCCGCCCTGGCCCTCGCGCGCGACGTCGAGCGGCGGGCGCCCTCGATCGCCACGTCCAAGTGGTGGAAGGAGGAGCGCCACGGCGTGTTCCTCGACTACAACCAGAACGCGCGCGACCGGACGGTGGCCTCCGCGTACTCGGTGCGGCCGCTGCCCGATGCCCGGGTCTCCTTCCCGCTCCGCTGGGACGAGGTCCGGACGGTGGAGGCTGAGGACTTCACGCTGGCCACGGTTCCCGCGATCTACGCGGCGCGGGGCGACGCGGGCGCCGGGATCGACGACGCCGCCGGGACACTGGACGCCCTGCTCGAGCTGTCCGCCCGGCACGAGGCCGAAGGGCTGGGCGACGCCCCGTGGCCGCCGAACTACGCCAAGCAGGAGGGCGAGCCGCCACGTGTCCAGCCGTCGCGCCAGCGTCGCCCGGGCAGCGAGTACGCCACGGGCCGGGGCATCGCGGGCGGGCCGCCGCCGGACGTGCAGGCGGCGCGGGCCGCCGCCGTTGCCGAGGGCGACCGCAACGCCGGCCTGCCGCAGGACTGGGTCGGCACGCGCCCGACGCCCACCGGCAGGCGGCGCTCCCCCATCCCGGTCATCGAGGTCGCCCGGGCCGCCTCCAAGGCGGAGGTGCAGACCGGCTTCGAGCGCTGGGCGGCGCGCCACCCCGAGGCGGCCGCCCACCTGCAGCCCGCCGACGTCCTGACCGACGGGATGCGCGGCCGCTCCTCGCTCTGGTACCGCCTGCGCGTCAACCTGGTCCACGTGCCCGAGGACCTGCGGCCGCCGCAGGAGCCGCTCGACCCGGACTTCGACCCGTGGGCGTCCGCCTCGCCCGGGGAGCGGGCCGCCTGGGAGGCGGCTTTGGCGTCACGACGCGCCGGACGGGGGCGTCAAGGGGCGTGAGGTCGGAGCGGCGTCGGCATCGCCCGGCGCTGGGACAGCGGGGAGGGAACGATGAAGAGGATCGCGGTGAGGGTCGCGGCGGCGATCGGCGTTGTCATCCTGCTCGCGATCGCGGTCACGGTAATCCGTTCGTTTGGGACTGGCCCGGTTGACCGCGCGGACAGCGCGGACGATGCGGCCATCCGCGGCGTCGTGACCAGCGCGCTCCACCTGCTCCAAGAGGAGAGCCTGCCGCCCTCCAAGTACACAGGCGGGCCGATGTCGGCCGAGCTCCGCGCCGAGATGTCGGCGAAGGCTATGGCCGAGGCGGCGCAGCTGTTCACCGGCGACGGCCTGAGCTGGTTCCAGACGGTCGTCAACCACAACCTCGACGAGCAGGCGAGCGGCTCCATCCGCCACCTGGGCGGAGGCGTCAGCCGGATCGTGTTCACCTCGATCTCGGTGACGGGGGACCAGGCATCGGTCGACGCGACGGAAGACGTGTGGGCGGACGTCGGGCAGACGCAGGACTCCGGCATGGTGGCGGTCGCCCACCCGAAGAACACGATGCTCGCCAAGCTCCTCCTCCAGCGAGTCGACGGGAAGTGGTACGTCACCGACTACCACGCCGGGTTCGCGGCGGGGAGCGAGCCGTAGTCGCGCCGCTCGACCCGGACTTCGACCCGTGGGCGTCCGCCTCGCCCGGGGAGCGGGCCGCCTGGGAGGCGGCAACGGCCAAGCGGCGGGCCGCCCGCCGGACGCTCGCCCCGTAGGCCGGCGTCGCCCCCGCTACGCGCGGAAGATCCGGCCGATCTCGAACGGGACGGCGGTCTCCAGCTGGTCGTAGCGACAGGCGTCGATCGGCTTGTCGGGGCGCCAGCGCCGGAACGTGGTGGCGTGGCGGAAGCGGTCGCCCTGGAGATGGTCGTACGCCACCTCCGCCACGCGCTCGCAGCGGAGCGGCTCCCAGGACAGGTCCTTGCCGCGGTTCCAGCGCGAGGTGGCGCCCGGCAGCCGCTGCCCTGAAGCGTCGCCGGCGACCTGCGCCCACTCGGCCCACTCGCGCCACGGGTGCGTCGCCAGCGCGCTCGTGCGCAGGGGCGCCAGCTCCTCGACCAGCGCCGCGCGCCGCTCCCACGTGAACGACGAGGTGATCCCCACGTGGTGGAGCCGGCCGTCGGCGTCGAACAGGCCCAGGAGCAGCGAGCCGATGTGCGTGCCGGGGCCGTTCTTGTGCCAGCGGAACCCGGCCACCACGCAGTCCGCCGTGCGCTCGTGCTTGACCTTGGTCATCGCCCGCTTGCCCGGCTGGTAGGTCCCGTCGAGCCGCTTGGCGACCACCCCGTCGAGGCCGGCGCCCTCGAAGCGGCCGAACCAGTCGGCGGCGAGGACCCGGTCCGTGGTGGCCGGCGTGAGGTGGATCGGCGGCGCCGCGCCGGCCAGCACCGCCTCGAGGCGCGCCCGGCGCTCGGCCTGGGGCGCGTCGCGGAGGTCCTCGTCGCCCAGCG
Source organism: Chloroflexota bacterium (assembly GCA_021783595.1). Taxonomy (GTDB): domain Bacteria; phylum Chloroflexota; class Limnocylindria; order Limnocylindrales; family CSP1-4; genus CAIXZV01. The sequence goes on along the minus strand of JAJXTS010000024.1, from coordinate 16,135 downwards.
CGAGCACGTCCCACGCGACGTACGAGGCGGGCGTCTCGGCGGCCAGCTGGCGCACCCGCGAGGCGGCCGGGTGGATCCGCAGCAGGAGCGCCTCGAAGTCCAGGGTGCCGCCGCGGGCGATCACCACCTCGCCGTCGAGCACGCACCGCTCGGGTAGCTGCGCCCGCAGCGGCTCGGCGAGCTCGGGGAAGTACCGGTCCAGCGGCTTGAGGTCGCGGCTCTGGATGAGCGTCTCGTCGCCGTCGCGGAAGACGAGCGCCCGGAACCCGTCCCACTTGGGCTCGAACAGCCAGCCGTCGCCCGCGGGGAGGCCCGAGGAGGGCTTGGCCAGCATGGGCTCCACGGGCGGCTCGAACGGCAGGCGCATGGCGGCACGATACAGCGCCGGCCGGGGACCATCGCGCGGCCCGTGCCCCGGGAACCGTGGGGGCGCCGCGAGCGTCTCGCCCTCGCCGCCCACCGTGCGGCGCGAGAGAGGGATGGCCATGCGCACACTGCTCGGACGCGGGGTCGCCCCCCGCCTCACGCTGGTCGCCGTCGCGGCCCTCGCCATCGCGGCCTGCGGGGGCAGCACCGCCGCGACGGCGGGACCCGCGCACGGCGGCGATGCCTTCGGCCCGGCCACGGGCGCCGACCTTGGCGCCTCGGGCGTCGAGGGGCCGGTCGCCGCACCCAGCGTCGCGGCGCCCGTCCCGGCCGGCGGCGACACGTCGGGCGGCGTCCCGGCCGACGCCAACCTCCAGGTCGTCTACACCGGCTCGCTCCAGCTCGTCGTCGCCGACGTCGCCCCGGCCGTCGCCAAGGCGAAGGTGGCGGTCGAGTCGGCCGGCGGCTATGTCGGCGCCTCCCAGGAGACCAACGACGGCGACAAGCCGGCTGCGGTCATCACGTACCGCATCCCCGCGCCCAAGTGGGACGACACCATCACCGCGCTCCGCGGCCTCGCCACCAAGGTCGTGTCCGAGCAGACGCAGGCCAGCGAGGTCGGCAGCCAGGTGGTGGACCTCCAGGCGCGGATCGCCAACCTGCGCGCCTCGGAGACCGCGCTCCAGGGGATCGCCCAGAACAGCGCCAAGGTCTCCGACCTGCTCGAGGTGCAGGCGCAGCTGACCGACGTGCGCGGCCAGATCGAGGTCCTCGACGCCAACCTCAAGCGGCTCTCGGACCAGGTGGCCTACGGCACGCTCGTGACGACCTTCGGGGTCGAGGTGGCCCAGGTCACGACCGCCGCCCAGGGCTGGGACCCGGGAGCGGACGTGGACGGCGCGACGGCGGCCCTGCTCGCGGTGTCCGAGCGGCTCGCCAGCGCGGTGATCTGGTTCGCGATCGCCTGGGTGCCGTTCATCGCCGTCGCGCTGGTGCTCCTGCTGCTGGCCTGGCGGGTGGTCCGGCGCGCCGGACCCCGGCTCCCCGCCACGCCCGCCGCGCAGGGCCCGATCGCGGGCTGGGGCGACGACGCCCCGGACCGGCAGGACACGCCTCCCGAGCCCTGACGGGGCCTCGCCCCGCGTCGGCCCCGGGGCTCACGGCACGGCCGCGGGGACCCGGCGTCCGCGGGGCAGAGTTCCGCCAGCCGGGCCCGGGCCAACCGCGTCAGCCGGCCTCGTACGGCACGTAGCCCGGCTGCCACATGGCCGCGCTCACCGCGACCGGGATGGCCTCCGGCTGGAACCGCCGGCCCACGCCAAGGCTGCCGAGGTGGGCGACCACCGCGATCGCCAGCTCGCGCGCGACTGCGCGCAGGTCCGCGATCGGCGGGTAGAGCTCCCCCCGCGCGAGCATGTCGGGCGTGGCCATCTCCGCCAGCCGCCGCGCCGCGACGAGGAAGGCCGACTCCGGCAGGATCCGGGCCTCGGACACGATCGCCGCCAGGCCGATGCCCGGGAAGATGTACGCGTTGTTCGCCTGCGGGACCCGGCGGCTGGCGCCGCCGAGCTCGACCGGCGGGAAGGGGCTGCCCGTGGCCACGACGGCACGGCCGCCGGTCCACGCCAGGATGTCGGCCGGCAGGGCCTCGGTGTTGGCCGTCGGGTTCGACATCGGCAGGATCACCGGCCGCTCCGCCGCCTCGCCGACGGCGCGCACCACGGCCTCGGTGAAGGTGCCGCCGACGCCGGTGGTCCCGAGCAGGACGTTGGGCCGGAAGGCCGTGACGACCTCGAGCAGGCCGTGCCGACCGCCCGGGTCGAGGCCCAGCGCGGCGACCGAGTCGCGCGGGAGCGCCGCGTCCGCCTTGTCCGCGTCGAGGCCCGGGCGGCCCTCCACCAGGAGGCCGCGCGAGTCGAGGACCGCGACGCGGTCGCGGGCCTCGCCCGGCGCCATGCCCTCGCCCTCCATCGCCAGGCGGAGCAGCCGCGCGATGCCCGTGCCGGCGGCCCCCGCCCCGGCCAGGACGACCCGCGCGTCGGCGAGCGTCTTCCCGCCCATGCGCAGCGCGGACATGACCGTCGCGACCGAGATGGCCGCTGTGCCCTGGATGTCGTCGTTGAACGAGCACACCCACTGGCGGTACCGATCGAGCATGCGGATCGCGTTGTGCTGCTTGAAGTCCTCCCACTGAAGGACCGCCCTCGGGTGGACCTCGCGCACGCCGGCGACGAACGACTCGACCACCTCGTCGTAGGCGGCGCCGCGGAGCCTCGGGTGGCGCCAGCCCACGTAGAGCGGGTCGGCGAGGAGCTCGGCGCGGTCGGTGCCGACGTCGAGCGACACCGCCAGCGTGTTGGCCGGGTGGAGGCCGGCCGCCGCCGAGTAGATGGCGAGCTTGCCGACCGGGATGCCCATGCCGCCCGCGCCCTGGTCGCCCAGGCCCAGGATCCGCTCGTTGTCGGTGACCACGATCAGGCGGATCTCCTCCCGGGCCCCGTTGCGCAGCAGCTCGGGGACGCGGCCCGCGTCGTCGGGGGTGACCCACACGCCGCGGGGCCGGCGGTAGTGGTGGCTGAACTCCTGGCACGCCCGCCCCACGGTGGGGGTGTAGACGATGGGCAGCAGCTCCTCGAGGTGCTCGAGGAGCACGCGGTAGAACAGCGTCTCGTTGCGGTCCTGGAGCGCCGCGAGGCCGATGTACTTCTCGAGGTCGTCGCCCTTGCGGCGGACGTGCTCGAGCTCGAGGCTGACCTGCGTCTCGATGTCCACCACGCGCGGCGGGAGCAGGCCCCGCAGACCCAGCGCCTCGCGCTCCGCGTCGGTGAACGCGGCGTCCTTGTTGAGCACCCGGTCCGCGAGCAGGGCGAGGCCGCGCTCCCGCACGGCGATCGGGCCGGACCCCGAGCGCAGCAGGTCGAGGGCCCGACGGGACAGGCGCGCGCTGGCGCCGTTGGCGGGCGGTGGGTTGAGGGTCATGGGGCAGGCTCCCTCGGCGGCGACATGACCCCGCCCCCGCGAGCGCGGGGGCGGGGCGGAGGTGCGGTGGCAGTGAGATCCCGGGATCAGCGGACCACGATCACCGTTGCGCGGGCGTTGGCCGCCACATGCTCGGACACACTGCCCTGCAGCGTGCGGGCGACGGTCCCGAGGCCGCGCGACCCGATGATGATGGTGTCGTAGCCGCGTTCCTCCGCCACCCGCTCGATGGTCTTGGCGGGGTCCCCGCCGGGCTCGATCAGGGTGGGCTCGATGCCGGCCTCGCGCAGCGTCTTCCTCGCCTCGAGCAGCTCCTCCGCGTGCACGGTGCGGTCATCCCAGGGGTCCACCGGCAGCCGCCCCGGGCGGGTGGGGACGACGCTGATCACGCCCAGCTCCGCGCCGCAGCTCTTGGCGAAGTCAATGGCCTGGGCCAGCGCCTTGCGGGCCGGCTCGCCGCCGTCGTAGGCGAGGAGGATCTTCTTCATGTCCGGCTCCTTTCGAGCGGCGGGGCCAGGCCGTGCGTGGCCTGCTCACGGCTCGTCTCTGCATCCTGTGCCAGCATCGCCCCGGAGCCCGGCCGCCGATATCGGCCGGTGGCCTCGCGGCAGGGGGCCGGAGGACCCGATATGGACATGGCACGATACGCGGCGTGACAGGCCAGGAAACTCGCTACGACCGGATCGCCGAGGGCTATGCCGCCCACTGGTCGCCGGTCCACCGGGCGTCCACGCTGCGCCTGCTCGATGAGGTGGCCCCCGAGCTCGACGCGGGCGCGCGGCGCGTGCTCGACGTGGGCTGCGGCACCGGGGCCCTGGCCGTGGCGATGGCGGCGCGCTGGCCGCAGGTCGAGGTCGATGCGACCGACATCTCGGCTGGCATGCTGGGCGTGGCCGCCCGGACCCTGGCGGTGGCGGGCGAGGCCGGCGCGCGGGTGCGCCTGACCCACGCGCCGGCGGACCGGCTCCCGTTCCCGACCGCCGCGTTCGACCTGGTGCTCAGCGCGTTCGTTCTCCAGCTGGTGCCGTCCCGGCCGCGGGCCTTGCGGGAGATGCGCCGCGTGCTGGCTCCCGGGGGCCGGCTGGCGTACGTGGCCTGGCTGGGCAACGACCCGCCGTTTGCGGCCGACGCGGTCTGGGACGAGGTCCTCGCTGCCGCCGGGGTCGAGCGCGACCCGTCGGGCGGGCATGACGAGGTGGGATCGCCGGGCGCGGCGGCCGCCCAGCTCCGGGCTGCGGGCCTGGCGCGCGTGACGGCCCGCGCCGACATCCTGGTGCACCAGTTCACGCCCGAGTCCTATGCCGCGTTCGTGACCCGATTCGACGACGGCGACCTGGTGCTGGGCCTCGAGCCGGCCCAGCGCGAGGCGCTGGCCGCCGATCTGCTCGAGCGGCTGCGCGGCCTGGCGCGGCAGGACCTGCGCCTCGAGCTGCCGATCGTCTACGTGAGCGGCGTGCGGCGGTAGGCCGGCGGCGGGCCGGGCAGGCGACCCGCGCGCGCTGGCCGGTCGATCAGCCCGCGTTCTCCGAGCCCGCGGCCGGCGCCTCGGCAGGTGCAGCCTCCGCGGTCCCGGCAGCCTCTTCGACGCGCGGGGCGAGGACGCGGGCCACGATCTCGGTCGCCTCGGCCTGGATGGTGATCCCCGCCGCGACGCTCAGGTCGCCCACGGTGATCACGGCGTCGTAGCTCACGAGCGTGGCAAGGTCGTAGTGGATGGCCTCCGGCAGGTCGCCGGGCAGCGCGCGCACCTTGACCCTGGACACCGGGTGCACCAGCGTGCCGCCCGCCTCCTCGGCCGGGGCCACGCCGTCGCCGACGAGCGGCACCTCGGCGGTGAGCTCCTCGGTCATGCGCACCGCGAACAGGTCCACGTGGAGGGGACGGTGGGTCACCTTGTGGAACTGCGTCCCGTGCAGGACCACGGGACGAGCCTGCTTGCCGTCAACCGAGAGGTCCACGAGCGTGGACGCGCCGACATGGCGGCGCAGCAGGTCGAACTCGTGCGCGTCGAGCGACACGGCCTCGCTCTCGGTGCCATGGCCGAACACCACCGCGGGCAGGCGCCCCTCTTGGCGCAGCCGGGCGACGGCCTTGCCGGTGACGGTTCGGGATGTTGCCGCAAGGCGGGGTCGATCGGACACAGCTGGTCCTCCAAGTTCGTCGCGCCCGCGCTCAGGGAGCGGGGTCGCGGCCAAGGGGACGGGGTGAGCCCCTCAGCCTCCTCACGCCGAGCCTAGCACCGCCTGTCCAGCCGCGCCCTGAGCGGCAGAGCGGGTCCCCGACGATGGGCCGGTGTAGCATCCCGGCCGTGGCTGCCACCATCCTGATCGTCGAAGACGAGTTCGCCGTCGCGCGCGGCATCCAGTACGCCCTTCAGCAGGAGGGATACGACGTCACGGTCGCCCGCTCCGGCGAGGAGGGCCTCGAGTTCGCCACCGGCCAGGCGCCGGACCTCATCCTGCTCGACGTGCGGCTGCCGGGGATCGACGGCTTCGAGGTCCTGCGGCGCCTGCGCGGCACGGGGTCGAAGGCGCCGGTCCTGTTCCTCACCGCGCGCGGCGACGAGTTCGACAAGGTGGTCGGCCTCGAGCTCGGCGCGGACGACTACGTGACCAAGCCGTTCGCCCTCCGCGAGCTGATGAGCCGGATCCGCGCGCTCCTGCGCCGCGCCTACGGCGACCTGGCCAATGCCGCGGGGGGCCGCGTGATCCGCCACGACGACCTGGTGATCGACCTCGAGCGGCGGCGCGTCCAGCGCGGCAACCGCCGGATCGGGCTGACCGCCACGGAGTTCGAGATCCTGCGCCACCTCGCCAGCCGGCCCGGCCGCGTGTTCAGCCGCCGGGAGCTCCTGGAGCTTCTGCGGGACTACGAGGCGCTCGACCAGGACGAGAAGACCATCAACGTCCACGTGAGCCACCTGCGGGAGAAGATCGAGGACGACCCCTCGCTGCCCCGGTTCGTGCTCACCGTGCGAGGCGCCGGCTACCAGTTCGCCGAGCGCTGACGTGGCCGACCGCCGCAGGCCCGCGGCCACCCCGGCGCCGGGCGCCGGCGGACCCGCCGGCTGGCCAGCCCCAGAGGGCCGGCACCGCGAGATCCACGCCCCTCGCCCGTCGGTCCCCCGCTCGTTCCAGAGCCGACTGGCCATCGCCTTCGTGGCCGTCGCCACGGTCACCCTGGGGCTGATCACCCCGGTGATCATCAACCGTCTCGACGACTTCTTCCGCCAGCAGGAGGAGCAGGCCCTCCGCCTCCACGCGTACGCGACGGCGATCGTGCTGGAGCGGTTCGTTGCCGACGAGGTGACCGACGCCCCCGTGGTGTCGGTGGCCGACGGCAAGCCCCAGCTGAACCCCGAGGTGTCGGCGCTCCTCAACGACCGCAAGCTCCTGGAGCTGGCGGCCAACGACGTGGCCCAGGCCGACGTGAAGGTGACCTTCGGCACCGCGCACGCCGACGCCACGGGCGTGATGGTGCCGGACCCTGACCCCAGCCTGGCGTTCTCGGCCGCGTTCACCGGCACGCCCGGGCAGGGGCAGGCGCGCGACTCCTCGATCTCGTCGGCGACCCAGCCGCTCATCAGCTCCAACGCCGTCCAGGCCTGGAGCATCGAGGTGGAGCTCTCCAACCCGTACACGAGTCGCGCGTCCACGATCGCCTCGATCACCGGGCTCCTGCTGGCCATGGCGCTCGTCGCGGCGGCCATCGCGGTCCTCGTGGCGCTGTTCGTGGCCCACCGCTTCGCGACACCCGTGGTGCGGCTCACGGAGGCCTCGCGACGCGTGGCCGAGGGCGACCTGACCGCCCGGGTCAACACGGAGGCCGAGTCGGGCACGCTCGAGCTGCAGGCGCTGTCCGAGCAGTTCAACACCATGGCCAGCCGCCTCGAGCAGAGCGTGGAGATCATCCGGCGCGACCGCGATCGCAGCCGGGACTTCCTGGCCGACGTCTCGCACGAGCTGCGGACCCCGATCGCCGCGATGCACACCTTCATCGAGCTGCTCCAGGGGCCCGCGGGCCGGGACCCGGCCGCCCGGCAGGAGTTTCTCGAGTCGTCCGCAACCCAGCTGGACCGCCTGGACTGGATGGCGCAGAACCTGCTCGACCTCTCGAAGCTGGACTCCGGTCTGGTGCTGCTCGACCTGCGGCCGGAGGACGTCCGCGGCACGATCGAGTCCGCCGTGGAGCAGCACCACGCCGTGGCCGCGCGCAAGGGGATCACGCTCACGACGTCGCTCCCCGACCGGCCGCTGCGCATCGCGCACGACGTGCCCCGGGTCGGGCAGGTGGTGGGCAACCTGGTGGGCAACGCGCTCAAGTTCACCGAGCGCGGCGGCGAGGTCCGAGTCTCGGCGGCCGCCACGCCCGAGGGCGGGGCGCGGATCGAGGTCACGGACACGGGCGTCGGCATCCACCCGGCCGAGCTGCCGCACATCTTCGACCGCTTCTACCGCGGCTCGCAGGCGAACGAGGCGCGCGGCACCGGCTCGGGACTCGGGCTCTCGATCGTGAAGTCCATCGTGGACATGCACCGCGGGACCATCGAGGTGGAGAGCCGGGTTGGCCGCGGCTCGCGCTTCGTCGTCGTCCTGCCGCGTGACCCCGAGGCCCGCCCGAGTCGTGCGCCCGGCCCGCCCCCAGCGGATTCGCCGCGGATGGTGGATGATTCTTCATCCGCTGCCGGGCGCGTCTGAACGGGCGTCTGGCACGCTACTCGCATAACGGCGCGGGATCCGGTTCCCCGCGCCAGCCTGGACGGAAGACCATCGCGTCATGACCAACGACTCTGACCCGTCGGCGCGCGTCCCCGCGGGGGATGCCGACCCGCTCGCCGAGACGCAGCCCGTCGACGTCCCGCGGTTCGCCCCGCCGCCCGATCCGCGACCCGACACGCGCTGGGCGTGGGCCGGGTCCGAGCGGGGGCCGGAGGCGGCCCCGTGGTGGCCCGCTCCCTCGTCACCGCAGCCCGGGACCGCGTCGTGGCCCGCCCCCGCCGCGGTCCCGACACCGGGCGCGTGGTCGTCGCCGGCCTCGTCCGCAACCGCGTCGTGGGGCCGCGGGGCGGGCGGCGCGCCGACTCCCTTCGCGGACCCCGAGCCGGACCCCGAGCCGGATCCCGAGCCAGACCCCGCGCCCGCCTGGGTCGCCGCCAGCCCGGAGCGCGAGCCGCAGGCAGCGTCCCGCCGACGGTCGGCGACAGGCGTGGGGACCGTGGTCGCGGTCGCACTCCTCTCGGCGGTGCTCGCCTCGTCCGGCACGGCGCTCGCCCTGGACGCCTCGGGCGCGCTCACCCCGCCTGCCGCGGCCGTGGCCACGCCGCAACCCCCCGTGCCAGCCGCTGGCGGCTCGTCCGGCACCACCGACGACTCGGCGGCGATCATCAGCGCCGCCGCGAGGCTCAGCCCGGCGGTGGTCAAGATCACCACCTCGGCCACCACCACCGATCCGTTCAGCTCGGGGCAGACGGACGGCGTCGGCTCGGGGATCATCTACGACTCCAACGGCTGGATCGTGACCAACCACCACGTGGTCACCGGCGCCGACAAGCTCACCGTCGAGCTCAAGGACGGCCGCACGTTCCAGGGCAAGGTGTACGGGATCGACACCCTGACCGACCTCGCGATCGTCAAGGTGGACGCGACCGGGCTGCCGGTCGCCAGCCTCGGCAGCTCGGACAGCCTCAAGGTGGGCCAGCTCGTGATCGCGGTCGGCAGCCCGCTCGGGACCTACTCGTTCTCGGTGACCAGCGGCATCGTGTCCGGCAAGGGCCGATCGATCACCCTGAGCACCGGCTCGACGATCGACAACCTCATCCAGACCGACGCCGCGATCAACCCGGGCAACTCCGGCGGGCCGCTGGCCGACGCGAGCGGCAACGTGGTGGGCATCGACACGGCCATGGCCGACGGATCCAACGGGATCGGCTTCGCCATCCCGATCGACATCGCCAAGCCGATCATGGCCCAGGCGGTGAAGGGCGAGGCGCTCGAGCGCCCGTACATCGGGATCCGCTACGAGATGATCAACCCGCAGGTGAAGACGGCCGAGAAGCTGACCGTGGACAACGGCGCGCTGATCATCAACGACAGCACGACGGGCGGCAGCGCGATCGCGACCGGCAGTCCCGCCGATTCGGCCGGGCTCAAGGACGGCGACGTCATCACCGCCATCAACGGCATGGCCGTGGACCAGGAGCACCCGCTCAATCTCCTGCTCGTCCAGTTCGCGCCCAAGGACACGATCCGCCTGACGGTGCTCCGGGGCGGCCGGACGCTGACGGTCTCGGTCACCCTCGGCGTCCGGCCCGACAACCTCCAGTGACCGCGGGCTGACGCCTCCGGCCGGGCGGGGCCACTACGCGGCCCGTCGGCGCCGACGGATCTCGATGCCAGCCGACCGGAACGGGCCGCCGAGCTGAACCTTCGGCTTGCGAATGCGGACGGTCACCGAATCCACCATCGGGAACCCGGCGAGGAGCTCGTCGGTGATGGCCTCCGCCAGCGCCTCGATCAGGTTGAACCGCGTGGACTCGACGACCTGACGGCAGGTGTCGAACGCGCGCCCGTAGTCGGCGGTCAGCGCCAGGTCGTCCGCCAGCCCGGCGGGCTGCAGGTTCAGCGCCAGCTCCACGTCCACCTCGAACGGCTGGGGCGTGACCTGCTCCTCGGGGTAGACGCCGTGGGTGCCCTCGAAGACCATGCCCTCCAGCAGGATCCGGTCGCTCAACGCGAGCCCCCGCTCCAGCCGTCCGGACGCCAGCCCCGCACCACTGCGTCCGCCATGCGCGCGGCTCGGGCATTCTCCCGCACGTCGTGGACCCGCACGATGTCGGCCGCGCCCGCGGCGATGCCGAGCACGGTCGTGGCGGCCGTGGCCTCCACGCGCTGGTCCGACGGCAGGTCGAGCACCTTGCCCAGCGTGGACTTGCGCGACGTGCCCAGCAGCACGGGCCGGCCGAGGACCCGCAACTCGGACAGCCCGGCCAGCAGCGCGAGGTTGTGGTCGGGCGTCTTGCCGAAGCCGATGCCGGGGTCCACGATCAGGTGGTCCCACGGCACGCCCGCGCCCATCGCCCGCTCCAGCGCGCGCCACAGGTCGGCGACCACCTCCGGCAGCAGGCTCCGGTAGCGGGGCTCGCCGCGGTTGTGCATCAGCACGATGGGGGCGCCGTACTGCGCGGCCACCCGGGCCATGACCAGGTCGTCGGCCACGCCCCAGACGTCGTTGAGCAGGTGCGCCCCCGCGTCCAGCGCCGCGGCCGCCACGCTCGGGCTGGTGGTGTCCACCGAGATCGGCACGCCGGGCAGCGCGGCGGCGACCGCGCGGACCACCGGCGCCACCCGCGCCGTCTCCTCCTCCGCCGACAGGGGCGCGTGGCCGGGCCGCGACGAGGCGCCGCCCACGTCGAGGATGTCGGCGCCGTCGGCGACCATCCGCCGGGCCTGGGCCACTGCCGCCGCCACGGGGTCGCCCGTCTGGAGCAGCCCGTCGCCGGAGAACGAGTCGCGGGTGACGTTGACGATCCCCATGATGTACGTGCGCTCGCCCCAAGCGAGGATCCTCGCGCCGAGCGCCAGCGGGGCGGGCGGTCCCGGCAGGCCGGGTCCCGCGCCGGGCGGCAGCGCGAAGGACGAGGTCGCGGCTCCGCCGCCCAGGTCGGGGCGCGCGGCCAGGACGCTCTGCTCGGCGGGAAGGTCGCGATCGGCGTCGCCGGTCGGTCGGCTGCGGCTCATGGGATCACGGGGTCCCGCAGCAGGGGGTCGTCCACCAGGCGGGCGCGAGCCGCGCCCACGAGGTAGAGCGAGCCAGCGACGACGACCGGGCCGCCGGGCTGGGCGAGCGCGGCGTCCAGAGCCGCGTCGGGGGACGGCGCGCTCCGGGCGACGAGGCCGGGCACGCCGGCGCGCGACCAGATGGCGGCGAGCCGGTCGGCGGCGAGCGCGCGCGGCAGGTCCGGCGCGGTGCAGATCACGGTGGCGCCGCCAAGCGCCGAGGAGCGCGCCGCGGCCGCGACCGTGCCCTCGACGTCCTTGTCGGCCATCGCGGCCCACACGACCACGAGCGGCGCCGGCGGCGTCTCGGTTCCGCCCGCCATCAGCGGCCGCAGGTCGTCGAGCGCCTGGGCGAGCGCGGCCGCCCCGGCAGGGTTGTGAGCGCCGTCGAGCAGGACCTCGCGCCGGCCCCCGGGCACTGCCGTCTCGACGATCTCCAGGCGCCCCGGCCAGCGAACGCCCCGGAACCCGCGCCGGCGCGCGCCGTCGGGCACCTGCGCGATCCCCGCGGCCTCGAGCGCGTCGAGCAGCGCGTCGGCCAGCGCCGCGTTGGCCGCCTGGTGGCGGCCGCGCAGGCCGATCTCGGCCGGCCCGAGGCGCGGGAGGTCCACGGTCAGCATGTCGCGGGTCCAGCCCAGCACCGGGGCGGGCGGCGCGACCACCAGCGGCACGCCCATCCGGGAGCAGCGACGGCGCAGGATCGCGAGGGCCTCGCCGTCGGCCCCGGTGACCGCGCGGTCGCCGCGCTTGACGACGGCGGCCTTCTCGCGGGCGATGTGGCCGATGGTCGGGCCGAGCCGGTCGGTGTGGTCGAGGTCCACGTTGGTCAGGGCAACGACCCCGCCGTCCCAGACGTTGGTGGCATCGAGCCGTCCGCCGAGGCCAACCTCCACCAGGGCCAGGTCCAGCCGAGCCGCGGCGAAGTGGCGGAACATCACGGCGGTGAGCAGCTCGAACTCGGTGAGCGGGCCGAGTCGCCGGGCCACGCGGTCTGCCACGGGCAGCACGTCCGCCACGGCCCGCGCGAAGTCGTCCGCGCCGATCGGCCGTCCGTCCACGACGATCCGCTCCCGGTACGTGACCAGGTGCGGCTTGGGCGTCTCGCCGATCCGATAGCCGGCAGCCCGCAGCGCCGACCCGGCCAGCGCGATCACGCTGCCCTTGCCGTTGGTGCCGGCGACCAGGGCACCGCGCACGCCCGCCTGCGGGTCGTCCAGCTCACGGAGGAGCGCGCGGACGCGGCCGAGCCCGAGGCGGATCCCGAAACGGCCCCGCGCCTCCAGCGCGGCGAGGGCATCCGCGTAGCTCAGTCCGCCGGTGCTCACGCGCGGGTCAGCTCGTCCTCGTAGAAGACACACTGGTTGAAGCGCGGCGTCAGGCACACGTCGTTGACGTACCCCTCGTCGAGGTGGACGCCGCCGCGGAGCTGGCAGCGCGAGATGTTGGTCGGCTGGCGGAGCAGACCCTTGAGCAGGTGCGGCGCCTGGATGGGGATCGCGCCGCGCGGGCTCGTCATGTAGAAGTGCGAGCAGACGTTGCGCCGGAGGCTGGGCAACCCGAAGCCGTTGCGGACAGGGGGCTGGGCAGCCGGGCGCGACGCGAGCGGCGGCAGCGAGGCGGAGGCCGTGGTCAGCCGGTGGGGCGCCGCGGGGAGCGGGCGCGGATTGAGGGGCACCCGCGTGGCGGTCCGGGCGGGCAGGGACGCCAGGGGCCGACGGTCCGGGCCGGGCACGGCGGCCGTCGGGGCGGACGCGGCGGCCGAGTGGGCGGCCCCCTCGGGTGCCGGCGCCGGGCGTGCCGCCACGCGCACGACCGACCCGTGACTCCATGCGCCCCAGGCGCCCGGCGACGGGCGCGTCGGTCGCCGGTCTCGTGACTCCAACCCAGTCCCTCTTGCCTGCACGGGCGCAAGCCTCCCCGGCGTCCGCGCTGGGCGCAGCGTACCACCGGCGATCGCGGTCGAGTCGCGAGCGGCCGAGCCACGGGTCGTCGGCGCGCTTCGTGCGACAATCGGCCGCGATGGATGCCCGCCGTGGGGGCCGGCCGCCGCAGGTTCGCCCCCGACCCTCGCCCCACGGCCCGACGCGCGGCCGGATCCGCCCCGCGCAGCCGTCCACCGCGCGGCTGTCGCGCCATCGCACCGTGGGGCGCCGGCAGCGGCTGCCGCTCGCGGCGAGCTTGGCCCTGGGCGGCGGGATCCTGGTGCTGGGCTGGTTCTGCGCGATGATCGCGCTCGGCGTGGTCGGTCCCGCCGCGTCGGCCATGGCCAAGGGCGTCGGCGACCTGGCCGGCTCGCTCGCCAACTTCGCCGGCTCCCCCACGCCGAGCGTCGCCGGCACGGTCACCGACGCGCCCGTGATCCAGCCGCCGGGCTCGCCGATCACGAACGTCGCGAGCGTTGACCTCACGGTGCAGGTGCCGGCCGCTGTCGTGGGCCAGACCGGGTTCACGTGCCGGCTCTACGCGGCGCTGCCACAAGCCGCGCCGGCCGTCGTGACAGAGGCGCCCGTCGGCGGCACCGCCACGCTCGTGTTCTCCTCGGTGGCCCTGGCCAAGGGCGTCAACACCTTCACCGCCACCATCGCGGGCCCGAGCGGGGAGAGCGCGCCGTCAGCGGCCGTCGTCGTCACGCTCGACGTGTCCAAGCCGCCCATCTCGATCGCGACGCCCAAGAACGGGGCCAGCGTGACCGGGACCCCGGTCACGGTGAAGGGCAAGACGCAGGCCGGGTCCAGCGTCCGCGTCCAGGACGACGCCAACGGCGCCACGGCGAACACCACCGCCGACGACACGGGCCTGTTCTCCACGAGCATCGCCGTGGCCGCAGGGCCGAACAACCTGACCGTGACCGTGACCGACCCCGCCGGCAACAGCAATGCGGCCACGGTCAGCGTCGCCCTCGGCACCGGCACCCTGCGCGTGAAGCTGGTGGGTACCGTCTACCAGTTCGACAGCAAGAGGCTCCCGACGTCGGTGACCTTCACGGCCACCGTGGTGGGGGCGGACGGCACCCGCGTGGCCGGCGCCTCCGCGCTGTTCACCGTGAGCGTCCCGGGGCTCCAGCCGGTGGTCTCGGCGCCCCTCATCACGGACCAGCGGGGCGTCGCCACGTTCACGACGTCCGTCCCCAAGGGCGCGATGGCGGGCTCGGGCCTGGCGACGGTCCTGATCACCCTCCCGACCGGCAGCCAGACCGCCACCGACCGCGCGGTGCTGACCGTCCGCTGACGGTCGAGCCCCGACGGCCACGGCGCGAAACGGGTCGACAGCCGCCCCCGGCGCATCTACGATGCGACCATGCCGCTGTGGCGCTGCCCGCACTGCAACACCCCGCAACCGGAGTCGGCCCGGTGCTGGCTGTGCGGTCGCTCCACCACCTCGTGCGCCGCCTGCCGCCACTACCGCCGCGGCGTCGCCGGTGGGCTCGGCCTGTGCGGGCAACGCCCGCGCAAGATCGCCCTGCGCGGGACAGAGGTCCTCCCGTGCTGGGAGGCGCAGGCGAGCCACGAAGCGGCGCTCCCGACACCCGACAGCGTCAGCGCCTCGGTGCGAGGCCGCGAGGGCGGGTCGCTTCGCGGTCGCGACGAGCGGCCGGCCAGGACGTTCGTTCCCGTCGAGGACCTCCGCGCCGTCCCGATCGAGCCGGCCGCGGTCCCGACCGGGGCCACCGCGGGCACCGGCCCGTCGGGCGCGGGTCCGGGCGTGGCGCGCTGGTCGCTCTGGGGCGACCCGGACTACTGAGCCGCGGGGGCCGCTGAGCCGCGGGGGCCGCCCCGCGGGACCCGTGCGCCGCGCCCGGGGCGCCGCCCCCTACGGGGTGCAGGCGAAGGTCGCCGGATCGCGCAGCGTTAGGTTGATCGACGTGCCCTGGGCGGCCTTGGTGCCGGGCGTCGGGTCCTGGGCGCTGACGAGCCAGGTGGCGGGGACCGGCGACACGCCGACCGGGTCGGTGGTGACCGCGCCCACCGCAAACCCGTCCGCGGCAATCGCGGAGGCCGCCTCGCTGAGCGTCCGGCACTGGTAGTTGCCGACGTTCACGGCCGCCGGCACCGGCGTGGCGGTCGGCACGGGCGGCGGCGTCTGCGTCGGGGAGAGCGTCGGCGTCGGGCTGGGCGACGGCTGCGGACCCATGGACACCGTGTAGTTCACCGTCGAGCCGGGGGCCGCGCTGAAGCCGGGCGCCGGGTCCTGGGTGATGATCTGGCCGGCCGGCACGGTGGGGTCGAACGCCTCGGTGCTGGCGCCCAGCTTGAGGCCGACCGCGGCCAGGGCGTTGGCGGCGTCGCCGATCGTCAGCGACGTCAGGTCCGGCACGGACACGGATGACGGGCTGACCGCGACCGTGAGCTTGATCACCGTGCCCGCCGGCACCGAGGAGCCGGGCTGGGGATCCTGGGCCAGCACCGTGTCGGCCGGGACCGTGGTCGTGGCCTGCGTCGCCGCTCGCTGCGTGGAGAGGCCCATCCCCGCCGCCTGCGTGGCCGCGTCGCTGTACAGCGAGTTCACCAGGTTCGGCACGGTCACCTGGGCGCCCGACCCGCCGGAGCCGGCGCTGGGCGACTGCGTGGCCGTGGCGGCGGCGCCGCCGCCGGAGATCATCCTGAACAGCAGGAACGCCATCACCACGAGGATGCCGATCCCGAGCACGCCGGCGATCCACGCCCACGGCCCGCCGCTCGAGTCCTCTGGCTCGTCGTAGGGGCCGCCGGCGCCGGTTCCGGGCGGGGGCGGCAGCGTGGTGCGGGTGGTGGCGGTGGCCGGGCCCGTGGTGCCGGCATAGGCGTCGGGCGGGTAGTTGACCCTCGGCGCGGCGGGTCGCGGGGCGACGCCGCCCCTCGCGATGCCCGCCACCGTCGCGCCCGCGGCGCCGGCCGGACCCGCGGTCCCGTCGGTGAGGAACCCGTCCAGCACGCCGCTCATCGCCGCCGCCGACGCGAACCGGTCAGCGGGGTCCAGCGCCATCGCGCGGGCGACGATCGCGTCCAGCGCGGCCGGCACGGACGCCCGCAGCGACG
>JAJXTS010000173.1 GCA_021783595.1 Chloroflexota bacterium | reverse complement strand
GTCCGGAGGATCGCCGCGCTGCCCCAGGCCTTCGTCACCACGACCACGCTCGAGGACATCGACCCGGCCCTGCGCTCCATCGGAACCGCGTGGGAGGTCCGCCCGGCAGCGGACGGCACGGCCGTGCTGGAGCGAGGCGCGTGATCCGCCCCGCGGCGGGCGACGCCGCATGAGCGGCGACGACCCCGAGTCCCCGGCCCGTCGCCGGCGCCCGGACCGTGTCGCCGACCTGCTGCCCGAGGCCGCCCGCCGTCTGGGGCTGGAGGAACACCTGCGCCTCGCCCGGGCCATGGCCGCCTGGGACGCCCTGATCGCCGAGCGGGTGCCGCCTGCCGTCGGCGCCTGCCGCCTCGTGGCCCTCGAGCGCGACACCGCGGTGGTCGAGACGGACGAGCCCATCGTGGCCGCCGAGCTTCGGATGCGGGCCACGGAGCTGCTCGCCGCCTTCTCGGCCGCTCCGGGCGGTCACCCGGCTCGCCTGCTCCGGCTGACCTCGGCTTCAAGCGGCGGGCAGGGGTCCCGGGAGCCGCGCCGACCGCGGGTATAATCCGGGACCACCTCGCGGGGCGGCGGCGCGTCGCGTCACCTGACGGCCCCGGCATGCGTCGCTGCACCAGTCGTCGCGAATCCAACGAGGCCCGCCTTGGCTGTCCGTCTCCAGTTGAAGCTCGGCGCCGTCACCGGCGAGGACCGGCTGCCGGACTCGCCGGACACGGTCGTGGTCGTGGAGCCGACGGTGGGCTCGGTGGCCCGGACCAAGGGCAACCTGTACCTGCTCGTCACCTCCCGCGTGCCGGGGGCCAAGGCGCGGGAGGCGACGCGGACGGTCGCCCAATCGCTGCGTGACGAGTACTACTACGACGAGTCGGCCGGGATTCGGCAGTGCCTGGTCAAGGTCATCGGCTCGGCCAACAAGAAGCTCGCCCACCAGCGCGAGAAGCTGGGCCTCGGCGCGAGCGCCGACGGGTCGGGGCCGATCGGCGTGGCAGTGGCCGTCGTCCGCGGTCGCGAGATGTACGTCGCCACCGTGGGGCCCGCGGAAGCCTACCTCGTCCGCCAGGCTCGGCTGTCGACCCTGCCGGACCCCAACGCGGAGCGGGGCCTGCCCTCGAGCGACCTGGTGCCCGAGGTCTGGCGCGGCGAGCTCACCGTGGGCGACTCGCTGTGCCTGATCTCCGCCAACGTCATGGCACGGGTCGGCATGGACACGCTCAAGGACGCGCTGGTGACGCTCCACCCGCAGTCCGCGGTCGAGCACGTGCACGCCCGGTTCGCCGCCTCGGACGGCCACGGCAGCGACGGGGCCATCGCCTTCGAGGCGACCGAGGTGGGGGCGACGTTCAAGCAGCGGACGCTCGTCCCGGTGCGGCCGGCCGAGCCGCTCGCCGGCACGCCCGACCGAGGGCCGATCCCGCTCGCGGACTCCGTGGCCGCCAGCGCCTCCGCGGTCGGCGGCGGCGCGGCTCGCGCCCGGGACGCGGCCGGCAACGGGCTCCAGCGGCTGGTCTGGGCGATCCAGGACGCCCTGCCGCGGCGCGGCCCGGTCTCCCGGCGGGTCAGCGCGGCGTCGGCGCGCGTCGAGACGCAGCGTCGGGCCGCCGTGGCGTTCCTGGCCTTCATCGCGGTGGCCGCGATCCTCGGCGGCGGGGTCTACCTGCTGGGCGGCAAGGCGCCCAACCCCAACGTGGTCATCCCGTCGGCCACCGCGGCCCAGCAGGCGTTCGACGCGGCCGAGGCCGCCCTCGGCCAGCTGACCAACTCCGGCCAGGATCTCATCGTCGTGGACCCGCAGCAGGCGCTCCAGCTGCTCCGGACCGCAAACCAGCAGCTGACCACCGCGGAGCAGAGCGGTTACCCGGCGGTCGCGACGGCCCCGCTGCGCGCGGAGATCAACGCCGGCCTCGACCGGCTGTACGGCGTGGTCCACGTGGCGTCCACCGCGGCGTTCACGTTCCCTGCGTCCGCGGGCGCCGTCCACCTGACCACGGTGATCGAGGGCAGCGACGGAGCCCCCTACGTCCTCGACACGGGCACCAAGACCGTGTGGCGCATCGACCTCGCCGCGGACAAGGCATCGCCCGTCTACACCTCCGGCCAGCAGGCCGACACCGGCAAGGTGGGCGACCCGAAGCTGATCACCGCGGGCGGGCCGGACATCCTGATCCTCGACACCAAGAACCAGCTCTGGCGCTGGCGACCCATCGGCACGGCGGGCAAGGGCACTCTGGTGCGGGTCAACGTCCCCGGCTCCACCACGTGGGGCAGCGACGTCAGGGTGCTCGGGACATTCGTCTCGAACTTCAGCCAAGCGTTCTACAAGCTGTACGTTGTGGACCCGTCCCAGCAGAACATCATGGTGCTCTCGCCCAACAGCGACGGCTCCGGCTACACGACCGCGTCCGTCCCCCGCCTGCCTGCCTCGCGCGACGTCAGCCAGATCACCTCGCTGCTGATCGACGGCGACATCTACGCCACTGACGGCGGCGCGCTCGAGCGGCTCGTCCCGAGCGGCGGCTGGAAGCCGGCGACGCTTCCCGACACCGACATCCGGCCCACGGCAACCTACACCGCGGTCGTCTCCCCCAATCTCCCCGACGGCACGTACACCAAGGGGACGGGCACGCTCTATGCGTGGGACGAGCAGAACCACCGGGTGGTCGCGTTCGCCAAGAGCGGCGGCAACTACGTTGCGCAGTACGTGGCCGTGGCCGGCGGCGCGACCTGGTCGGACCTGCAGGGCATCGAGGTGCTCCCGTCGTTCGGGGCCGGCGCCCCGAGCACGATGTGGTGGGTGTCCAGCACGGCCCTCTACACCTCGACCCTGGTGGACGTCGCGCCGTCGCCGAGCGCCTCGCCGTCGCCGAGCCCCTCCCCCTCTGCGAAGCCGACGAAGAGCCCGAAGGCAACCGCCAAGCCGAAGGCATCCGCCAAGCCCAGGGCGACGACGCGACCGGGCGCGACCGCCACCCCGAAGCCGTCCTGACGGCACCGGTTCGGCGGGACGGCGCCCTCGCCCGAGCCGCTGCCGAGCCGCTGCGGAGCCCCCGACCGCGAGCGGGCCAGGGCTGGCCGCGGCGCCCCCGGCGATCGGTGGGATAATCGCGGCATGGGCGAGTACCGCGACGACGAGCTCGAGATGGCAGTCGAGAGCGTGCGGGTGCAGATGACGACGGGGCGCCACGTCCTGCTGCTCAAGGAGGTCGCGCTGGGCCGCATCCTGCCGATCTGGATCGGGCCGTGGGAGGCGAGCGCCATCGCGATGCGCCTCCAGGGGGTGACGCCGGAGCGCCCCCTCACGCACGACCTGCTGGGGGCTGTCATCGGAACGCTCGGGGCCCGCCTCGAGCGCGTGGTGATCGTGTCGCTCGCGGACGAGACGTTCCACGCGCGGCTGGTCCTCGCCACGCCGGACGCGCGGGTCGAGGTGGACGCCCGGCCGTCCGACGCGGTTGCCCTCGCGGTCCGCCTGGATGCGCCGATCTACGCGGCCGCGGTGGTGCTGGACCGGGCCGCCAAGGAGATGGACCTCGACCAGGGCGCCGACGAGGCGGCGGAGGACGACGAGACGGAGCCAGGTCGCGGCACCGGCGAGCCGGGCCGCAAGCGCGCCTCGCGCGAGAGCGTCGGCGGGACGGTGGACGCCGCGGCGCTGGCCGTCTTCCGGGACTTCGTGAACGGCCTCGACCTGGAGGACAAGGGCGGCGGGTCCTAGCCCGCCCCTGCCTCCCGCCGCGGGCTACCGCCCTAGGATCGGCCGCCCTCGCCGCATCGCTGCCTCGCGGTTCGCCCACAGGCGGAGCCGGAGCAGCCAGAAGTCCCTGACCGCGCGCCCGATGACCGACGGCTTGGCGCCGGTCGGGGAGCCCGCGGTCCGCGGGTAGTGCGGCACGCCGACCTCCGCGATGGAGCGCCCGGCCGTGCGGATCTTGGTGAGCAGCTCGGCGGAGAAGAACGCCCCGCCCGATTCGACGCGCACGCCCTCGAGGGCCTCGCGGCGGAACAGCTTGCAGGCGCAGTCCACGTCGGTGACCCTCAGGCCGAACAGCAGCCGGTTCGCCACCTTGTAGGTGCGCGCGTAGGCGATGCGCACGAACGGGTCGGCGCGCCTGATGCGGTAGCCGACGACCACATCCGGGCGGTCCGGACCGGCCATCCGGGCGGTGAGCCTGCCGACGTCGGCGACCCGGAACTGGCGGTCGCCGTCGGTGAAGGCGAGGAGCTCGTAGCGGGCGGTCTCGAAGCCGGAGCGCAGCGCGCCGCCGTACCCGCGGTTGGGATGGTGGTGGACGACCCGGACGATGTCCGGATGCTCGGCCGCCAGGCGGTCCGCGATGGCCCCGGTCCGGTCCTTGGAGCCGTCGTCCACGGCGATGATCTCGAACGTCTCGGCGAGCGTCGGCAGCGTCTCGAGCGCCTCGGCGACCAGCGCCTCGATGTTCGCCTCCTCGTTGTGGGCCGGGAAGAAGTACGAGAGGCGGGGAACGCGGGCGGGCGCGGCGGGCGCGGCGTCGGCGGTGGTCATGGTGTGGTCCCTATGCGGCCCGTCACGAGGTAGAGGTTGCTGGGGCGACCCACGGGCCGGATCGCGTACTCCTGGGCGAGAGTCTCGATGTCCGAATCTAACTGTCGGATGACATACACGGGCCGTGCTCCGAGATACCGGTCGATGATCTGGGACGGCGAGCCCAGATGATCCCAGACGGCGTTGCTGTCGTCGATGATCGTGATGTCCGTCCGGCGGCCCTCGACGTCCTCGCCGTACCACATCGGGGTGGAGTAGCTCCACCACGAGATCACGACGGCGTTCGCGTCCATCGCGCCGAACGCCTCGTCGAGCCACTGCGCCGCCGCCGTGTCGCCGGACTGGTCCGCGGCGTGCCAGCGGGCGCCGAGGTCCGCCGCCGCGGGCGCCAGCAGCGCGGCGCCGAGGACCGCCGCGGTCGCCACCGGGAGTCCGCCCCGGAGCCTGCGGGGGCGCCTGCCAGCCGGCCGCTGGCTGGCGGCGAGGCCGTCGCCGGCCCGGCCCGCCACCGCGTCCGCCACCGCGCCCGCGAAGACCATCAGCCACGTCCACGCGAAGAACACCGGCCCGAGGTAGTAGCGGGTGATGTCCGCGTTGACGTACGAGCCCGCGAAGGTGACCGTAACCAGGGCGGCCGTG
>JAJXTS010000172.1 GCA_021783595.1 Chloroflexota bacterium | reverse complement strand
CGGACTACCGGCCGGCCCGGCTGTGGCAGATGGCCACCGTCCACGGGCTCGGCTGCTGCGCGGGCGACGTCCTCGCCTTCTACCGCGTCACGGCCGCCAGCGGCGCGGTCGTCCACGAGGGCATGGTGCCCGGCGACACGTCGGGCCAGGGCAGCACGACGACCTTCGGCGGGGGCTACATGTCCGGGCCGCTCGACCTGCCGGCCGGCGACTACTCGGTCGCGGCCTGGCTGGCGCCGTTCAGCGGCGGCGTCGCTGGCGCGCCGCGGGACGAGTGCTCCACCAGCGTCACCCTCCGGCCGCTCGACGACGTCAGGCTCAACGCCGACTTCCCGACCAACAGGGCGTGCGCCCTCGGGCCCGCGCCCTCGCCGTCGCCCGGCTCGTAGGGCCCGACGTCGCCATGGCCCGAGCGGGCGTCCAGGGCCGCGGCTGCAGCGTGACGGCGGGTCGCCGGCGAGGCTGCGCCGAATGGGCCGAGCTGGCCCCTCAGACGCGCCGCGTGTCTCGCCGGAAGAGCAGCACCGCTCCGCCCGCGAACACGACCGTCCACCCGATCATGCTCGCGAGCCAGGTCGGATCGAAGGAGCCGCCGACCAGCGGGAAGCGGGCGATGGCGGCGACGCCGTAGGTGGGCATGTACGGAGCGACCGTCTGCATCGCCGCCGGAAGCGAGCTCACCGGCGTGAACAGGCCGCCGAGCACGGCGAGCATCCCGAGCACGAAGCCGATGACCTGCATGACGTTCTCGGCCGGCAGCAGGTAGCCCATGAACAGCCCGAATGTGGCGAAGACGACCGAGGCGGCCCATGCGACGATCCCCGTCGTGACCCAGGTCGTTGGAGCCATGCTCACGCCGTCGATCGCCCCAGCGGCGTAGACCGCCGCCACGGAGACGAAGCCGAGCAGCATGGCGGTGGCGATCTTGACGCTGACATAGGCCGCGGGCCGGAGCGGGGTCAGCCGGAGCTGCCTGCTCCAGCCCAGCGCGCGCTCGATGGAGACCATGGCGCCACCGGAGGTCGCCGCGAGCATCGCGCCGTAGACGGCGACGCCGATCATCGTTGTGGCCATCGTGAGCTGGCTGCCCTGCGCGGCCGCGAACCGCCGGTGGGAGCCGAACAGCAGGAACAGGACGATCGGGAAGACCAGCGTCACGACGACCGTGCGCCGGTTGCGGAGCAGACGTCGGACCTCGATGGCCAGCAGCGTGAGATTGAACCCGCCGAGCGGCGGCGTCCGCCGGGTGCCGAGGGAGCCGGCCGGCGCCGATGGCCTCGCGCTCATGCGGCCCCCGCGCCCGACGCGCTCGGCCCGGCGGGCGTGCCGTCATCGCCCGTGAGGGTCAGGAAGGCATCCTCGAGATTGCGGGCGACGATCTCGACATCGCGGGCCGTCGTCGAGGTGAGCAGATGTCGCGCGACGGCGTCCGAATCCATCGTCTGGATGATCACCCGATCGCCGCGCACCTCGACCGAGCGGACTCCCGGCAGGCCCGCCAGCGTCGACCGCTCCGCTCCGGGCAGCGTCGCCAGGACGGAGCGGCCAGCCGAGAGGCTCCTCACCTCCGCCGCCGTGCCGTCCGCCACGACCCGACCCTGCCGCAGCAGGATGACCCGGTCGGCGTAGGCGTCGGCCTCCTCGAGATAGTGGGTCGCGAACAGCACCGTCCGGCCGCGCTCCGTGTCGCGCCTGATGGCGGACCAGAAGTCGCGACGGCCCTCGACGTCCATCCCGGCAGTGGGCTCGTCGAGCGCCATCAGCGCCGGATCGGGCAGCAGCGCGAGCGCGAATCGAAGCCGCTGCTGCTCGCCGCCCGAGCAGCTCCCCACGAGTCGATGCGCGATCCTCGCGATCCCGGCGCGCTCGAGGACCTCGTCGACCGGTCGAGACTCCCCGTACAGCGACGCGGTCAACCGGACGGTCTCGCGAACGGTCAGGTCCTTGAGCAGCCCGCCTGTCTGCAGGACAGCGCCGACGAGGCCGCGCGATACGGCCGCGGCCGGCGACATGCCGAGGACGCTGACGGACCCCCGGTCCGGCCGCCCGAGCCCCAGGATCATGTCGATGGTCGTCGTCTTCCCGGCACCGTTGGGCCCGAGGAGCGCGGCGATCTCCCCGAGCTCGAGGCGCAGGTCGATGCCGTCAACAGCGCGGACGGCGCCGAAGCTCCGCGACACGCTGCGGAGCTCGACGGCGGCGGGCGGGGCCTCGACGGCGGGCACGTCTGGGAGTGTAGATCGCCACCTGAATCGGGGCGGCAGGCGGGGCCCCGCCACGGCGGGCCCCGAGCGCTGGGCCGGTGAAGCACGGACGATCTCGCCGGCCAGCGTGCCCAGGGCGACGCCCTGGCTCAGGGCGCAGGCGCCGGCACGCCTCGATCGCCTCGGCCCCGTCCGCCGCCTCGCCCGATCGGGCGACGACGGCCGTTCCACGAGAGGCTCAACCGACGGACAGCGACTCCAGCGCGACGCGCGCGGCCCCCTCGAGCGTGAGCGTCGTGTCGGCGCACGCCCACCAGAACGTGGCCGCCACGGCCGCCCCGACGAGCGCGTCCGCGACGAGGCCCGCCGGCCGGTCGCCAGCGGCGCCGCACGCCTCGATCACGCGCTCGAGCGCCCGCGAGGCCTCGCCCACCGACGCGTGGCCGCGGATCCCCGGGCTCGTCGCGATGACCCGGAACGAGCGGCGGGCGAAGGCGCCGAGCTCCGGGTCGTCGGCGCGGCGGAACAGGCCGAGCACCACCGTCTCCACGATCTCGCCGAGCGTCGCCTCCCTGCCGGCCCACGCCGGGGCGGCCGCCTCGATCTGCCCGATCGCGTCGCGCATCCCCTCCCACGCGAGGTCGGCCTTGGCCGGGAACTCCCGGAACAGCGTGCGCTGGCTCACGCCGGCGGCCTCGGCGACCGCGCGCATCGTGACCGCGTCGTAGCCGTCGCGCTCGAACAGGTCGAGCGCGACCAGCGCCACCCGGTGGCGGTCCACCTGCTTGGGCCGGCCGCTGCGGCGGGCGGGGCCGGGCGCCTCCTCAGCCATCCCGAGGCCCTGCGGGCACGGGGAGCTGGCCGCCGCCCCGCGCCCGCAACGAAGACGGCTCAGAACCGCGCGACCAGACGGCCCGTGACGCGGTGCGCCTCCAGGTCCGCCAGGCCGGCCGGGATGTCGTCGAAGCCGATCTCGGTCACCGCCGGGTTCAGCGCCCCGGCGACGACCAGCTCGTACAGCTCGGCGATGTCCTCCTTCGTGCCGCCGCGCGACGCGAGCAGCTTGGACTGCCGGCCAACCATGTCGCCGGTGCTGATCGTCGCCTCGTTCTTGCCCAGCCCCACGATGACCGCCGTGCCGTCGAAGCGCAGGGCCTGCAGCGCCGCCGCCGTCGTGGTGCCGAAGCCCGCGTAGTCCACGACGAGGTTGAAGTTCTGGTTCTCCCACGCCTTCGCGTCCTCGACGACGTCCTTGACGCCGAGGGCGCGCGCCATGTCCCACACGTCCCGCTTCGGCTCGGCGACGTGGACCTCGGCGCCCCTCGCGACGGCGACCGCCGCGGCGATCTGCCCGAGGCCCCCGATGCCGATGATGCCGACCTTCATCCCCGCCTCGCACCCGCCGCGCTTCACGAGGGCGTGGTACGAGGTCATGCCGGCGTCGGTCATCATCGCGCCCAGCGTCCAGCCGACCGCGTCAGGGACCCTGACGACGAAGTCCGCCGACGTGACGTGCTTGGTGGCGAAGCCGCCGTCGAAGTGGTACCCGGGGCACTCCATGGTCGCGGTGGGGCACTCGGCCACGCGGTCGCCGACGGCCACTGCGGTGACGCCCTCGCCCACGGCGGTCACGACGCCCGCGAGCTCGTGCCCGGGGATCACCGGCAGCAGGAACTTGGCCATCGGCTCGTGGATGAGCTGCACGTCCGAGTGGCACAGCCCGGCCGCCCTGACGTCGATGAGGATCTTGCCCGGGCCGGGCTGCGGGTCGTCCCGCTCGACCAGCACGAGGGGCTTGTCGATCTCGACGAGCTGCCAACCCTTCACGAGGCGCTCCCTTCCGCCGCGGGACGCCCGAGGACCGCCCGGCCCGCCGCGCGGCGGGCCGCTTCTCCGGCCCCGACTGGCCGGCCCATCATACGACCAGTTCTGGCAGTCGTTGCCATAATCCGGGCGCTTGGCTCGGCTCGCGGACCCACGAGTTAGGGTCGGGCCGCGCCCACAACGCCGCCGGAGCGGCCTACGACGTCAACGCGTGGGCCATGTGCATCAACGCCAACTATCAGCCGCCCCACGCGCGCCCGGCGGCCGGCCGCCGCCGAGTGCCCGCGGCTCGTCGGCTGGCGTCCGGGCGCGCGGGGGCACGGGCAGCGGTCGAACGGCCGAGGCGCGTCGTCCCTCGATTCGGTGGCAGTCAGCTGGCGGACTCGGGCCGGGTCCGCAGCCAGCCGCGGCGGACGGCCTCGCCCACCGCTCCCGCCGTGGTCGTGACCCCCATTCCAGCCCTGGCGTCAGCCAGGCGACGGTCGGCCGTACGCCGGCTGATGCCCAGGCCCCGGGCAGCCTCGGACACGGAGTGGCCGCGGGCGACGAGGGCGAGCAGCGACAACGCCTCCGGGGCCATCGCAGGTGCCGCCTCCACGGGCCGGACGTGATGCGTCACCGCCCCGATGCGGCCCAGGTCGGCCAGGAGACGGTGCCGGACGTCACTGGCGCAGGTCGCATGGACGAGGAGGCCGTGGCCGTCGAGCGCCGCCAGCAGGGCGGCAGCCGCGGCCAGGTCATCATCGACGGTGACCGCGAGGACCACGGGTCGATCACCGCCGCCGACGAACGCGTCGAGGACCCGCCAGCCGGACCGGGCGAGATAGGACCGGGTCTCCGCGATGATGTCCTCGGCGCCGAACTGATCGTCCACGACGACGAGGGGCGGCGCCTCGCCGCCGTCGCCGGCGGCGAGCGCCTGGGCGCGGGAGTCGACGCCGAGGCGGCGCATCGCCCGCGACAGGGCCTGGGCGACGGTCGGTCGGCCGAGGCCCATCTGCCGGGCGATCTCGGTGTTCGTCAGGCCCCTGCTTACGAGGTCCAGGACCTGCTGCTCCCGCTCTGTCAGGGACACGGCACGGCCGCGCCTCCCGGACGGACGAAGCACCGGCTCGCCTGCCAGTCGAAGGGAGCGGCGAACGCGCGCGGCGAGCGGCTCAAAGCCCATCGCCTCGGCACGGGCGAGGGCGGCGCGCAGCCGATCGGGCGCGTCGGCGTGCCCGGCCCGCCGCGCGGCCGCTCCGGCGGCCCACAGGCACACCGCCTCGCGGGGCGCCATGAACTGCG
>JAJXTS010000171.1 GCA_021783595.1 Chloroflexota bacterium | reverse complement strand
CGTCAGCCACGGGTGGGGGCGGTGGTCACCAGCGCCGGGGCCGGCGCGGCGGCCCGGTTCGCGCCGGGCACGGGTGAGGGCGGCGTCTGATCGCGAAATCGGCCCCCGGGGCTCGCGAGCACCGCCCTCACCCGTGGGTGAGCGGCGCGGGCGGCGCGGGCGGGCGGCGGCGCGGGCGCGGGCGGCGGCGCGGGCGTGGGCCGAGCAGAACTCGCGGCTGCCGAGGATCTCGCGCCCGGACAGGGCGCCCGAGTCCGCGAACGAGCCGGAGAACGTGTGCTTGGACGCGAAGGTGCAGTTCGTCGGGGGAGGTGTGGGCGAGCCCGCCGGCCTCCACGAACGCCGAGTGCGCCGCGGTGCTTGCGGGGCCGCGCCGAGGTCCGGCGCCTTGCCCATGCCGACGAGGCTCGAGACGACCGGCACCCGGACGGCGCCCATGCAGCCCGCCGCCCCGAACTCGGCGACGCCGACCGCCACGAGCAGCGGCAGCGTGACCAGCGCGCGCCGCGACCTCCCCCGTGCCTGGCGGTTGTGACGTGGCCGCCCGGTTGCCGCCGATCGTCACCCCGGGGCGTCGGGCGATCGGCAGGGCCGGAAGAGGGGCGTCGGGAGCGCCATGCGTCCGCGGCCGGGCGAACCTGGCCGGCCGCCTCGCTCCCGGCCGGGCGAACCTGGCCGGCCGCCTCGCTCCCGGCCGGCACGCACCGCCGGGCGTCGGTCGCCGTGTCCCGGTCCGCCAACGCGGCCCGCCGGGGGCCCTCGCCGGGCCGCCGCCGGTTCCGCGCGCTGGCGCCCCCAGCCCGCGAGCCGGCCCGAGCCGCGATACTGGCCCGAACAGGAGGAGTGCGCGCGCATGGCCGATACCGCCGACGTCATCGTCATCGGGGCAGGGGTCCAGGGGGCCAGCCTCGCCTTCCACCTCGCCTCGCGCGGGGCCCGGGTGACCGTGGTGGAGCGGTCGGTCGTGGCGGCGGGGGCTACCGGGCGCTCGTCGGGCCTCGTCCGCGTCCACTACGAGCTGCTCGCCGAGGCGAGGCTGGCCTGGGCGGCGCAGGACTGGTTCCGCCAGTGGGGCGAGCGCGTGGGCGGCGACTGCGGGTTCACCGTGACGGGCTTCCTGTGGATCGAGCAGGCGCGGAACCGGGCGCGGCTGGCGGCGAACTCGGCGGCGCACGCGGCGCTCGGCGCGGCCTCGTCGATCGTGGGGGCGGACGAGATCCGACGCATCGCCCCGGCGCTCGAGGTTGGCGACGAGGTGGCGGCGTACGAGC
The DNA here is from genome assembly GCA_021783595.1 of Chloroflexota bacterium. GTDB lineage: Bacteria > Chloroflexota > Limnocylindria > Limnocylindrales > CSP1-4 > CAIXZV01. The sequence continues at coordinate 4,049 of JAJXTS010000171.1, read as the reverse complement.
CGAATTCCGGCTACGCGGACCCGTCGATGACGGCCAGCAGCCTGATCGCGGCAGCGAAGGCTCGGGGCGCGACGCTGGTCCAGGGCGCCGAGGTGACGGCGATCCAACAGGCCGCTGGCCGCGTCACCGGCGTGACCACCACCAAGGGGGCGTTCGACGCGCCGGTCGTCGTCAATGCCGCCGGCGCCTGGGCCGGGCGCGTCGGCGAGCTGGCGGGCATGGACCTGCCCATCCGCGTCTGGCGCCACGACACCGGGTACTTCGGCGTGCCCGCCTCGCTGCCCGGCCGGATCCCCGTGGTGATCGACAACGCCAACGGCTCGTACTTCCGGCCGGAGGGCTCGGGGCTCGTGCTGATCGGCCTGGAGGACGACGACCAGATCGGTGGCTCGCCCGACCGCGACACCGCCGCGGCCGCGCCGGACTTCGCGGTTCGCGCCGCCGAGCGGCTGGTGCGCCGCATGCCCGCGATGATCGACGGAGACGTCCGCTCCTCGCACAGCGGCCAGGACGGGCTGACGCCGGACCAGCGGGCGTTCCTCGGCAGCGTCGGGTCGGCGGGACCGGCCGGTTTCTACCTCGACTGCGGGCACTCCGGGACCGGGTTCAAGACCGCGCCGGCGATCGGCCTGGGGATGGCCGAGCTGATCCTGGACGGGGCGGCGACCTCCGTGGACATCGCGCCGTTCGCGTACCAGCGGTACCTCGACGGGCGGCCGCTGGTGGGCGAGCACGGCGAGGAGATCCTCTGGCGCTGACCGGCTGCCGGCCCGCGGGCGGGCATCGCCGGGGCGGGCGCGGGGTCGGCCCGGACATCGGTGGCCGCGAGGGTGGCCGCGAGCGCCGGGCTCCGCCGGGGCATCGGCGGCCGCTCCCCGCGGCGAAGTTGGCGCCAGCGAGGGGGCCTCGGGCGGGCGCGGGTATACTGCTCCAGCCTGCGTGCCGACCTCGCGCTCGGGCCTGACCCCACGACACCCCGCGACGTGCGCCCGCCCCGGCGGTGCCGCCCCGAACGTCGCAGCAAGGAATCCCGCGCAGCATGCTCGACCGCCTCCTCGGCCTCTTCTCCCGGGACATCGGGATCGACCTCGGCACGGCGAACACGCTCGTCCACGTGCGCGACCGCGGCATCGTGATCTCGGAGCCGTCCGTCGTGGCGATCGACGCCAAGACCAAGCGCGTGCTCGCGATCGGCGCCGAGGCGAAGCGGATGGTTGGCCGGACGCCCGCGTCGATCATCGCGGTGCGGCCCCTGCGCGACGGCGTCATCAGCGACTTCGACGTCACCGAGCAGATGATCAAGTACTTCGTGCACAAGGTGCACGACCGCATCGGGATGATCTCCCGGCCGCGGATGCTGCTCGGCATCCCGTCGGGCGTGACCGAGGTGGAGAAGCGCGCCGTCCGCGACGCGGCTCTCAACGCGGGCGCGCGCTGGGCCCGCCTCATCGAGGAGCCCATGGCCGCCGCGATCGGCGCCGGCCTGCCCGTGTCCGAGCCGTCGGGCTCGCTGATCGTGGACATCGGGGGCGGCACCACCGAGGTGGCGGTCATCTCGCTCGGCGGCATCGTCGTGGCGCGCTCCATCCGCATCGGCGGCGACGAGATGGACCAGGACATCGTCAACTACGCCCGCCGCGAGTACAACCTGTTCCTCGGCGAGCGAACGGCAGAGGACATCAAGATCGCCATCGGCTCGGCCTATCCCGGCGAGTGGGACGCCCAGCGCGTGACCCTGCGCGGGCGCGACCTGCTCACCGGCCTGCCGCGGGCCGTCGAGGTGGGCGCGGACCAGGTCCGCGACGCCATCGAGGTGTCCGTGTCGCAGATCGTGGACACCATCAAGGACACGATCGAGGAGACGCCGCCCGAGCTCGTGGCGGACATCATGGACCAGGGGATCGTGCTCGCCGGCGGCGGCGCGCTGCTCGCCGGCCTCGACCGGCGCGTAGCCGAGGCCACCCAGATGCCGGTCCACGTGGCCGACGACCCGCTGACCTGCGTCGCCCGCGGGACCGGGGTCGTCCTCCAGGAGCTCGCGAGCCCGGCGATGGAGCGCGTGCTCGTGGCGGAGACCTACAGTCGGCCGCCGCGCTGACCATCGGCCCCCGGCCGCCCGTCTCGCGGCCCGCCGGAGCGCTATGCCATGACCACGCTGCTCTCCAACCGCAAGGCGCGCCGCCGGGGGATCGCGTTCACGATCCTTCTCGTGGTGACGCTGCTGCTCATGGCCTTCTCGAACAACGGCGCGGTGCGCGAGGTCAAGAGCGGCCTCCAGTTCGCGCTGCGGCCCCTCCAGGGCGCCGTCGCCGGGGCCGCCTCGGGCGTGTCGTCGGTGTTCGGTGCGATCGGCGAGATCAACCAGCTGCGGGTCGACAACGCCTCGCTGCGCGCCGAGAACGCGCGCCTCCAGAACGACAACGCGCGCCTCCAGCAGCTCAAGAGCGAGAACGACCAGCTGACCGCGCTGCTCCAGCTGCAGAGCGGGTTCAGCCACAAGACGGTGGCGGTCAGGGTCATCGGGCGCGAGGTGCTGCCCACGAGCCGGGTGGTCACGATCGACAAGGGCACCGCGGACGGGCTGGCGCTGGGCGACGTGGTCGTTGCGCAGGGCGCCGCCGTGGTCGGGCGCATCTCGTACATCGGCCCGGACTTCGCCCACGTGACGCTGATCAGCGACCCGTCATCCACGGTCATCGGGCAGCTCGCGTCGTCCGGCGCCACGGGCGAGGTGGGCGGCGATGCCGGCGGGGTGATGACCATGAAGAACATCGACTCGTCGGTGACGATCTCGCTCGACGAGGAGGTGTTCACCGCGGGGCTGGAGCTGGCTGGCGGGATCCGGTCGCCGTACCCCAAGGGCCTGGTCCTGGGCTCGGTGGTGGACGTCCAGCGTGACGCGAACGACGTGGTGCAGACCGCCTTCATCCAGCCGGCGGCGAACCTCGACACGTTCGACCTGGCATTGGTGATCACGGACTACTCGGGCGGGCTGCCGGTGGCCGGCCAGCAGGAGCAGCCCTGCGGCACGAGCGGGCCGGTGCCGTCCGGCGAGGTGACCTGCTACACGCCCGCGCCGGTGACGCAGGGGTCGTCCGCGCCGTAGGGCTGGCGGCCGGGGCCCGCTCACCCGCTCGCGCTCGCGGGCCTGCCGCCGCGCCCCGACGCGGTCAGAGAACCAGGATCCCGCTCGCCGGCGGAACCTCTCCTCGGCGGAGGTGCGCCAGGATTGCCGCACCGTCGAGGGGAAACTGCGCTCGGAGCGCCTCCCGGTGGGCCCGAAGCACAGCCCGGTTGTGCGCGCTCCGGCCGACGAGCAGGATGACGCAGGCCGAGGCGGGGTCATCGCGCAGCTTGAGGGCAATCCGCCGACTCGTGTCCTGGACGTCGTGGAGGTGGACCTCGGCCTCAACGGCGCATGCCAGCCCACGTCCCTCGACCCTCGCGTCCCAGGCCCGGAGGTCGTCGGGAACGGGCAGGGGGACCTCCCTGAGGAGGCGGAGGGAACGCGGGAGACGGGCAGCCAGCCGTGCGAGCAGGGCAAGCTGACCGGCGTCACGGACGGGCGTCCCGCTCGGGTACAGCTTGAGCGAGAGCACCAGCCCGAGCACGACGGCGACCCGGGAGATCTGGTCGACGGTCGGGTTCGCCGCGACGCCGCGCTCCAGGCGGCTCACCTGCCCGGCGCTCACGCCGGACCACCTCGCCACGGCGCGCTGCGAGAGCCCCGCCGCGACCCGCCCGTCGTGGAGGTCGCGCCCGATGGCGCCCGCACCCTGCCGTGCCAGGCGCCTGCCTCGGGCGGCCCGGGTCTCACGTGTCGTCATACGGCGAGGATCGCGGTCGGGGGTTATCGCGGCCTTAGCTGGCCCTCATCTAGGAGTCCATCGGCGGACCTGCCGCGGGCCACGCCTCGTCCTTGGCGCCGGGATGTTGCCCGCAGCGCGGCCGCTCCTCGCAGTCCCCCGGCCCCCGCGCCGCCCCTCGCGCCGCCCCTCGCGCGCCCCCGCGCCGCCCGCCCCGCGCCGCCCCTCGCGCGCCCGCTCCCG
>JAJXTS010000170.1 GCA_021783595.1 Chloroflexota bacterium | reverse complement strand
CTGCGGCCATGCCGCTGCCGGCCCCGGCTCGGCCAGCGCCGCCGCGTGCGGCGCCGTTCGGCCCGGCGCCCACGGCCGCGCCGCGCATACCGCCCGGGGTGGTCCGCTCGACCATCGCCTTGGCCTGCGCCGCGAGGTCAGCCTTGAGCGTCTCGGCCCGGTCGGCCGTGATCGCACCAACGGCCAGGCGGGCATCCACGCGGGTGGACCACTGGGCCACGAGGGCGTCGACCAGCTTCTGCGGGTCCACCTTCTGGCGCTCCGCGATCTGCGCCAGGCTGAGGCCCTGGGCGCGGAGTGACGCGATCTCCGCGTTGGACAGCCCGAGAATCGAGGTCAGGACCGAGTAGGCCCCGGCCGCCGGAGCCGTGACCGGGGCCGTTGCCGGGGCGGGCGCGGTCGCGGCGGGCGCGACGACGATCGTCGGCGACGGGGCGGGCGCGGCCGCCGAGGCGACACCCACGGCGAGGAGGACGGCGGCGCTGGCGCCGAGGACGGGTGCGATGAGGTTCTTCATGGCTGGACGCCTTTCTGGACTGGCGATCCGGGACCGGTCCCCGGACCTGATGGCGAGAGCGTCGCGGGTCGGCGTGGAGCCCGCGTGGGCCCGCCGTGGAGTTCCCGAGGGCTTGCGCCGTCCGGAGCGATCGTCAGGCCGAGCACCGCGGAGCCGACCCCCGCCGGGATCCCGAACCGGTGCTGCATGGCGGCGCACTCTGGTGTCGCGACGGGCTCCCGCCGCCAGCCCGGACCGTCTGTCGGACCGCGCCAGCAGCGTCGCGCCCGATTTCGGACCCCCGGTGGGGGCGCCGCGGAGGTGGCCCGGGCATCACGCGGATCGAACGGGCGGCGCACCGGGTCCGACGACCCCGGCTCCGGCGCGAGCCCCGCGGAACTCCACGCCGTCTTCACGCGGAGCCCACGCAGCTGCACGAGCGTTGGCGGCGCCACTCGCCCGGCAGCGGCACCAGGGAGTCAACCATGAGCGCGCCTCGAACCACGGACCGCGCGAGCGGACCAGCATGACGCCGACCCCGTCTCGCATCCTCGACGTCTCCGGCGCCGGCCGTCCGTTCGGCGCCGTCCGGCGGCCACGACGCGGTTTCGCCGCCCTGCGCGGCATCCAGGGCGCACGCCGGATGGTCCAGACGTCGGCGCTCGCGCTCGTCGCGGCCATCGCGATCAACCGGGCGCTCGCCGCGGCCTCCGGGCCGGCCGCCACCAGCCCCGAGGCCGTGTGCCCGTTCGGCGGCCTCGAGACGCTGGCGACGTTCCTCACCACGGGCGCGTTCGTGCCGCACGTCCACGCGGCAAACGTGGTGCTCGCGGCGGCCGTGCTCTTGCTCGCCGTCCTTGCGCGCGGGGCGTTCTGCGGCTGGGTCTGCCCCCTCGGGTTCCTCCAGGACCTGATGGCCGGCGCGGGCGCTGCCGTCCAGCGTCGCGTGCCTGCGGCCCATCGGGCGATGCGGGCGCTGCGCGCCAAGGCGCGCCCGCTCGCGATCCTCGACCGGCCCCTGCGCCTGGCCAAGTACGCGGTGCTCGCCTGGGCGCTGTGGGGCACCGCCGCATTGGGCGTGATGGTCTTTCGGGACGCTGACCCGTGGATCGCGCTGCTCGACATCGGCACCGCGAGCGCCGGGTTCGGCGCGGCGGTCCTGGCGGTGACCGTCGTTGGGGCACTGTTCGTTGACCGGCCGTGGTGCCGGTACGCCTGCCCGCTCGGGGCCGCCAACGGGCTGCTGGCCCGGCTGAGCCCCGTCCGCCCGGAACGCAGCGAATCGGCCTGCGTCAACTGCAACCTCTGCACCAGGAGCTGCCCCATGGGCATCGACGTGGCCAAGGCCGCCAAGGTCACCTCCCCGGACTGCATCGGCTGCCTCGAGTGCGTGGAGGCTTGCCCGCGCGCCGGCGCCCTCGAACTGCACGTCGGCCTGCCGATCGGGGCCCAGGCGTGAGCCCGCGCCAGCCGACCCACGGGCCCGGCGACGCCAGCGCCACGGCGCAGCGTCCCGCCGCCCGCCCGGACCGCCCCTCTCCGAGCCGCCGGGGGCGGCACCTCCCGCCCGCCCTGTACTGCTTGCTCGTGGTCGGCGTGTTCGCCGGGGTCATCCTCACGAGCGCGGCGGTCGGAGTCTGGCAGACGAGCGGCCGGACGGCCGCTGGGGGGGCCGCGGTCACGCTCGACGGGGCCTCCACGGCCGAGATCAAGGGCTGGATGGCGGTCGGCGACGTGGCCGCGGCGTTCGGGGTCCCGCTGCCGGCGATCCTGGACACCTTCGCCCTGGACCCGGCCACCCCGCCGTCAACCGCGATCAAGGACCTCGAGAGCGACGTGTTCTCGGTGACGGCGCTGCGCGACTGGCTCGATCTCCAGCAGGCAGCCGCCACGTGAGCGGGGCGCGTCGCGGAACGCCCCGCGCGTCGTCTCTGCTCCCCGACGACGGACGGCGCCCCGGTGAGCAGGCGCTCGCCGGCCCCGTGGCCTCGGGCGCTGGCCGCCCGTGGCGGTGCCCATCGCCCTGCCCCGGGTGCGTGCCTCAGGCGCCGTCACCCGTGTACCGGTCCGCGCCCTCCAGCGGGTGCCCGTCGGGTTTGCGGCCGAACTTCGCCGCCTGCTCGGCGATGACCGCCTCAAGAACCTCCTGGCCCGTGCCCTCGCGGGCCGCGGGCTCGCTCCACGCGAACTCCTCAAGGTAGTCGTCGGTCTGGGCGAGGCCCTCGCGCATGGTGATCCGGCTGATCTCCTGCATGAACCAGCGGGGCATCGCCTGCTTCAGGGAGGTGCCATCGTCGGCGGTCACTTCGACCTGGGTGGGAACGGATCGCCAGGCGAGGACGCGATACGTGGGCATGGGTCAGGTGGCCTCCAGGGATCGGTGCGGTGCCAGTCGGCGGACCGGTGCTGGACATGATCGCGCACCCCGGCGAAGCACTGCCGGGCAATCTGCGGCACGATGGTCGCCGCGCGGTTGCGCGGTCGAAGCAGGAGTGTTCCGGTCATGGGCGAGTCGACGCTGGCGGGCGGCGAGCGGGTGTCGCTGCGCACGACGAGCGACGAGCACCATGCCCGTCTCGTCCCGCACGTGGACCGGCTGCTCGAGCTGGCCGAGATGGTGGGCCGAGTGGACTGCGAGTCGCTCCACCCGGTCTTCGACGCTGAGTACGAGTTCGTCGTCGGGCACCTGGTCCCGCACATGGCCGCGATCGAGCGGACGCTGTACGGGCGCATCGAGGCCGAGCTGTCCGGACACCACTCGCTGGCGCCGATGCGGGAGGAGCACCTGACCATCAACCGCCTCGTGGCGGAGCTGGGGAGCTACCGCGCGCACGCGGCGAGCTGCACGTGGAGCGCGGTGGAGGGGATGGCGCTCCGGCGCGTCCTGTATCGGCTCCACGCCCTGCTCAAGGTGCACCTGGCCGAGGAGGAGCTCTACCTCGACGTCCTCGAGCGGAGCCTGACCGAGACGGAGAAGGACGCGCTGGCGCGCAGCCTCGACCAGGCGATGCAGGAGTCCCTCTAGGGCAGCAGCGACGGCCCGGGGTGCCGCGTGAGCCATGCCAGGTAGGCCGCGTCGAGTGGTGATCGCCCGCCGAGCGCCGTGTGGGGTCGGCCTCGACTGCAGAAGTCGACGAAGGGCCGGAGCGCATCAGCCCGCTCGTCGTTCGAACGGTAGGGCCGGCCGTGCGCCCACTCACGGAGGAGGGTCTGGATCAGGCGCTCGGCCTTGCCGTTCGTCTGGGGCCTCCAGGGCCGGGTCCGCTTGTGGCGGGCCCCCAGCCCGGCAACGGCGTCCTGACAGGCGTGAGCCCGGTACTCGCCACCATTGTCGGTGCGGACACGCTCGATCCTGACGCCGAGCGAGGCGAGTTCGGGCGCGGCGGCCTCAAGGGCGTGCACGGCGCCCGCCGCGGTCTCGCCGGTGGGAACGATCAGGCGGAATCTGGCGAGCGTCGCAACACCCACGAGGAGTTGCGACGGGCCGCCGGGGGAAGAGTCCCGACCATGACCGGCGCGAGGCGTTCGCCCGGCTGATCGCCGAGGGCGTCCCCTCGGCCCGGGCACCACGGATCGTGGGCATCGACCCGCGCGCCGGCAAGCGCTGGCGCAACGGCCGGCGGCTCGCGTCCGGCGGCCGCGTGGTCGACTTGGCGCCCGTGATCACCCCCGTCCCCGCGAAGCCCTGCTCGCCGCGCCGCCTGTCCGAGGGCGAGCGCGTCCAGCCCGCCGACCTGCGCCCCGAGGGGCGCGGCGTCCGCGAGATCGGCACGCTCATGGCGCGCTCCCCCTCGACGGCCAGCCGCGAGCTCCGGCGGGGCGCGGACGAGCCCGGGCGGTTCCGGCCGCCCGAGGCGCACCGCAGGGCGATGGGCCCCCGCCGCCTCCACCGCGCCGGCCGCCTGGCCGGGGACGCCGTGCTGCGCGACTGGGTCGCGGGGAGGCTCCTGGCGCGGTGGAGCCCCGAGCAGGTCGCCCGCGGCCTCCGGCGGCGGTTCCCCGGCGAGCCGGGGCGCTGGCCGTGCGCCGAGACCGTGTACCAGGCCGCGTACCGCCCCGACCTCGGCGGCCTCCCCCGGGAGCTCCCCGGGCGGGTGCTGCGGCTCCGCCGGCGGCGGAGGCTCCGCAGGCGCGACGCGCGGGCCCGCCGGGCCGGGCCGGTCGCCGGCATGACGCCGATCGGCGAGCGGCCGGCCGAGGCGCTCGGGCGCGAGCAGCCCGGCCACTGGGAGGGCGACCTGATCGTGGGCGCGGGGCACGTGTCCGCGATCGTCACGCTGGTCGAGCGCACGACGAGGCACGCGCTCCTGGGCCACCCGCCCGGGGCCAGGCGGGACTCGGCGACCGTGCGCGACGCCGTCGTGGGGGCGCTCGGCGCGCTGCCGCCCGGCCTGCGCCGGACGCTCACGTGGGACCAGGGCGCCGAGATGGCGCGGCACGCGGAGGTCGCCGCGGCGCTGGGGATGGGCGCCGTGTACTTCTGCGACCCGCACTCGCCCTGGCAGCGGCCGTCCAACGAGAACACGAACGGCCTGCTGCGCGACTACTTCCCCAAGTCCACCGACCTGTCCGTCCACAGCGAGGAGGAGATCGCCGACGTCCGGGCCGGGCTGAACGGCCGACCCCGGCGGGCCCTCGGCTGGGACACCCCCGCCGAGCGCCTCGCCACACTCCTCGGGCCACCACCAGCGTTGCGACGTTGACTGGAACCCGCCTGATCATGCCCGGGGTCCCGCCGCGACGCTCGGTCCCGCCCCGCGGACGGCGCGCGGCCCGCCCGGTCCGCAGGCGGCGGCGGGGCTCCCGGCGCAGCTCGCCGCGGCCCT
>JAJXTS010000023.1 GCA_021783595.1 Chloroflexota bacterium | reverse complement strand
CGGGCTCGGGCTCGGGCTCGGTCTCCGGCGCGGGCTCGGGCGCGGGCTCGGCGGCGGCTGCGGGCTCGGGCGCGGGCTCCTCGGCCGCCAACGGCTCCGCGGGCCGCGACCCGGGGCGGCGGTCGCGCCGCAGCGGCCTCATGACGGCAGCCGCAGGTACTTCTCAACCCCGCGGAGGTGCCGTGCCGGCGCCACCACCGCCATGCGCAGCGCCTCGTCGCGCACCAGCTCTCGCGCAACCCGCAGGATGTCATCCTCGGTGACGGCCTCCACCGCGGCGAGCGCCTCGTCCAGCGTGTAGACCCGGTCGTGCAACGCCTCCTGGCCCCCCAGCCACGACGCGAGGTGGCGGGTGTCGTCCATGCGCAGCTCGAGGCCCCCGGCCAGGTACGCCTTGGCCTTGGCCAGCTCCTCGGCGGGCACGGGCTCCTCGGCCATGCGGCGCACCTCCTGGAGGATCGCCTCGATGGCCGCCGGCAGGTGCGCCGGGTCCACTCCGGCCGAGATCTCCAGCGCGCCGGCGTCCGCGTACTCGATCAGCCCCGAGCTCACGTCGTAGGCAAGGCCCTTCTCCTCGCGCACGCCGAGGAACAGCCGGCTCGACATGCCGTCGCCCAGCACGGCGTTGAGCAGCGACAGGCTCCAGGAGTCGGGGTGATCGCGGCGGAGCGCGGGCAGGCCGATCGCGAGCTGGGCCTGCGTGGTATCCCGTCGGCCCGTGAGGACGCGCGGGCCCACGGGCAGGGCGGGCGCCGGCTCGAAGCCGGTGAGAGCACCGTCGCCGGTGCCGAACGCCTCGGCCGCGAGCGCCACCGCCTCCTCGTGGGCCAGGTCACCCGCGACGGCGACGACGATGTTCGACGGGCGGTAGCGCGCCGCCCAGAAGTCGTGGATCGCGGCAGCGGGCAGGGCCCGGATGTCCCCCTCCTCGCCGCAGATCTCGCGGCCGAGTGCGCCCGGGCCGAACATGGCCTGCGCCAGGAGCTGTCCGCAGAACTCGGCCGGGTCGTCGCGGTAGGAGCGCACCTCCTCCACGATGACGGTCCGCTCGGACTCGATGTCCGCCTCGGCCAGCCGCGGGCGCATCACGAGCTCGCCAACGACCCGCATGGCGGTCTCGACGCGGCGGCGCGGCACCCGGACCCAGAACACGGTGGACTCGCGGTCGGTGGCGGCATTCGCCCCGCCCCCGACACCCTCGATGGCCTCCGAGATGGCGCGGCTCGTCGGGTAGCCCGCCGTGCCCTTGAAGGTGAGGTGCTCCATGAAGTGCGCCACGCCGATCTCGCCCGGCGTTTCCTGTCTCGACCCGGCGAGCACGTAGGCGGAGATGGACACGGACCGCGACCCCGGCAGCCGAGCCGAGATAACGCGCGGCCCGTCTGGCAGTCGGGTGGTGCGGTGGAACATCGCCGTCGATGGTAGCCGGAAACGGCGGACCGGCGGCCCGAGGCCGCCGGTCCGGAGTCGCGAGGCCCGCGGGACGCTACTTGATGAACGTCCCGATGTAGTCCTGGAGGAAGAAGATGACGAAGCCGACCGCGACCACCCACATCAGCGGGTGGATCTCGGCGAGCTTGCCCTTGAACACCTTGATCGCGACCCAGGCGATGAAACCGGCGCCGATGCCCACGGTGATGTCGTAGGTGAGCGGCATCAGGATGATCGTGAGCAGGGCCGGGATGCCGTCCTCCGCGTTCGTGACGTCGATGCCGCGGACCTGCGTGAACATCAGGTAGCCCACGAGGATGAGGGCTGGCGCGGTGGCCTGGGTGGGGATGATCCCGGCGATCGGCGACAGGAAGATGGCCAGCAGGAACAGGACGCCGGTGACGATCGAGGCGAAGCCGGTCCGGCCGCCCTCGGCGACGCCCGCCGCGCTCTCGATGTAGGTGGTGTTGGAGGAGACGCCGCCGAGGCCGCCGGCGACGGCCGCCAGCGAGTCCACGATCAGGATGCGGCCGATGCCCGGGACCGAGCCGTCCTCCTCGGCGAGGCCGGCCTCGGCCGCGATGCCGGTGACCGTCCCGATCGTGTCGAAGAAGTCGGTCAGCATGATCGCGAACACGACCAGGATGGCCGAGATCGGGTTGCCGAGCGCGGAGAACACGTTGGTCACGTCGAAGTGGCCGAGCGTGCTGAACGACGGCGTCAGGGCGAAGTTGGCCGGCACCGTGGCGACGCCGACGATCAGCCCCACAGCGGTCGTGATCAGGATCGACAGGACCAGAGCGGCCGGCACCCGCAGCACCCACAGGGCGATCGTGAGGAACAGGCCGAACCAGAACACGAAGTCGGCCGGCGCCTGCGGCAGGTGGAACGTCACGGGCGTCGCCTGGCTGGCCACGACGAAGCCGCCGTTCGCGAAGCCGATGAACAGGATGAACAGGCCGATGCCCACGCCGATGGACTTCTTGAGCGCGAGCGGCACCGCGTTCATCACGGCTTCCCGGAAGCCGACGACCACCAGGATCGTGACCGCGACGCCCTCGAGCACGATGACGCCCATGGTGCCCGCCGGGGTGAGGCCGCGGCCGATCAGCGAGTAGGCCACCAGGCCGTTGATGCCCAGGCCTGCGGCCAGCGCCAGCGGGTAGTTGGCCACGGCGCCCATGGCGATGGTCATGATCCCCGCGATGAGGGCGGTCCCGGCCGCGATGGCCGGGGCCGTGAACGCGGCGTCGGCCGTCTTGAACCCGCCGGTCAGGATGCTCGGGTTCAGGAAGATGATGTAGGCCATGACCATGAACGTGGTCAGGCCGGCCTTGGCCTCCTGGCCGAGCGAGGTGCTCCGCTCGGCGAACTTGAAGTAGGTCCCGATGCCGCCGCCGCTGGCGGTCGATGACGCGGCACTCATGCGATGTCCTCTCCTCCCTGTGATTCCCTGGCTGTCTGGCCGGCCGGACGGCGTTTGCAGCCGGCCGTCGCGACCCTACCCCTCGGACCCCTCCAGTCCGAGCAGCTCCATCTGGACGTACCCGGTCGGGTGCAGTTCCAGCTGGCGCGGCGCCGGCCCCCCGTCGTCCCCGGTGGCCGCGGGCACGTACTCGATCACGACCCGCTCATCGCCCTGGACCAGCGTGTACACGAGCAGCTGGTCAGGCCGAGTCTCGAACTCGAGATGCTCGAAGGAGTCCACGTTGATCGAGATGGTGATCGGCGTGAAGTACGTCGAGACGTCGGGCTCGCCGGCCACGATCCGCTCCACCCAGCCCGTCCCGTGGGCCACCACATCACGGCCCCGGTAGTAGCGGTAGGAGACGGTCTGCCGCGCAATGGGGCGCAGCACGTGCCGGATGTCGGTCCGGCTGGTCACGAGACCCGAGTTGACGAAGAACTTCGCGGGCGGATCGCTCGCCACAGTGGCTCCCACGACGGCCGGTTCGAGGACGCTCGAGGCCATGTCGGGCGGGCCCCCCGACGGCGGCCCGACAACCGCGCGATCGTATCCGACGCGCGGGGTTGCGGGAGGGTGAAGTTCGCGCGGCGCGGCGCGTCCGACCGACCGGCCGCGCGCCGTATGATCGCCGCATGCTGCTCGCGCTGGATGTCGGCAACACGAACCTGACGGTCGGCCTCGTCGAGGGCGGGGCGATCACCGGCACCCGTCGCGCGGCGACGCCGCGCGGGGCCACCGCCGACGAGGTGGAGCTCCTGCTCGCCGGCCTGCTGGGCCTGGAGGCGCGGGCGCTCGACGACGTGCGCGCCGTGGCCATCGCCTCGGTCGTGCCCGCGGTGACGGCCGCCGTCGGCGCCGTCGGCGCCAGGCGGGGCATGGGCATGCTCGTCGCGTCGCCGGGCAACGTCCCGCTCGCGGTCCGGGTTGACCGTCCCGGCGAGGTGGGCCCGGACCGGCTGGTCAACGCGCTGGCAGTCGCGCGGCTGTACGGGACCCCGGCGGTGGTCGCGGACTTCGGCACCGCCACCACGTTCGACTGCGTCGGGCCCGACGGGGCGTTCCTCGGCGGCGCCATCGCCCCCGGGCTGGAACTGGGCCTCGAGGCGCTCGCGGCGCGCACGGCCAAGCTCCCGCGCGTCGAGCTGCGCGCCCCGGACCGCGCTCTCGGCCGAGACACCGCGCACGCGATCCAGGCAGGCGCGGTCCTCGGCTACCAGGCGCTCGCGAGCGGCCTGCTGGCCCGGCTCCGCGCCGAGCTGGCCGAGGTCTCGGGGGCGCGAGCAGGGGACGTCAGGTGCGTGCTCACCGGCGGGCTGTCCGCCGCGCCCTGGGCTCACGACATCGGCGGCGTCGACGTCATCGACCCGAACCTCACGCTCAAGGGCCTCGCCATCCTCCACGCTGAGGTCGCCGGCGGCGAGCCGCTGGCGCGCGGCGCGTGACGGCCCGGGTCGCCTCGGCGCATCCGGCGCCCCGCCTGGTCGGCCGGCTGGTCGCCCTCGGCGCCTGCGGGTCCATCGCCGCCTACAAGGCGGTGGAGCTCGTGCGGCTCCTCCGGGCCGAGGGGGCCGATGTGGTCGTGATGCTCACCCCGGCGGCGACGAAGTTCGTGGCGCCCCTCACCCTCGCCGCGCTCTCCCGCCATGCCGTCGAGACCGACGTCCTGGGCCTGCTCCCGGACCAGCGGATCGGCCACATCGTGGTCGCCGACGCGGCGGACGCCGTGGTGGTCGCCCCCGCCACGGCCCGCTGGCTGGGCGCCATGGCCAACGGCATCGCGAGCGACGCGGTGACGGCGGCCTGCCTCGCCACGTCCGCGCCCGTGGTGTTCGCCCCGGCCATGGACGGCGACATGTGGACGCACCCGGCGACGCGCGCCAACGTCGAGCGCCTCGTGCGCGACTTCGGCTACACCCTCGTCTCGCCCGAGGCCGGCGAGCTGGCGTCGGGACAGACCGGGCCGGGCCGCCTCGCCGACCTGCCGCGGATCGTGGACGCAGTGGTGGCCGCGATCGGCGACCGACCGGTGCGCCAGCCGGATCCCGCCGCCCGCCCGCCCGGGGCCGGGGAAGCGCCCGAGGCGGACCTCGACGGGCGCACGATCGTCGTCTCCGCCGGGGGCACGGCCGAGCCCATCGACCCGGTCCGGTTCATCGGCAACCGGAGCACCGGCAAGATGGGCGTCGCCATCGCCGAGGCCGCCCTCGCGCGCGGCGCGGCCGTGACGATCGTCGCAGGGCGCGTGGAGGTGCCGCTGCCGGTCGCGGCCACGGTCGTCCGCGCCGAGACGACGTCCGCCATGCGCGACGCCGTCCTCGGCGCCGTGATCGCCGGCCGGGCGGACGCGCTGGTCATGGCCGCGGCCGTGGCGGACTTCCGGCCGCGCCATGCCGCCGACACCAAGCTGACCCGTGGCGGCGCCCTGACGCTCGAGCTGGAGCCCACCGAGGACATCCTCGCCGAGGTGGGCGCCCGAGCGCGCGAGCTGGACCCGCGCCCGGTCATCGTGGGCTTCGCGGCCGAGACGGGCTCCCTGGACCGGGCCCCCGAGAAGCTGCGGCGCAAGGGCGCGGACCTGCTGGTCGCCAACGACGTGAGCGAGGCGGGCTCGGGCTTCGGAACCGACACGAACCGCGTCGTCATCCTGGGCGCCGACGGCTCGCGCGACGAGCTGCCGCTGCTGCCCAAGCGCGATGTCGCCGACCGCCTGCTCGATCGCGTCGTCGCCGCGTTGGACGCGCGTCCGGCCCGGGGGCACACTGTCGCGACCACCACGGAGACCCGATGAGCGCCCAGCCCGAGACCGTCCGCCGCCTCACCGTCGTCGACATCGCCAGGCTGCACGCCGACGGGGTCCGCATCGCCACGGTCACCGCCTACGACTACCCCACCGCGCAGCTCGTGGACGAGGCGGGCATCCCGCTGATCCTGGTGGGCGATTCTCTCGGCCAGGTCATGCTCGGTTACGACACCACGGTCCGCGTGACGATGGACGAGATGCTCCACCACACCAGGGCCGTGGTGCGTGGCGCGCGGCGGGCGCTGGTCGTGGCGGACATGCCGTTCCTCTCCTACGCCTCGCCCGAGGACGCCCTGGAGAACGCCGGCCGGTTCCTGCGCGACGCGGGCGCCCAGGCCGTCAAGGTGGAGGGCGGGGTCCGCTCGGCCCGCGCGATCGAGGCGCTGGTCAAGGCCGGCATCCCGGTCATGGGCCACATCGGCCTCACGCCCCAGTCGATCAACACGCTCGGCCGCACGCGCGTCCAGGGCAAGGGCCGCGAGCAGGCCCGGGCGCTGTTGGCGGACGCGCTGGCGGTGCAGGAGGCGGGCGCCTTCTCCATCGTGCTCGAGCTGCTCCCCGGCCAGCTGGCCGGGGCCGTGACCGAGCGGCTGCGCATCCCCACGATCGGCATCGGGTCGGGGGCGGGGTGCTCGGGCCAGATCCAGGTCATCACGGACCTGATTGGCCTCGGGACCTGGACCCCCCGTCACGCGCGGCGGTACGCGGACGTGCACGGGGTCATCCTCGAGGCGCTGCGCGGCTATCGCGCCGACACCGAGGCAGGCACCTTCCCGGGCGAGGCCGAGACCGTGCTGATGGAGCCGTCCGTGCTCGACGAGGTCCTGGGCCGCGGCATGGACGACCGCGCCCCTGCCCAGCTGTCGGGCATCCCGCTCGACCGCGACCTCTAGCCGCCCCCCGCGCAGCACGAACCAGCCGAGCCCGAAGCCCCATGCAGGTGGTCCGGACGCGCGCCCAGCTCCGCGCCGTGCTGGCATCGGCTCCGCGCCCGATCGGCCTGGTGCCCACGATGGGCTGGCTCCACGAGGGCCACGTCTCGCTCGTCGAGCGGGCGCGCGCCGACAGCGCCACGGTGGTCATGTCGATCTTCGTGAACCCGCGCCAGTTCGGCGAGGCGAGCGACTTCGCCCAATACCCGCGCAACGAGGCCCGCGATCTCGAGCGCGCGCGGGCCGCCGGCGTGGACGTGGTGTTCGCGCCGCCGGTGGACGAGGTGTACCCGCCGGGTTTCGACACGGCGGTGGCCGTGGGCGCCATCGCCCGCCCGCTCGAGGGCGCCGCCAGGCCCGGCCACTTCGACGGCGTGGCGACGGTGGTGGCGATCCTGTTCGCGCTCGTCGGCGCGGAGCGCGCCTATTTCGGCCTCAAGGACTACCAGCAGATCGCGGTCATCCGGCGCATGGCCCTGGACCTGGCCCTGCCCACCGAGGTGGTCGCCTGCCCCACCGTTCGCGAGGCGGACGGCCTGGCGATGTCGTCCCGCAATGCGCGCCTCTCCCCGGACGGGCGGCGACGCGCGGCCGTGCTGCACCGGGCGCTGGAGGCCGGGATCGCGTGCGTGCGGGCCGATCGGTGCGGCGGGGACGCCGTCCGGGCGGCGGTGCGCGCGGCGCTGGCGTCCGAGCCGGACGCCGTGGTCGAGTACGTCTCCGTCGCCGACCCGGACACGCTCGCGGAGCTCGCACGGATCGAGGGCCGGGCGCTGCTCTCGCTCGCGGTCCGGATCGAGGGCGTCCGCCTGATCGACAACGAGCTCGTCGTCGCGGCGCTCCCGCGCGAGCGGGAGGCGGCGTCCCCCAGCGGCCCTCGACCCGAGGGTCGCTCGAACTAATTACGAGCCTCTTACTGATAATATCCGGGCCGAGGCGGCCGGAGCGGCCGACACCACGGGAGTCCCGCGCTGCGCGCCACGGCCGTCACGCCCCTCCAGCCCGCCGCCCTGACGCGGCGCGCCGCCCACGTGCTCCGGGTCGTGGGCCCGGCGTGGGTCGTGATGATCGCGGACGTCGACGCCGCGTCGGTCATCACGGCGGCCCAGGCAGGCAGCTCGTTCGGCTACGCCATGCTCCTGCCGCTCGCGCTGCTCATCCCGGTCCTCTACCTCGTCCAGGAGATGACCACGCGCCTGGCCATCGCGACGGGCCTCGGCCACGCGGAGCTCATCCGCGAGCGCTACGGGATGCGATGGGGTGTGCTCGCCGTGGGGTCGATGGTCGCGATCGACCTCGTGGCGTACGTGGCGGAGTTCGCCGGCATCGTCCTGGGCGCCGGCATCGTCGGGATCCCGGCGCCCGCCGCCGCCGCCGGAGCGCTGCTGGTCCACAGCCTCGTCGTCCTGACGGGCGGCTACGCCCGCTTCGAGCGACTGGTGCTGGTGCTCTCGGTCGGCCTGTTCGCGTTCGTCGGGCTGGCCGTCGGGGCCCGCCCGAGCCCGGAGGCGGTCCTCGCCGGCCTGTCGCCGGCAGGGCAACTCGGCCACGGGCGCGACTACCTGCAGCTGGTGGTCGCCACGATCGGGGCCGTGGTCATGCCCTGGATGCTGTTCTACCAGCAGGCGGCGACCGTGGACAAGGGGCTCGGTCGCCGCGACCTGCGCGCCGCTCGCTTCGAGACGCTGATCGGCTCGGTGGCGAGCCAGGTCCTGATGGCCGCGGTGGTGGTGGCGGCTGCCGCGGCGGTGGCCGCGGGAGGCAGGGCGACGCTCTCGGCAAGCGGCCTCGCCCTGCCCAGCGGGCTCGCCTCGCTCGCGCTCGGCGGGAGCTCGGTGCTGATCGCCGTCGGGATGGTCGGCGCGGGCATGCTGGCCGCCATCGTCATCTCCCTGTCGTCCGCATGGGCCTGGGCCGAGCTCTTCCGGTGGCCGCGCAGCCTCAACCTCTCGCCGCGCAAGGCTCCTCTGTTCTACGGGCTGTACCTGGTGGAGATCATCCCCGCCGCGGCGGTCGCGCTCCTCGCCACCGACCTCGTGGCCGTGGTCGTGAACGCGATGGTCCTCAACGTGGTGGCGCTCGCCGTGCCGCTGGCGTTCCTCGTGCGGCTCACGAGCGACCGATCGGTGGTGGGCGACCTCGCCAACTCACGCGCGCGGCAGGCGGTCCTGTGGGGCATCACGGCGGCGCTCCTCCTCCTGGGGCTGTGGAGCACGATCGCGATGGCCGCCGGCGGGGGCTGAGGCCCGTCGGTGGGCCCAGGCCCGGCGAGGCGGGCGCCTCCGGCCTCACTCAGCCGTGCGCGAGCCCCGGGCGCTCGACCGCCAGCCAGGTGAGCGCCGCCCCGCCCGCTGCCACCGCCGTGAGGGCGTAGAACATCGCGTCCATCGAGAGCAGCTGCGCGAGCCAGCCGGCGACCAGGGACCCGCCGATCGTCCCGAGCGCGTAGGCGGTGCCGAGGAACAGCGCCTGGGCGGTGGCTCGCAGGTGGACCGGCGCGCGGTCCGCGAGCCAGGTCGTGACGCCCACCAGGTACAGCGCGTAGCCGACGCCCGACACCGTCGCCACGGCCACCGTCGCCAGGTCCGAGCCGGCGACGGCCCAGCCGAGATTCCGGATCGCGAGCACGGCAGCGCCCGCGACGATCAGGACCGGCACCCCCGTCCGCCCGGCCAGCCGCCGGAACGCGAGCATCATCGGCACCTCGACCAGGGCGTTGACGGACCAGCCCACGCCCACCAGGGTGGCGTCCGCGCCCTGAGCCACCAGGCGCAGCGAGAAGAACGCCGACGCGCCGTTGCACGCTGCCCAGACCAGCATGGAGCCGGCGAACATCAGCGCCAGGCTACGGGCGCGCAGCAGCCCCAGCGCCCGCATGGGGCCGACGCCCGACACCCGCTGGCGCGTCCCGGGACGGCCGAAGCGGAGCAGGACCCAGAGCGCCGCGAGGGCCGCCAGCGGGATGAACACCGCGAACAGCGTCCGCGAGCCGGACGCGGCGACGAGCAGGCCGATCAGCGGCGTCGCGACGATCCAGCCGCCGGACCCGATGCCGCGCGCCTGCCCGTAGCGGTCACGGTCCGCGCCCAGGACCGTCACGGTCCGCGCGTCCACCAGGGGCGGCCAGGCGCTCGTCCCGACGGCCAGCAGCGCGACGCCCGGGACCAGCCACTCCACGGACGGGCCAACCGCGAGGAAGAGCGCCGCCGCGATGGCGATCGCCGCGGCGGCCGCCAGCGGCAGCCGGACGTCGCCCAGGCGGTCGGCGACGAGGCCCCACGCGGGCGCGGCGACGATCTGGACCGCGGCCGGGACCGCCGTGAGCAGCCCGATCGCCGCGAGGTCCACGCCGAGCTGCTGGAAGTAGACGGGCCAGTACGGGCTCCAGGCGCCCAGCGCGGCGTAGAACACCGCGTAGGCCACGCCCGAGGTGAGGATGACCGAGCGCGCGGACGCGCTCATCGGCGACCCGGGCCGGGCGAGCGAGGGGCCCCGGGGCTCGGCCGGCGGCACGGAGCGCGTCAGTCGCGCCGGGCGGTCTTGCGCTCGATCAGGGCGACGGCCTCGCGCAACCGGGTGAGCGACTCGTCGTCCACGCTGTCGGGCTCGAGGTGCGGCCCGAGGCGCTCCATGATGTCGGTCACCAGTCCCAGGAACACGGCCGCATCCGCGAGGAAGAACTGGGGCTCGTTGTTGTAGCGGACCATCGTGAGCCGGCCCTGGAGCACGCGACGCTCGTCCATGTGGGCGACCTGCGTGCCGAAGGTGTGGCCCTGGATGCCGTCGGGGTTGTTCAGGAAGTTGAGGGCGTTGTCGATCGCCAGCCCGAACCGGGCGCGCCAGGCGACGAGCCGCTCCTGGACCTCGGGCGGGATGCGGACCTCGCTGACCTCCTCGAACACCTCGGGCGCCACGGTGAGCAGGCCGACGAGCGTGGTCCCGGCACGAGCGCCCAGCATGACCTGGAGGCTGCGCTCGAGCGTGAAGACCTCGGAGTCGAAGCGCGGGCTGGTGATGACGTCGGTCAGCAGGTCCTCGACGTTGTCGAGGCTGCCCGGGTCGTTGAGGGCGTTGGAGAGGTGGAGGATCTCCTCCTTGAAGAGGAACTTCTCCTCGTGGTCGAGCATGGCCGGATGGTAGCAGCGCCGGGGGGCGCGGGGCGGACGCTCCCCGGCCCGCGCCCGCACCCGGTCAGGGGGCGAGCGGCCCGTCGCCCAGCCGATCGAAGATGTTCCTGGTCATGCGCGACACGCGCTTGTCCACCGGGGTGGCCACGCCCAGGTAGGAGCGGTCGCCGTACGAGTCGATCGCCCACGGCCACTGGAAGGTCCCGGCCGCGATCACCGTCGCGCCTGACTGGGCCGTGTACACGGTGGAGTTGTGCACGCCCGGGCTCGGGTGGGCGCCCGGGTCGTGCGGGTTGTTGATGTCCGCGATCACCGGCGAGCGCGCGAGGACGATCGTGCCCGGGTTGGCGAGGTCCGGGAACAGCGTGTCGTACTCCTGCCCGACGAGATTGGCCAAGGCGTCCCCGTTGCTCAGGCCCGTGCCCTCGTAGAGCCAGTGGCCCTGGCCCTGCACGACCCAGTCCGCAACGCGCTTCACGATGTGGCCGTACATCTGGCCGATCAGCGGCGCCTCCGGCTCGCTCACCGGCGCCTCCCGCCAGCGGCACGTGGTGAGCGACGGCTGCGTGGCCATGATGGGGTCCGCGGTCCGGCTCTTGTAGCAGGTTATCCGGGTGCCGGGGCCCGCCGGGCCGTCCTCGATCCGGGTCTGCCAGTACACCTCGTTGCCGGTCAGGAAGGCCACGTTGATGCCGGCGGCGACGGCTGCCTCGACCCGCGCCCGCATCGGCCTGGACCAGTACTCCGGGTGGCCCGCCATCATGAGCAGCCGTCGGCCGTTCACCAGGTCCGGGTTGCGTTCGAGGTCCCAGTCCGCGATGTACTCGACATCCCTCCCGTGGCGCTCCATCCAGCGGATGAACTGCAGCTCCCAGCGCCGCAGGTAGCCGGCGCCCCCGTCGAGGTAGTACGGCCGGTCGAAGGAGACCTGAGCGGCGCGGTGGTTCTGCGTCGCTTTGATCGGGAGGCTGCCGTAGTTCCCGTACAGATCGGTGCCGCCCCACTGGTTGTAGGCCTGCCAGGTGCACGCCGCGCTGACGAACAGGACTGGCGCCCGGCGGGCATCCGTGGGATCCGGCCGGAGCACGACGGGCGCGTTGGCGACCGAGCGCCCCGACGCGTCGCGGAGGACGGCCAGCACCATCCCGCTCCTGACCCCGACGGGCGCCGTCGTGTGCAGGGTGGTGGGCCAGCCGGCCTCGACGAGGCCGGTGACCCGGTCGTGCGACGAGGCCGGGTGGCCGCCGAGCTTCACGCCCTTGTCCACGCGGACCAGGCGCCCGCCGGCGCCGCCGTACCAACCCAGCCGATACCACTCCACGCTGACAACGCCATTGCCCGTCGCCCGCACTCGGATCGGCTCGCCCGGCCCAACCGACGCGGCGCCCAGGTAGACGCTCGCCTGGCCCCAGACGCGCCCGGCGTCCCAGCCCGGGTTGCCCAGCAAGGCGTTCTCCGCCCGGATCGGGCTGGCGACGTCGGGCGGCAGCGACGGCGCCCCGGACGAGGACCGCGTGGCGCTCCCGCCCGCGGCCGGCGTGCCGCTCGGGACGGCCGACGCGATGACGTCGCCCGCCGCCGCGACCGAGGCCGCCGAGGGATTCGGCGTCGATACGGCACCCGAGCCGCAGGCGCCCAGTGCCGTCGCCGAGCCGACCGCCAGCCCGGCCGCCAGCAACTGCCGGCGGCTGATGGGCAGCGGCCGGGATTCTGGCCGCTCGTCCTCGTCCATGCCGATGGTCCCCTCGTGGCCCGGGATGCGCCCGCGCGCGTGCTGACGACGAGGCTACCCCCACATATGGTTGCGCGCCGGACCCCGGAACCCTAAGGAATCGCAACCCGCAGATGCCGAACGGCCCGGCGGGTGCCGGGCCGTTCGCAAGCTGGGCGTACGTGGCGGCCGGTTGCCGGCCGCGTCAGATCACGGGTACAGACCGCGCATCGCGGTGGCGTCGGCCACGCGCTGGACGGCGTTGAGGTACGCCCCGGTCCGCATGTTGACGCGGTGCTGCTCGCTGAGCGCGAGGACCTCGCCGAAGGCCTTCTCCATGATGACCTTGAGCTTGGCGTTGACGTCCGCCTCGGTCCAGTGGTCGCGGTTGAGGTCCTGGACCCACTCGAAGTAGCTGACGGTCACGCCGCCGGCGTTGCACAGGATGTCCGGGATCATGAACACGCCGCGCCGGTGCAGGATCTCGTCCGCCTCGGGGGTCGTCGGGCCGTTGGCCGCCTCGGCGACGATCTTGGCCTTGACCTTGTCCGCGTTGCGGATGGTGATCTGGTTCTCGTACGCGGCCGGGATCAGCACGTCGCACTCGGTCTCGAGCAGCTCGGCGTTGCTGATGTCCTCGGAGCCGGGGAAGCCCTGGACCGTCCCGTGCTCCTTCTTCCAGGCGAGCACCTTGTCCGGGTCGAGTCCGGCCATGTTGCGGATGCCGCCGGTGGAGTCGGAGACCGCGACGATGGTGCCGCCCTCGTCGCGCATGAGCTGCGCGGCGATGGAGCCGGCGTTGCCATAGCCCTGGACCGCGACCTTGGCCTTCTTGAGGTCGAGGCCGAGGTGAGCGGCTGCCTTGACGATCGTGTAGACCGCGCCGCGCGCGGTGGCCTCGTTGCGGCCCTCGGAACCGCCCAGGCTGATCGGCTTGCCGGTGACGACACCCGGGACCGTGTAGCCGGCGTGCATGGAGTAGGTGTCCATGAACCAGGCCATGATCTGGGGCGTGGTGTTGACGTCCGGCGCGGGGATGTCTCGCTCGGGGCCGACCAGGACGCTGATCTCGGTGAAGAACCGGCGGGACAGGCCCTCGAGCTCCTTCTTGGAGAGCTTCTTCGGGTCGACCACGACGCCGCCCTTGCCGCCGCCGTACGGGATGCCGACGACCGCGCACTTCCAGGTCATCCACATCGCGAGGGCCTTGACCTCGTCGAGCGTGACGTCCTGGTGGTAGCGGATGCCGCCCTTGGCCGGACCGCGGCCGAGATTGTGCTGGACGCGGTAGCCGGTGAAGACCTGCACGCTCCCGTCATCCATGTGGACCGGGAAGTGCACGGTCAGCTCGCGGCGCGGCTCCCGCAGGACGCGGCGCAGGCCGGAGTCGAGATTGAGCATCTCCGCCGCCAGGTCGAACTGCCGCTGCGCGACCTGCCAGGCGTTGATGGGCGCCGCTACGTTCTCCGTCGTCATGAACGGATGGTCCTCGTGGTGGGACGGCGATCGCCGCCCCTGTGCAGTTGGGTCGTCTTCCGGGCGACCCCACGGGGGCGCGCGGCGGACCGGGCTAGCAGGGCCGGCCGCGAGGCGTCGCGCGCCGCCTCGTGGCCCAGTATAGCTACAGATCGGATTCGGCCTCCTGCCGGTCGGCACCCTGCCGCAACCGGTCCGGCACTTGGCCGCACCCATGGTCGCAGAGCCCGCCGCGTCCTCCGCCCGGGGGGCCCGACCCGCCGACGGCGGGCCTCAGCGCCGCAGGACGACCGTCGCGCCCACCGCCCCGGGCCCCACGTGCGTCCCCACGGACGGACCGATCACCATCGTCTGGATCCGCGAGGCGTCGAGCCCCGAGCGCGCCGCGAAGAGCTCGCGGAACTCGTCCACGTCCGCGCCCGTCGAGTGGAGGATGGTCGCCCGCTCCAGCGGCCGAGCCGTGAGCAGCTCCAGCGTCCGCTCGCGCGCCTTCGCCCGGGTGCGCACCCGGTCGGCGCTGTCCACGAGGCCGTCGATCACGGTGATGATGGGCTTGATCGCCAGGACGGCCCCCATCGCGGCCCGGGCGCCGCTGATCCGGCCGCCCCGCTTGAGGTACTCGAGCGTGTCCAGGGCCACGTAGAGGTCCACGTCCGCCTTGCGCGCCTCGACGAACCGGGCGACGTCGGCGGCCGTGGCGCCGGCCGCAGCCAGGTCGGCCGCCATCTGGGCCAGCATGCCGAACCCCATCGAGGCGGTCCGGGAGTCGATCACGTGGATCTCGCGGTCGCCCATCATGGCGGCCGCGACCTTGGCCGACTTGTAGGTGCCCGACAGGTCCGACGAGACCGTGACGCACACGATGCTGTCCGCGCCGCCGTCGAGGAGCTCCTCGAACGCGGTCTGGAACTCGCCGGGCGACGCCGCGGCCGTGGTCGGGAACGGCGCGTCCGGCGCCAGCACCCGGCGCCAGAAGGCGTCTGCGGACAGCTCGATAAGGGCCTTGAAGTGCTCCTCCCCGAAGCTCACCTCCAGCGGGACGATCCGGATCCCCTGCTCCGCGGCGACACCGGGCGGCAGGTCGCTGGCGGAATCGACGACGATCGCGACGCGCGACACGGCAGGCACCTCCATCTCGGACGGCCGCGGCCGGGCTCGACGCGGATCGCCCCTGTTGGGCGCCAAGGATACGGAGCCGCGGCGCGGCGCGCCCGGCGCCGTTACCCTGTCGGGCATGGCGCTCGCAAACCTGCTCCGGGTCGTGCTGCTGCTGCCGGGCCGGGCCGCCCGCGGCGCCCGGGGCGTGGCCACGGGTCGCCGCCCGCTCACCGCGGTGGTCCTCGGGACCCTGACGCTCCGGATGGCGACCGGCGTGACCGGCACCATGCTCACGTACTACCTCGGCCACTTCGACCGCCACGGCGGCATCCACGTCCAGCCCTGGCACGTGGGCGTGATCGGGGCCCTGTTCTACGTCTCGGAGCTGGTGGGCTCGCCGTTCTTCGGCATCGTCTCCGACCGGATCGGCCACCGGCTGGTCATGCTCATCGGCCCGGCGTTCGGCGCCGTGGCCGTGGCCATCACTGCCGCCACCGTCAGCCTGCCCGTGATCGGGCTGACCCGCCTCCTCGAGGGCGGCTCCACCGCGGCCTCGGTGCCCTCCATCCTGGGGTTCATCGCCTTCGCCACCGCCACCGACGAACTGGCCCGGGGTCGCGCCGTGGCCCGGTTCGAGGCGACCACGCTCGCGGGGCTGCTGCTCGGGATGGTTCTCGCCGGACCGCTGTTCCAGATGTTCGGCCCGCCGGCGTTCCTCCTCAACGCCCTGCTGTACCTCCTGTCCTTCGCGATCTTCCGGTTCGGGGTGCGCAAGGATGCCGAGCCGGCGCCCGCCGCCGCAGCCCACGACCGGCGCGAGGGCCTGTGGCGCTACGCGCGGATCCTCCGCAGCCGCCAGGTGTGGCTCCTGGCGCCGACGTGGATCGCGGTCAACGCGACCCTCGGCCTGTACACCAGCCAGACGCTGTTCCAGCTCGTCAGGGCGCCCGACCCGCGGTTCGCCGACCAGCAGCTGATGGGCGGCTTCTCGCCGCTGGCCGTCAGCCTCGGGCTGGGCGTCGGCGGGATCCTGTTCTTCGCCGGGCTTCTGTACTGGGGCGGCCGGTTCAAGAACCTGCGGCGGACCACGATCATCTTCCGGGGCATCGGCGGCGGGTTCGCGCTGCTGGCGACGGGCCTCGCGATCAACCACGCGGGGGCCGCCCCGCCTCCGGTGACCGCCGCCCTGGTGGCGGGCGCCGGCGCGGGCCTGTTCGTTCTCGCTGGCGCGACGCCGGCGGCCCTCGGCCTGCTGGCCGACGTGTCCGAGGCGTACCCTGACGACCGGGGCGCCATCATGGGCCTCTACTCGGTGTTCCTGGGCCTGGGCCAGATCACCGGCAGCTTGGTGGGTGGCGTGGCAGGGCAGAACGCCGGACTCGACGGGATCTTCATCGCCTCGCTGGCGCTGCTCGGGATCGCCCTGGTGCCGCTCGGCCACCTGCGCGGCTACGAGCACGAGGTGGGCCGGACCGTCGTGACCCCGACCTCCGCCGAGGTGACCGGCGATGCCTGATCCGCTCACGGCGCGCCAGCCGGCGCTGGCACCCGCGCGGTTGGCGCGCGGGGCGCGCGGGGCCGTTGTCGCGCCCCACCACCTCGCGACCCAGGCGGGGCTGGCCGCGCTCGCGGCAGGCGGTCACGCCGTTGACGCGGCCATCGCCGCCAACGCCGTGCTGGGCGTGGTGATGCCCAACGGCTGCGGCATCGGAGGCGATGCGTTCTGGCTGGTCTGGGACGAGGCCGCCGGCGAGCAGACGGCCCTCAACGGATCCGGACGCTCGCCGGCCGGCCTGTCAGCCGACCTGCTTCGCCGCGCGGGGCTCAGCCGGGTACCGCTGCGCGGTCCGCACGCGATCACCGTGCCCGGCGCGGTCCGCTCCTGGGCCGACGCTCACCGCCGCTGGGGACGCCTCTCGCGGGACGCCGTGCTGGCCGCGGCGATCGAGCAGGCCGAGGCGGGGTTCCCCGCCTGGGATGGGCTGATCCGCGCGGTCGAGGGGCTGTGGGCGAACATCGCCGGCGAGCTCTGGGCCACCGGCTTCGGGAGCGTGTGGCGCCCGGCGGCCCGACCGTGGCGGCCCGGCGAGATCGTCCGGCTGCCGGCGCTCGCGGCCACTCTCCGAACCCTCGCGGACGAGGGCTTCGACGCCTTCTACGACGGGGACCTCGGGGAGCGTGTCGCCGCCGGGCTCCGAGCGGCCGGTGGACTCCACACCGTGCTGGACCTGCAGCGCCACCAGTCGGACTGGGGCGTGCCCGTTGACGCCTCGTACCGCGGCGTGCGCGTGACGACGCACCCGCCCAACTCGTCGGGGTTCCTGGCCCTGATGCTGCTGCGGGTCCTGGAACGGTTCGAGCCGCCCGCCGGCGCCGTCTACGACGGTCGGGGCTGGTCGTCGGCGGCGTGGTCCCACCTCATGCTCGAGGCGGCCAAGCTCGTGTACGCGGACCGCGACCAGTTCCTCGCCGACCCTGCGGCGCGCGAGGTGCCGGTGACCGCGCTGCTCTCGGACCACCACGCAGACGCGCTCGCCGGGCGGATTGACCGGCAGGCGGCGGACCCGGCGCCAACGCCGGTCCGAACGCTGGTGGGGGGCACCATCTACCTCGCCGTCGTTGACGCGGCCGGGAACGCGGTCAGCCTGATCCAGTCCAACGCGGCGGGCTTCGGGTCCGGCGTGGTGGACCCGGAGACGGGCGTTCACTTCCAGGACCGCGGCGCCTCGTTCTCGCTGGTGCCCGGCCACCCCAACGAGCTGACGCCCGGGCGCCGCACGGCCCACACCCTGCTGCCCGGCATGCTGTTCCGCGCGGGCGAGCGCCGGCCGTGGATCGTGGCCGGGTCGATGGGCGGCGACATCCAGCCGCAGATCCATGCCCAGCTGGTGTCGGCGCTCGTGGACGGCCGGGCGGACGTCGCGACCGCGGTCGCGGCCCCGCGCGTCACCGTGGAGCCGGACTCGTGGTTCGGGCCGCCGCTGACCGTGCTGGCGGATGGGCCGCTGGCGGACGGCGTGTCCGACGAGCTGCGGGCACTCGGGCACCGGCTGACGCAGGTCCCGTATGACGGCGGCCTCGGCCATGAGCACGCGATCGAGCTGGTTGAGGGTGGCCCGGCGGACGGCGGGTCGCTGGCGGCGATCGCGGACCCCAGGAGCGCGGGCCTGGCGGCGGTCCGCTGAGCGGCGGGACGTCGGGCGCCGGGACCCGGGCAGCCCGGACCCGGTGGTATTCTCGGGCGCGCCGGCGGCGGGCCAGGCGCACCCGAGACGCCATGGGCACGGCAAGGAGCGGAGGCGCAGGTGACGTCGAACGTCGGGCAGAACTACCCCTACTCGAGCGAGAGCGAGGCGCAGCGCGCGGCTGCGGTCGCGTCGGTGGTCGCCTCGCGCGAGGGCCTCGCCGACAAGCTCGCGGCGGAGTCGAGCCCGCTCGACGCGGGTGACAGCTGGTGGGTGTACAAGTGCCCGACCAAGGGGTGCCGCGGCCTGCTCCACGTGGCGGGCTACGCCGTGGAGCGGCATGCCGTGTACGCGGTCTGCGACGGGACCTGCGGCAAGACGTTCCTCAGGTAGGCGCCGCGGTCCCGCCGGCCCCGGACCGCCCCGACCACGCCCGTCCGCGTCGATGAGCGCGCCCGCCGCCCCGGCGCCCCACCCCCTCGACCTGCGAGCCGCCCGCGGACGCCTGCTGCTCGACACGCTCGGCATCGCCGTGTCGGTCGCCGCCTTCGGCCTCGTGTTCGGGCTGGCGGCGCGCAACGCCGGCTTCTCCCCCGTCGAGGCGGTGGCCTCGAGCGTCCTCGTGTTCGCCGGGGCCTCGCAGTTTGCCGCGGCTGGGTACGTCGCCGCCGGGTTGCCTTGGGCCCCGATCGTGGTGCTGACGTTCTTCCTCAACGCGCGCCACCTCCTGTACTCGGCCTCGCTGGCGCCGCGCCTCCGCGAGCTCCCCCTGCCGCGGCGGGTCGCGATGAGCCACTTCCTGACCGACGAGGCGTTCGCGCTGTCGGCGGCGCACTTCCACCGGCTCGGGCGCCTCGACGTGCCCGGCTACTGGATGGCCGCCATCCTGGGCGTGTTCCTGCCCTGGAACGTGGCGACGGTTGCCGGCGTGCTGCTGGGCGGGGCGATCCCGGACCCGAGCCGGCTAGGGCTCGACATCGTGTTCCCGGCAGCCATGGGCGGGCTGGCCGTCGGGCTCGCGACCGGCCGCCGGGAGGCCGTGGCCGCGGGCGCCGGCGCGATCATGGGCACCGGCCTCTCGCTGCTCATCGGGCCGGCGCTCGGGATCATCGCGGGCGGGCTGCTCGGCCCCCTCCTGGGCATGGCGACGCCGGCTCCGCCCGGGCCTCCTGCGACGCCGGAGTCGGACCTGGCCGCCACGCCGGTGGCGATCGACCGGGCAATAGCTGAGGTGGGCGCCCTGGGGTCGGGAGGCGCGCTGTGAGCACCCAGCTCGTCCTGCTGGCCGTGCTCATGTTCGCGGCGACCTACCCGTCGCGAGCCCTGCCCATCCTAGCCCCGGGGATCGAGCGGCTGCCCCCGCGGGCGCTCCTCTACCTGCGCCTCGTGGGGCCGGCCGTGCTGGCCTCACTGGCCGCGGCCAACGTGCTCGTGGGCAAGGCGGCCGACGGCGCGCCCACCCTCCAAGGCGGCGTGCAGGTGCTGGGCGTGGTGGCCTGCCTCGCCGTGGTGGCGTGGAGGCGGAACCTGCTGCTGGGGCTGGCCGTCGGCGTGGCGCTGGTGGCGGGCGCCCGGCTCGCTGGCGTCGCGTAGGGGGCCGGCGCGGGCGACGCCCGGCAGCGTCTCAGGAACCTGCCGCGCGCGCCCTCGATCGACGCTCGGCGGCCCAGGCGCGCACCTCGGGATCGCGCCCGATCGTGGCGATCAGCCCGGCCAGCAGCGTGGTGCGCGGCACGATCGAGGCCACCTCGAGGTACTCGCCGGGCGAGTGGTCCAGGCCGCCGATCGGCCCCAGCCCATCGAGCGTGGGCACGCCCATGCCCGCAGTCGTGTTGGCGTCGGACGCGCCGCCGGTCGCGGCGTCGCGGAGCTCGAAGCCCAGCGCCTCGGCGAGCGCGATGGCGTGGTCCGCCAGCCGACCGGAGCGCTCGAGCTTCTCCATCGGCTCGTGCCGGCTGGTCACCTCCAGCTCGAAGGTCACGTCGGGCACGGCCACCGGGCGCGCCGTCAGCTCGGCGAGCGCGGCCTCGACCGCGTCGAGCCCCTCGCGCGTGGCGGACCGGATGTCCACCTGGAGCCGGCACTGCTCGGCCACCACGTTCGGCCGCGTGCCGCCCTCGACCACGCCCACGTTCACGGTCACGCCGGGCCACCGGCCGTTGAGCGCATGGAGGTCCGTGATGAGGCGGGCGGCCTCGAGGATGGCGCTCCGGCCCCGCTCGGGCTCGACCCCCGCATGCGACGCCCTGCCGACCACGGTGACCACCAGGTCGACGGTGCCCTTCCGGCTCGACACGATGTCGCCGTTGGCCCGCGCGCACTCGAACACGAGGCACGCGTCGGCGCCGGCGGCCGCCTGGCGAACCAGAGGCGTGGACGCGGGCGATCCGATCTCCTCGTCCGGGTTGGCCAGGAATACCAGGCTCGCCACCGGCAGCCCGCCGAGCGCCTCGCGGACGGCGGCGATCGCGTGCAGGCCGCTGAGGAACCCGCTCTTCATGTCCGTGACGCCAGGGCCGGTGGCGATGCCGCCCTCGACGGCGAACGGGCGCGCGGCGACGGTGCCCTCGTCGAACACCGTGTCCATATGGCCGATGCACAGGATCGCGGGCCCGGCCGGGTCCGTGCCCGCGAACTCGCCGATCACCGTGTCGCCCAGGCCGAGGTCGTTGGGGTGCACCGTGACGCGGGCGCCCATCTCCCTCAGGCGCTCCGCGGCCCAGCGGCCGATGGCATCCACGCCCGCCCTCGAGTAGCTGCCGCAATCGGTGTTGACGAGGAGCTCGAGGTCGGCCAGGTACTCGGGGTAGGTGCGGTCGAGGCGGTCGCGGATGGCCGCGAGCTCGTGGTAGGTGACGGCAGGCTCCATGCCCACGAGTCTACCGGGCGCCGACCTTGCGATCACCTCCCGACGTGGCGATCGGCCGGCGCCCGAGCGACAGCATTCAGGGGGGACCGCTCTGCCCGCCACCGACGGGACCATGCGCCCGCGACGGTCCTGCCGGGTGACCCTTCCGGCGATCGGCGACGCCGGGCCATCATCACTCCTGTCGGCGTAGTGTCGGCGTCTGTCGTTTGTGATCCGCTCGGCCCAAGCTGCCACCCCACGGGAGCCTCGAACATGCAGCCGTTCGACATCGCGCTCTGGGCCATCGTCGCGATCGCCGTCATCGCGGCCGTGTGGCTGGTCGCCAACGCCCAGCGGAAGGCGAGCGGCACGGCCGACTTCGTCGCCACGTGGGCGGCGAGCTGGCTGCTGGCCTTCGTCATCGGCGGCGGCCTCATGATGTTCGGCGTCGTGGTCCTCTACTTCCTGTTCGGCCAGCCGGCGGCGATGGCGGGGCTGGTCCTGCTCGTCCTGGTCCTGATCGCCGAGCCGTTCATCCTGGCGGCCGCCCTGTTCCGGCGCCGCAAGCTCGCGGCGCGCTGACCGGCTGAGCGGCGGGCCGCGACCGCGGGCGGTCGCCGGCCGTCGCGCCCGGTCCCACGGTCGCCCCCGCTCCGGGGCTTTCCCGGCGTCCGTGCCCCGCGCTCTGGCGGGGCGAGCGAGAATGCTCGCGATGAGCACGGTCCCCGCAACCGCCAGCAAGCGCGCCCGCCGGGCAGGCACCGTCCGGCGAGCCCTCCACCGCGAGACGGTCCGGCTCCGGGACCGACGTCGGATCGCCGCGATGGCAATCCTGAGCGCGCTGCTGGGTCTCGCCATCGCGGGCATGTGGGCTCGCGGCGACGTCGCCGGCGCCGACGCCCGCGCGTATTGGGCGGCCGTCCGCCTGTGGCTCGACGGCGGCGACCCCTACCATCCCACGGGCCCCTTCCTCCCCTACGTCTACGCGCCCTGGATGCTGCCCTTCTTCCTGCCCTGGGCGATGCTCCCGTGGGAGGTGGCCTGGTTCGCCTGGCGTGGCGTCGGCCTGCTGCTCCTCCTCTGGTCCATCCGCTGGGCCTACGCCCGGCGGCCCCTGCCCACCTCCATCCTGCTGCTGATCCTCGCGATCCCCATCGGCGCCAACATCGACACCGGCAACATCAACCTGCTGCTGGCGGTGGCGCTGTTCGGCGCCCAGTTCGCCGGCGGGCGGCTGGGAGGGCTCATCTGGGCCGTGGCCACGTGGATGAAGTGGGCGCCGGCCGCCCTGTGGCCCGTGCTGCCGGCGCGGGCGCGCGGCTGGGGCCTGAACTGGCTCGCGCTGTCCGGCCTCCTCTCGCTGCTCATGCTGCCGCTCACGATCATCCAGCTCCAGGCCCTGTTCGGGTTCGGGCAGCGGCCGATCCGGGCGGACTTCCTCGTCTACGTCTGGTCGATCGTGCCGTGGTGGTGGCGGCTCGAGCGCCCCTTCGCCTTCCTCCACCCGACAGCCTGGCTCGAGGCCTGGGGACGGCTCTGGCCGCGGGCCAGAGCATGGGGGCTGACGTTCCGGGAGGCGCCGGGGCCCACGGCCGCGCGGGCGCGCGAGCGGCTCGCCCTCGAGGCGGCCCGGTTCGTCGGCCTGGTGCCGCCGGCGAGCGCGCCGCCCCGCCGGGCGGCTCGCCGCGGCAGGCGGCAGTCGGTCCAGATCGGCGACTGAGACCGTCAGGCG
>JAJXTS010000022.1 GCA_021783595.1 Chloroflexota bacterium | reverse complement strand
CCGATCTGGTCCACCGGCCCGGCGGGGCCGACCGCCGGCTCGCCACTCGTTCCGTCCATCACGCCTCCCGATCCGCGGGCAGGGCGCGCACGGGGAGCCCCGCCGCCGCCATCGCCGCCTTGACCGCCGCGATCGACCACTCGCGCCGGTGGAAGATACCCGCTGCCAGCACCGCGTCGGCACCGCCCTCGCGCACCGCCGCCACGAAGTCGTCGGGGCCGGCCGCCCCGCCCGACGCGATCACCGGCACGGTGACGAGGCTGCTGATCGCGCGGAGCAGCTCGGTGTCGAAGCCGGATCCCGTGCCGTCGCGGTCGATGCTGGTGACCAGCAGCTCCCCGGCGCCGAGCGCCGCCGCGCGCCGCGCCCAGACGAGCGCGTCGAGGCCCGCGGGCTCGCGACCGCCGCGCACCACGACCTCGAAGCCCGAGGGGATCGCCGTGCCGGGGGGCACCCGGCGGGCGTCGATCGCCACCACGACGGCCTGGCTCCCGAACCGCGCCGCGCAGCGCCGGATGAGCTCCGGGTCCTCCACGGCACGCGTGTTGAGGCTGACCTTGTCCGCGCCGGCGCGCAGGACGTCGCGCATGTCCTCCACGCTCCGGACGCCGCCGCCCACGGTGAGCGGGATGAAGGCCCGGCGCGCGGTCCGCTCGACGATGTCGAGCAGCGTGCCCCGACCCTCCGGCGCGGCCGTGATGTCGAGGAACACGAGCTCGTCGGCGCCCTCCCGCGCGTACCGCTCGGCCAGCCCGGGCGGGTCGCCCGCGTCTACGAGGTCCAGGAACCGGGTGCCCTTCACCACGCGCCCGTTGGCCACGTCCAGGCAGGGGATCACGCGCCGCCGCAGCACCTAGGCCACCTCCGGGGGCAAGCCCGCCGCCGAGAGGCCCGTCGCCGTCGCCGCGGCCCGGACCACGTTGGCGACGAGTCGCAGCCCGTCCGTGCCCGAGCGCTCGGGGTGGAACTGGACGCCGAGCAGGTTGCCTCGCGCGACGGCGGCCGGGAACCGCACCCCGTGCTCGGTCTCGGCGAGGACGGCGCTGGCGTCGTCGGGGGCTCCCGCGTAGGAGTGGACGAAGTAGAAGTCCGCGCCGGCCTCGATGCCCGCGAAGGCAGGGTGGTCGCGGCGCCGCTCCACCTGGTTCCAGCCGATGTGGGGCAGCGTGGGCGCGCCCTCGAGCCGCACGGTGCGGCCGCGCAGGACGCCCAGCGTGCGGGCGCCGTCCTCCTCGCTCTCGTCGAACAGCAGCTGGAGCCCCAGGCAGATCCCGAGGTACGGGCGGTCCGCGGCCGTCCAGTCGAGGATCGCGGTCACGAAGCCGCCGGCGCGCAGCCGCTCCATCGCCGGCGCCGACGCGCCCACGCCGGGCACGACGAGCAGGGCCGGCTCGCCGATCTCGTCGGCCCGCCCGGCGCGGCGCACGGCGGCCCCGGCGGCGACCAGCGCCTGCTCGATCGAGACAAGGTTGCCGGCGCCGTAGTCCACCACCGTCACCGGCACGCGGGAGGCGCCCGGACCGGCCGTCACGCGGTCACCCGAGAGCGCCCTTGGTGGAGGCGACGCCCGTGCGTCGGGGGTCCGGCTCGCAGGCCACGCGCAGCGCCCGGCCGAGCGCCTTGAACGCGGCCTCCGCCAGGTGGTGGTCGTTCCGGCCCGAGCCCCGAAGGTTCAGCGTGGCGCCCGACGTCCGGGCGAACGACTCGAGCGCGTGCGGGATGAGCTGCAGCGGCAGGGCGCCGGCCCGCTCGCCGCGGAACGGCAGGTCGATGACGGCGTACGGCCGGCCGCTCAGGTCGATGACCGAGGTCGCGAGCGCCTCGTCCATGGGCACCGCGCTGTCCCCGAAGCGGTTGAGGCCGGCCTTGTCGCCCAGCGCCTCGGCGAACGCGGCGCCCAGGACGAGCGCCACGTCCTCGACGGTGTGGTGCTCGTCCACCTCCAAATCGCCGTGCGCGGTCACCGACAGGTCGAACAGGCCGTGGTGGCCGAGCGACGAGAGCAGGTGATCGTAGAACCCGATGCCGGTGGCGACCGAGACGAGGCCGGACCCGTCGAGCGCGAGCTCGACCTCGACCTGCGTCTCGCGCGTCGCCCGGCGGACGCGAACCCGTCGCGGGCCGCGGTCCACGACCTCGATGGCGCCGAGGGGCGTGGTCATGCGGGCACCTCCGGGGCGATCTCTCGGACCGCGGCGATCAGCCGGTCGTTCTCGTGCGGGGCTCGGACGGTCAGCCGCAGGCACTGCGCCGCCGGGTGGCCGGGACTGAAGGTGCGGGGCACGAGCCCTCGGCGCATCAGCGCCTCCGCGGCGAACGACGCGCGCGCCCGGGAGCCGAGGTCCACCAGGAGGAACGGGGCGACCGACGGGTAGGGCGCCCAGCCGACGGCGGCCAGCGCCTCGGCCAGCCGGGGCCGCTCGGTCGCCACCCGGGCCACGTTGGCCTCCATCGCGGCGGGCTCGCGCAGGGCGCGCGTCACCACCGACTCCGAGATGGTGCCGACGGAGCCCGGCGGCCGGAACAGCGCGATACGGCGCAGGGTCTCCGGGGCGGCTACCGCGAACCCCACCCGAAGGCCGGCGAGCGCGTAGGCCTTGGACGCGGTCCGGACCACGACCAGGTTCGGGAACCTCGTGCGCATCGGGATGACGGAACGGCCGGTGAACTCCGCGTAGGCCTCGTCGACGACCACGGCGGGCGGGCGGCGCCCGGCGCCCGACGCGTCGGCCGCGATCTCGGCCACGAGCTGCTCGATGGCGCCGTCCGGCTCCTCGGCGCCGGTTGGGTTGTTCGGGTTGCACAGCCAGACCACGCTGGCGTCGCGGGCCGCGTCGCGCACGGCGGGCAGGTCCAGCGCGAACCCGCGGTCCGGCCCCATGCGCGGCACCGGGACGACGACCCCGCCGCGCTGCTCGGTGTGGACCCGGTACATGGCGTAGGTGGGGGTGGGGATCACCGAGCGCCCGCCCGCCGGCAGGAAGGCCTTGACGCACATGTCGAGCACTTCGTCCGCGCCGCAGCCGGGGACCACCTCGTCCGCGCCCACGCCGTACCGTGCCGCGGCGGCCTCGACCAGGTGCCGGTAGTCGCCGGGCGGGTACTCGGACAGGCTCGTCTCGAAGCGCCCGGCCGCCAGCATCTCGGCCAGCAGGGCCGGCGGGGCAGGGGAGGTGTTCAGGTCGAACCGGACGACCTGCTCGACCGGGATCCCGAAGCGGGCGGCGACGCCCTCGTCGGTGGCCTCCCAGCTGTACGAGGCAGGTTCGGCGGGAGGGTTGGCAGCGAACGGCGAGCGGCTCACGGCAGGATCTTCTCGATCGGGAGGACCAGGATGCCCGACGCGCCGGCCGCCTTGAGGCGGGGGAGCAGGCCCCACAGCTCGTCGGCGCCAACCACGGCGTGGATGGCGATCATGCCCTCGTGGGCCAGCGGGATCACCGACGGCGACTCGAGGCCGGGCAGGAGGCCCTCGAGCTCCTCGAGGCGCGCGACGGGCGCGTTCATCATCAGGTACTTGCGGTCGCGGGCCGCGATGACCGAACCGAGCATCAGGACGATGCCGTCGAGCTCGTGGGGGCGCTCCGCCAGGGCGGCCGGGCCGGCGACCAGGATCGCCTCCGACGCCAGCACGTCGCCGATCGCGCGGAGGCCGTTCATCTGGAGCGTCGAGCCGGTGGACACCAGGTCCACGATGGCATCGGCGACGCCCAGCCGCGGGGCCACCTCCACGGCGCCGGAGAGCGGGATGACCTCGACCGGGATCGCGCGCTCCGCGAAGAAGCGACGGGCGATGCCGGGGTGCGACGTGGCCACGCGCTTGCCGGCAAGGTCCTCGACGGCTCGGGCCGGGCCGTCCGAGGGCACGGCGGCCGCGAGCCGGCAGCGCCCGTAGCCCAGGCGCGCGATGACCGGCAGGTCGCGGCCGGCCTCGGCCAGGATGTCGGCACCGGTGATGCCCGCGTCGGCAACCCCGTCCGCGACGAACTCCACGACATCGGCCGTGCGCACGAAGAGGATGTCGAGCGGCTGGTTCGCGACCCGGGCGACGAGGCTGCGGTCGTGCTCCTCGAACACGAGGCCCGAGGCGTGGAGCAGCTGCAGCGTGGGCTCGACGAGGCGTCCCTTGTTGGGGACGGCGAGTCGGAGACGGTCCCTCATCGCTCGGCCGCCAGCGGGTAGGCGGTGCCGGTCTCGGCCTTCAGGCGCTCAAGCTGGGCTCGGTAGCCGCCCTCGCCGTGGTGCAGCCACGAGGCGATCCGGGTGATCGTGGCCGTGCTGGCCCCGCTCCGCCGCGAGATGTCGGCATAGTGGAGCCCGGCGTCGAGCATCCGCACGACGGCCCAGCGCTGGGCGAGGTCGTGGAGTTCGCCGACCGTGCACAGGTCGCGCAGGAACCGGAGCGCGTCGTCCCGGTCGTCGAGGCGCAGGACGACATCGAGCAGGGCGTCGAGGTCGGAGGTCCGCCATTCGCTTGCCACGGGTGCGATCCTCCTCGGGGATGCCATCGGCCGGGTGGTCCGGGCCGTCGTGATGACATGATAGCGTAGTAGTGTAGTAATACGCCACTAGGAGATTCGGTGCCGGAGTTCGAGATCCTGCCGGCCATCGACCTCGAGGGCGGGCGTGTCGTGCGCCTGGCCCAGGGAGACTTCGCGCGCGAGACGGTGTACGACGACGACCCCGTCAGCGTCGCCCGCATGTTCGCCGACGATGGTGCGACCTGGCTCCACGTGGTGGACCTCGACGGGGCGCGGGCGGGCGAGCCCCGCCAGCTGGAGCTCGTGGCAGAGATCGTGGCCGAGATCCACGGCCGCGTGCGCGTGGAAGTCGGCGGGGGTCTCCGGACCGCGGATGCCGTGGCCGGCGCCCTCGGCACCGGTGCCAGCCGGGTCGCCGTCGGGACGGCCGCGCTGCGCGACCCGTCATTCGCCCTCGGTCTGGTCGCCCGCTACGGGCCGGCCCGGATCGTCGGGTCGCTCGACATCCGCGACGGCATGGCGCTGGGCGAGGGCTGGCGTCCCGGCGCCGCCGGCGTCCCCGCCACCGACGCGCTCGAGCGCCTGGCCGCCGCCGGTATCGACACCTTCGAGGTGACCGCGATCGATCGCGACGGCCTGATGGGCGGCCCGGACCTGGCGCTGCTCCGGGCCCTCGCCCGCCACGGAACCGGCCGCATCATCGCGTCGGGGGGCGTGGCGTCGCTGGGCGACGTGCTCGCGGTCCAGGCGGTCGGGTGCGGCGGGGCCATCATCGGCCGGGCGCTGTACGAGGGTCGCCTGGCGCTTCGCGAGGTGGTGGCGGCGGTCGAGGATCCCGGGCGGTCCCGCGAGGGCTCGCCCCGGTCGCGCCCCGAGCCAGCTCCCTGAATCGCGACGCGGGCGCCGAGCCGGCGCCCGCGTTCCGGTGGGGGGCGGGGGCTCAGTGGCCCTCCTCCCTGTGCTCCTTCTTGTGCGCCTCGACGATCTTGTCGGCGAGCATCGAGGGCACGTCCTCGTAGTGGTCGAGCACCGCGGAGAACGTCCCGCGGCCGCCGGTCAGCGAACGCAGCTCGGTGGCGTAGCTGAACAGCTCCGCCTGCGGCACCTGGGCGTTGATGACCTGCGTGCCGTCGCCGGAGTCCATGCCCAGGACTCGCCCGCGGCGCCCGTTGAGGTCGCGGTTCACCTCGCCCATGTACTGCTCGGGAACCCGGATCGCGACCGACATGATCGGCTCGAGGAGGACGGGCTTGGCCTGCATGACGCCCTCCTTGAGCGCCATCGACGCCGCGAGCTTGAACGAGAGCTCGTTGGAGTCCACCGGGTGGAACGACCCGTCGTAGAGCGTCGCCTTGAAGTCGTCCAGCGGGAAGCCGGCGAGGACGCCCTCGGCGGCGGTCTCGCGGATGCCCTTCTCGATGCCGGGGAAGTAGTTCTTGGGGACCGAGCCGCCGACCACGCGCTCGGCGAACTCCACGCCGGCGGCCGGGTTGGGCTCGAGCTCGATCCAGACGTCGCCGAACATGCCATGCCCGCCGGTCTGCTTCTTGTAGCGACCGTGGACCTGGGCCTTGCCCCGGATCGTCTCGCGGTAGGCCACCGTCGGGACGCGGGTGGCGATCGCCGCGCCGAACTTGCGCTTGAGCCGATCGCAGATGACCGCGACGTGCGCCTCGCCGATCGCGCGCAGGATCTGCTCGCCGGTGGCCGAGCGCTCCACCCGGGCGCACGGCTCCTCCTCGAGCATGCGCTGGAGCGCGGGACCCATCTTGTCGAGGTCTGCCTTGGACACCGGGTCGATGGCCACCTGCAGGGTCGGGTCCGGGAAGGCGATGT
This sequence comes from Chloroflexota bacterium, assembly GCA_021783595.1. Lineage (GTDB taxonomy): Bacteria > Chloroflexota > Limnocylindria > Limnocylindrales > CSP1-4 > CAIXZV01. The sequence continues at coordinate 16,663 of JAJXTS010000022.1, read as the reverse complement.
CGGCCAGCTGGAGGCCGGCGTCACGCGTGGAGAGAGTGTCGCCCGTCTCGGTGACGCTGAGCTTGGCGATCGCGCCGATCTCGCCGGCGCGCAGCTCGGGCGCGGCCTCCTGCTCCTTGCCGTGCAGGTAGAGCAGCTGGCCGATCCGCTCGTCCTCGCCCTTGGTGGCGTTGAACACCGGGCTCTGGCTCTTGAGCGTGCCCGACAGGACCCGCAGGTAGGTCAGGCGGCCGACGAACGGGTCCGCGGCCGTCTTGAACACGCGGACCAGCAGCTGGCCGCTGGTGGCGCCGACTTCCACGTCCTTGCCCGCCTTGCCCGTGGCGGCGAACGGGCCCTCCTCCTCGGGGGAGGGCAGGTAGCGCACGATCGCGTCCAGCAACGCGCTGAGGCCGATGCCCTTGGTCGCCGAGGCGACGAGCACGGGGGCGAGGATGGCCTCGCGGACGCCCTTGTGGAGGCAGGCATCGAGCTCGGCGTCGGAGATCTCCTCCTCGCCGAGGTACTTCTCGAACACGGCGTCGTCCGCCTCGGCGGCCGCTTCGAGCAGCTGGTCGCGGCGCAGCGCCATCTCGCCCGCGAGCTCCGCCGGGACGGGGATCTCGACCTCCTTGCCGCCCTCGAGCCGGTACGCCTTGCGGTGGACGAGGTCCACGTAGCCGGAGAACGTGTCCGCGGAGCCGATCGCGAGGTGCAGCGGCGCCACCTTGCCGCCGAACGCGGCGCGCAGCGCGTCCAGGGCACCGAGGGGGTTCGCGTTCTCGCGATCGCACTTGTTGATCACGAAGCAGGCCGCCGTCCTGGTGGAGCGACCCAGCTTGACGGCATTCTCGAGGCCCGCCTCGACGTTCCCGGACGCGTCCATCACGAACAGCGCGGCGTCCGCGGCGTGGAACCCCTCGACCACCTCGGCCACGAAGTCCGGGTACCCGGGCGTGTCCACCACCGTGATCTCGTGCTCGCCGTGCTCGAACGTCCCGACCGCGAGCGACAGCGTTCGGTGCTGCTTCTGCTCCTCGGGCTCGTAGTCGAGGTGCGCCGAGCCGTCCTCAACCTTGCCCAGGCGCGGGATCGCGCCCGCCCGGAACAGCACCTGCTCCGCCAGCGTCGTCTTGCCCCCGCCGGCATGGCCGGCGAGGACGACACTCCTGATGTGGGCGAGGTCGTGGCTCTTGAGGGTCATCGCGCGCGGTTCCTCTCGGTGTGACGCCGGCGTGCCGGTCCGACCCGGGCACGACGCGGGTGCAGTTGGCGCAGGCTGCGCTCGGATGCGATGCCGAGTCCGCCCCGTGGGCTTGCGGGACGCCGATGCGTCGGAAGCGGGACCCGTTCCCCCGATGATAATCGGTATACTCCGCGCCGATGTCCGGACATTCCAAATGGTCAACCATCAAGCGCCAGAAGGGCGCCAATGACGCCAAGCGCGGCGCGATGTTCACCAAGGTCGCCCGCGAGATCATGGTCGCGGCGCGCGCCGGCGGCGGCGATCCCGATGCCAACTACCGCCTTCGCCTGGCCATGGACAAGGGCCGCACCATCAACATGCCCGCGGACAACATCAAGCGCGCCATCGAGCGCGCCACCGCGAGCGGCGAGGGCGATGCCTTCGAGGAGATCGTCTACGAGGGCTATGGCCCTGGCGGCGTGGCGATCATCGTCGAGGCGGCCACCGACAACCGCAACCGGACCGCGGCCGAGGTGCGCTCCATCTTCACCAAGGCGGGCGGCCAGCTGGCCGGCTCGGGCGCGGTGGCGTGGCAGTTCGAGCAGCGCGGCCTGATCACCGTCGCGAGCGAGGGCGTTGACCGGGACGAAGTCGCGCTCGCCGCGATCGACGCCGGCGCCGCGGACGTGGACACCGAGTCGGACCCGATCGAGATCTACACGGAGCCGGCTGACCTCGAGGCGGTGCGCAAGGCACTCGACGCGGCGGGGGTCCCGGTGGAGGACGCGGAGAACGCCATGATCGCCAAGCAGACGGCGGCCGTGGACGCGGACCACGTCCGGAGGGTCTTGCGGCTGATCGACCTGCTCGAGGAGCTGGACGATGTCCAGCGCGTGACGAGCAACGCGGACATCCCCGAGGAACTCATGGAGGAGTACGCCGGGTGATCGTCCTGGGGATCGACCCCGGGACCGCGGCCCTCGGCTACGGCGTGGTCGAGCGCGTGGGCGGCAGTCTCCGCGCCGTGGACTACGGACTGGTCGCCACCACGCCGGAGATGTCCCTGCCGGAACGGCTGCTGCGCATCCACGAGGCCCTGACCGAGATCATCGAGACGCACCGGCCGAACGTGGTCGGCGTGGAGCGGCTGTTCTTCTCCAAGAACGCCCAGACTGCGTTCGCCGTCGGGCAGGCGAGGGGCGTGGTGCTGCTGGCCGCGGCCCAGCACGGCCTTCCCGTCCGCGAGGCCACGCCCGGCGAGATCAAGCTGGGGGTGACGGGTTTCGGCGGTGCCGACAAGGGGCAGGTCGGCCGGATGGTCGCGCTGATCCTCAGCCTCGATCAGGTGCCCACGCCGGACGACACGGCCGACGCGCTCGCCTGCGCCATCACGGTCGCCAACGCCGAGCAGCCCGGCGAGCGCCTCAACGCCGGCGCCGCGGCCTCGTCCGCCGTGCTCGACCGTGCCGCTGTGGCACCCATCGCCCGCGGCGAGACGCCCTACGAGCGCGCGGTCCGCGAGGCGCTCGCGAAGGACGCCAAGGCGACCCCGGCCAGCGCGCGCCGGCGGTAGGGCGGGGGAGCGAGCGTGATCGCGTCGGTCGAGGGCGTGGTCGGGGCCATCAGGGCCGACTCGCTCGTCCTCGAGGTGGGCGGGCTCGGCTATCGCGTGTTCGCCGCGCCGGCGGTGCTGGCGTCGGCCGCCCCCGGCGGCAGGCTCAAGCTCCACACCTTCCATCTCGTGCGCGAGGACCAGCAGGCGCTGTTCGGGTTCCGCACCGCGGAGGAGCTCGGGTTCTTCAACCTGCTGCTCACCGTGACGGGCGTCGGGCCCAAGGTGGCGATGGCGATCGCGGGATCGCGTCCGACGGCGGATCTCCAGCTCGCCATCCTCCAGCAGGACCAGGCGGTGCTGGTGTCGATCCCCGGCATCGGCAAGAAGCTGGCCGATCGGATCATCTTCGAGCTCAAGGAGAAGGTCTCCGCGGCGGGGATCGCCGCGGGGACGTCGGCGGCCGTCGCCACGGCCTCCGAGAACGAGGTCGTGGGCGCGCTCCAGGCGCTGGGCTACTCGCTGGGCGAGGCGCGCGAGGCGTCCCGGCTGGCTGTCTCGGACCCGGCCGTGGGCCCCGGGCTGGAGGACCGCGTGAAGGCCGCCCTCCGCACGCTGCTCCGAGACTGACCCGCCGCCCCGGGCTCCGCTCGCGAGGCGGGGCACGGGTGACGGTCGCCCGGGTTCGCCTGCCCCCGGGTCGGCGGCCGGTTGCGGGCGGGCGGCCGAGGCGGGCGGCGGCGGGGCGCTAGATCGCCGAGCCGCCGCGCTCGCCGGTGCGGATACGGATGGCCTCCTCCAGCGGCAGCACGAAGATCTTGCCGTCCCCGACGGTCCCGTCGCCGTGGCGCGCCGCGCGCAGGATCGCCTCGATCGTCGGCTCGACGAACGCGTCGTTGACGCCGATCTCCAGGCGCACCTTGGGGAGCAGGTTCGGCCTCACCTCCTGACCGCGGTAGAGCTCCGGGTCCTCCTGCTGGCCGTGTCCCGTCACGCGGCTGACGGTGATCCGGAAGATCTCGTTGTCGATGAGCGACTGGTGGACCTCCTCGAACTTGTCCGGCTGGATGATCGCGACGATGAGCTTCACGGCGTGCCTCCGGGCCGGGGTCAGTTGAGGTTGAGCAGCCCGTAGGCGTGCTCGCCGTGGAGTTCGTGGTCCAGGCCGGCCATCTCGCCGGCGGCGCCCAGCCGCAGGCCCACGGTCCGGTTCACCGCGACCAGCAGGACCAGGGTCGCCACCGCCGCGTACACGATCGTCGCGCCGACACCCGTGGCCTGGACGGCCAGCTGCACCAGCGCCGACCGGCCGTCGGGCATCTCGCCCGCCCGCACGAAGAACGCCAGCAGCAGCGCGCCCGCGATGCCGGCCGTCCCGTGCACCCCGAACACGTCGAGGGTGTCGTCGTAGCCCAGCCGGTTCTTGAGCAGGATCGCCCCGTAGCACAGGCCCGACGCCACGAAGCCCAGCGCGATGGCCCCGGCCGGCTGCACCACGCCCGCGGCCGGCGTGATCACCACCAGGCCCGCGAGGATCCCCGACGCCACGCCGAGGCTGGTGGCCTTGCGGTGGTGGACCGCCTCGATGCACACCCAGGCGAGCGCGCCCGCCGCCGCCGCGGCCTGGGTGGCGGTCAGCGCCTGGGCGGTCTTGACGCCGCTGGCCAGCGAGCTGCCCGCGTTGAACCCGAACCAGCCCACCCACAGGAGGCCCACGCCCATCAGCGTCATCACCAGGTTGTTGGGGTGCATGGCCGTTCGCGGGTAGCCGCGCCGCGAGCCCAGGTACAGCGCCGCCACGAGGCCCGACACCCCGGCCGAGATGTGCACGACCGTCCCGCCCGCGAAGTCGATGGCGCCCAGCCGGTAGAGCCACCCGTCGGAGGCCCAGACCCAGTGGCACAGCGGCGCGTAGACGAGCAGGCTCCAGAGCGCGATGAACACCCCGTAGCCCCGGAACCGGACCCGCTCGGCGAAGGCGCCCGCGATCAAGGCGGGCGCGATGATCGCGAACTTGCCCTGGAACATCGCGAACACGAGGTCCGGGATGCCGTCGCTGCCGACGGTGGCGTCGATGTTGCGCAGGAACACGTGGCCCGGGTCCCAGCCGATCCAGCCGCCGAGGGCGTTGGGCCCGAACGCCAGGGCGAACCCGACCGTGACCCACAGGACGCCGATGATGGCCATCGCCGCGAAGCTGTGCATCATCGTGCCCAGCACGTTCTTGGTGCGGACGAGGCCGCCGTAGAACATCGCCAGGCCCGGCACCATGAGCAGGACCAGCGCCGTGGAGGCGAGCATCCACGCGGTGGCGCCCGTGTCCACGGCGTGCTGCGGCGGGAGCGGAGCCGGCGACGAGGCGGGCAGCGCCACGACGATGGTGACGGCCAGGACCGCGAGCAGACCGAGGGCGGGCAGCGCCGCGCGGGCCTCGACGCGTCCGGCGACGGGGCCGGTCCGAGCTGCCAGCATGGGGCGATCCTCCTGGCGGAGGGCGGTCCCGGCATGCGCTCGGGACCAGCCCGGTCACGCTCCGGCGGGGGCCGCCGAGAACGAGCCGCGATCGTATGCGGCGGGCGCGGCGGCCACGTGGAGATCGCGGTTGCGGGCCGGCTGCTGTTGGGTGCTGGTTCGGCACTCCCGCCGCTCGCCGCGCCGGGAGTTCGGCGCGCCGGCACGAGGCCGGCGCGCCCGCGCGACCCTACAGCAGGGCGTCGCGCTCGAACGACACCCCGTTGAGGTGCTCGTCGAGGAACGCGAGCACCGTCCCGTACCACAGCCTGGCGTTCTGGGGCTTGAGCACCCAGTGGTTCTCGTCCGGGAAGTAGAGGAAGCGACCGGGCACGCCCAGGCGCTGCATGTCCGTCCACAGTGTCAGCGCCTCGCTGACGGGCACGCGCGCGTCGAGCTCGCCGTGGATGACCAGGAGCGGCGTCTTGACCCGGGCGATCTCCGCGAGGAACTCGCGCGGCGACCAGCGCAGGTAGCCCGACGGATCCGCGTACACGTCGCCCATCTCGTGCTCCCACGCCGGGCCGTGGTCCGTTGTGCCGTGGAACCCCACAAGCTCGTACAGGGAGGCATGGGTCACGATGCAGCGGAAGCGGTCCGTGTGGCCGGCCACCCAGTTCGCCATGTAGCCGCCATACGAGCCGCCCATCAGCGCGACCCGAGACGGGTCGACGTCAGGGCGCCCGAGCGCCGCGTCGGTCAGGGCCATGACGTCGGTGAACGGGTTGCCGCCCCACTGGCCCCAGCCCCGGTCGATCATGCGCTGGCCGTAGCCGGTGGAGAACGCCGGGTCCGGCAGCAGGACCGCGAACCCGCGGGCCGCGAGGAGGTGCGGGTTCCAGCGCCAGTGCCAGCTGTTCCACGACGACAGCGGGCCGCCGTGGACCATGACCACGAGGGGCGCCTTCGCGTCGGGCGAGGCCGAGGCGGGCCGCACCAGCCATGCGCCGATGACCGTGCCGTCCGCGGCCGCGGTCTCCACGCGGTCCACGAGGCTGCCCACCTCGACACCGGCCTCGCCGATCCCGTTGGCGACCTCGCGCGGCGACTGGTCCGCGGCGCGCGCGTCGAACCGGACCACGCGCGGCGGCGTGGCGATGCCCGAGAGCAGCGCGTAGACGGCCGACCCGTCCGGCGTCACGCACAGGTCGGACACGTGGCCGGCCGCCGTCAGGCGCGTGACGCGACCCTCGGGCAGGTCCACGCGATACGCCGAGTGCAGGCCGGCGTCGTCGGAGTCGAAGAACAGGGTTGAGCTGTCGGGCCCCCAGGTGGGCGCCTCGGGTCGGCGGTCCGCCTCGCCCGCGATCTCGCGCTGCGCACCGCTGGCGACGTCGATCAGCACCAGCGAGTACCGCTCCGGCTGGGCGGGGGAGGCGTAGGTGACGCGCGTGGCGGCCACGGTCCGGCCGTCCGGCGAGACGGCGCACTCGATGTAGCCCGCCTCGCCGTGCGTCAGCTGGCGCGCCGCTCCCGTGGCAGTGTCGTACACCACCAGATCGTCCCAGGTCTCCGGGAACCCGCCCGGCACGCGCCGCACGGCGACCACGAACGACCCGTCGGGAGCGATGTCCATCGCCCCGTCCTCGAACGTGAAACCGCCCGCCGCAGGCTCCAGGTCGCGCGCGTCGGCGGCTTTGGCCTCGCCCTCGGGGATCACCGCGCCGTACAGGTGGCGGTGGCGCGGCCCCAGGTAGTGGTCCCAGTGCCGGACGGGATAGTCCTCGAACAGGAGGGCCTGGACCCCGGCGTCACGTCGCGCCTTCTCCTTGGCCTCGTCGGCCGCCAGGTCCGCCGCGCCCCGGTGGACCAGCGCGCCGAAGGCGACCGCCCGGGACGCGCGCGCCGCCGCCAGCCCGTCCACGCCGCCGTCCGGGCTCATCACCGGGCGGGCCTCGCCGCCGTCGGCCGGGAGCAGCCACAGCGATCGGACCGGGTGCGCGTCGTCGCCCGAGGGCGCCTTGACGTCCGGGTCGGGGCGGGCCGAGGCGAACAGCAGCGAGCCGTCGGGCAGGAACGCATGGCCGCCGGACTCGCCCGCCACCGAGCGGGTGAGCCGTCGCGCGGGCGCGCTGCCCTCCGGGTCCACCTGCCACAGCGCGGTGGCCATCTTCTTGCCGTCGGGCGCCACGGTGCCCACGGCCACGACGAGCCGCCGGCCGTCGGGGCTGAGCCGGAGCGACGAGAGGCGCGGGAGTTGAAGCATGCGGTCGATCGTGAAGGGTTCGCTCATGGGTGCATCATGCCCCCAACGCCACCGGACGGCGCGACGGGCCTGCCGTGCCGCGGTTAGAACATCTGTGCGATACGGGCACCAACCTGCTAGACTCCGCGCCGATGACCGATGACGCCCTGAGCCTCCTAGCGGCCGGCGCCTCCGAGCCCGGCGACCTCGCCGTCGAGGGGTCGCTGCGCCCGCGGACGCTCGGCGAGTACATCGGCCAGCGGGAGGTCAAGGCCAGCCTCGCGGTGCTGCTTCAGGCCGCGCGGGGGCGGGGGGAGGCAGCCGACCACGTCCTGCTCTACGGCCCGCCCGGCCTCGGCAAGACCACGCTCGCCACCATCATCGCGCGCGAGCTGGGCGTGAATGTCCGGTACACCAGCGGCCCGGCGATCGAGCGGGCGGGGGACCTCGCCGCCATCCTGACCGCCCTGGACGAGCGGGACGTCCTGTTCATCGACGAGATCCACCGCCTCAACCGCGCGGTCGAGGAGATCCTCTACCCCGCGATGGAGGACTTCGCGCTGGACGTGATGATCGGCAAGGGGCCGAGCGCGCGCAGCCTGCGGCTCTCGCTCAAGCCCTTCACGGCGGTGGGGGCCACGACGCGCGCGGGCCGGATCAGCGGGCCGCTCCGGGACCGCTTCGGCATGACCTACCGGCTCGACTTCTACGGCGAGGATGACCTGACGGCCATCGTGCAGCGCTCCGCCGGGATCCTCGGCGTGGAGGTGGACGCGGAGGCCGCGCGCCTGATCGCCATGCGGGGGCGCGGCACGCCGCGAATCGTCAACCGGCTCCTGCGGCGCGTGAGGGACCACGCCGAGGTCCACGGGGACGGGACCATCCACGTCGGGGCGGTGCGCGAGGCGATGGCCGTCCTCGACATCGACGATCTGGGCCTGGACACGACGGACCGCAAGCTGCTCGCCGCCATCGTCCAGAAGTTCGGCTCCGGTCCCGTCGGCGTCCAGGCGCTCGCAGCGGTGCTGGCCGAGGAGCCCGACACGATCGAGGACGTCTACGAGCCCTACCTCCTGCGGCTCGGCTTCCTCGACCGCACGCCCCAGGGCCGCATCGCCACCGAGTCCGCGCGCCAGCACCTCGCGGCGCTCGGCTTCGAAATCCCCGCGCCCCGCCGTCCCGAGCCCGACATGCCGGCGCTCTGGGACGACGTGCCGCGCCGGTAGCAGCCCGCCCGCATGCCCGGCGCATCGCGCTTCGAGGTCCTCGTCCCGCCGCCCGTGGACGGGTCAACCCGCGCCCGCCTCGGCCGGCTGCACCTGCCCCACGGCGTCGTGGAGACGCCGCAGTTCATGCCCGTCGGCACGAACGCCACCGTCAAGGCCCTCCACCCCGACGAGGTCCGCGCCGCGGGGGCGAGCATCATCCTGGCCAACACCTACCACCTGTACCTGCGCCCGGGCCACGAGCGCATCGAGCGGCTGGGCGGGCTGCACGCCTTCATGGGCTGGGACGGGCCCATCCTGACGGACTCGGGCGGCTTCCAGGTCGTCTCCCTCGGGGACCTGCGGGCGATCGACGACGGTGGCGTCACGTTCAAGAGCCACCTCGACGGGACCACCCACCGCTTCACGCCCGAGCACTCCATCGCGGTGCAGCAGGCGCTGGGACCGGACATCGCGGTCGCGTTCGACCATCCGGTGTTCCCCAGCTCGCCGCGCGAGGTCGTCGCGGACGCAATGCGCCGGACGCACCTCTGGGCGGAGCGGTCGCTGGCCGCGCACACGCGGTCGGACCAGGCGCTGTTCGGGATCGTCCAGGGCGGGATTGACGCCGAGCTGCGCGAGGAGTCCGCCCGGTTCGTCGCCAGCCTGCCGTTCGACGGGATCAACATCGGCGGGCTGGCCGGTGACGAGACCCCGGACCAGCGGAACGCGACACTGGACGCGACCATCCCGTTCCTCGACGGGGACCCGCGGCCGCGGTACCTGATGGGCCTGGGCTCGCCGCTGGACCTGCTCGAGGCCGTCCACCGCGGCGTGGACCTGTTCGACAGCGTGCTGCCCGCCCGGGTCGCCCGAAACGGCCAGCTCTGGGTTCCCGGAGGGCGCCTCAACCTTCGCAACGAGCAGTTCCGGGATGACCCGCGCCCCGTGCAGGACGGCTGCCCGTGCCCCCTCTGCACGCGCTTCTCCAGGGCGTACCTGAGCCACCTGTTCCGGGCCAAGGAGATGCTGGCGTACCGCCTCGCAACTTGTCACAACCTGACCTTCACCCTAGACTTCATGGCCGGTATCCGGGCCGCCCTGCGGGCCGGGAACCTCCCCGCGGAGATGCCGGAAATGCGTCGCCGCGCCGTCCGGATGAGTGGCGGCGAAGGCGCCGCTAAGTCCGCGTGAAGTTCGTGTCGGTACCGTCGCTAGGCGTGGAGGCGCGTTATGGGTTCGAGGGATCGCCCCCACAAGGAAGTCAAGAAGAAGCCCAAGGACAAGTCGGCCTCGCCGAACCTCGCCCCGCTGTCGGAGCCCCCGCAGCAGGCGGAGGTCATCAGGAAGGCGCGGAAGCCTCGGCGCGAGGACGAGTCGGAAGGCTGACCGGCCGGCCGGGCGGGTTGACCCCGCTCCGTCGGGCCGGAGCAAGGCCCCAGGAGCGAGGAGCACGATGACGACCGGCAGGGATCTGGACGCCAAGAGCGCGGAGAAGGCGCTGGCCGAACGCGGCCGCGCGGTCGACGCCGCCATCCTCGCCATCGAGAAGCAGTTCGGGCGCGGCTCGATCATGAAGCTTGGGTCGGCCGAGCGGCAGCAGGTCGACTCGATCCCGACGGGCTCAATCGCGCTGGATCTCGCCCTCGGCGTGGGCGGCATCCCGCGCGGCCGCATCTGCGAAGTCTTCGGTCCCGAATCCTCGGGCAAGACCACGCTCTGCCAGCACGTCATCGCGGAGGCGCAGCGCAGGGGCGGGATCGCCGCGTTCATCGACGTGGAGCACGCGCTGGACCCCGGCTACGCGCGCGCCTGCGGCGTCAACGTGGACGAGCTGCTGGTCAGCCAGCCAGATACCGGCGAGCAGGCCCTCGAGATCACCGAGACACTCATCCGCTCCGGCGGGGTGGACATCGTCGTCTTGGACTCCGTGGCGGCGCTGGTGCCGCGGGCGGAGATCGAGGGCGAGATGGGCGACAGCTTCGTCGGCATCCAGGCCCGCCTCATGAGCCAGGCCCTGCGCAAGCTGACGGGCGCCGTGTCCCGCTCCAACACCGCGTTGGTGTTCACCAACCAGCTCCGCGAGAAGATCGGCGTGATGTTCGGCAACCCCGAGACCACGCCGGGCGGCCGCGCCCTCAAGTTCTACGCCTCGGTCCGGCTGGACATTCGCCGCGTCGAGACCATCAAGAGCGGCACCGAGTCGGTCGGCAACCGCGTCCGCGTCAAGGTCGTCAAGAACAAGGTCTCGCCGCCGTTCCGCGTCGCCGAGTTCGACGTGATGTACGGCGAGGGGATCAGCAAGGAGGGCGGCCTGCTGGACGTCGGCGTCGCGATGGACGTCGTCGCCAAGACGGGCGCCTGGTTCAACTTCGCGGACACGCGCCTGGGCCAGGGCCGCGAGGCCGCCAAGGAGTTCCTCAAGATCAACGCGGACGTGGCGGCGGAGATCGACCGGCGGATCCGCGCCAAGATGGCGGACGTGGCGCTCCCGGTGGAGGGGATCGAGGAGGCCGAGTAGGGCCCCGGCCCCGTGTCCGACGAGGGCGGCCGGCGCCTGGCCCGGCCCCGCGGGCGCACGCCGGCGGAGCGGCGCGATCTGCGCGCCCAGAGCGAGGACCTCGCCGAGGCCCTCGACGCTGCCGCGCGGCTCCTCGAGGCGCGCCCGCGTTCCGAGGACGAGGTCCGCCGCAGGCTCCTGCGCCTTGGCTATCCCCCCGAGCTCGTGGAGGCGGCCGTCGGCAGGCTGCTCGCGCTCGGCTATCTCGACGACGTCGCGTTCGCCCGCTCCTGGGTGGAGTCCCGGGACCGGGCGAGACCTCGCGGCGAGCACGCGCTCCGGCGGGAGCTAGGCCTCAAGGGCGTGGACCGGGCCGTGGTGGACTCGGTGCTGGGGGAGCGTCGGGGTGATGCGGCCGACGGCGGAGGCTCGCCAGACGCGGATGAGGTTGCCGCCGAGCGGCTGCTCTCGAAGAGACTGTCCGCGATCGCGCGCGAGCAGGACCCTCGGCGGCGACTGCAGCGCGCGTATGCGCTTCTGGCGCGGGGCGGGTTCTCGCCCGACGTGTGCGCATCGGTGGCGCGTCGCGTGCTCGAGGCATCCGCCGCCGCGGCCGACGGCGAGGGTGCCGGCCACCCTGACCGGTGATCCGAGCCGCCGCGCGCGTCGCCCACCCGGTCCGGCGGCGGGCCCAACCGGGCGGGCCGGTCTCGGCGGTTCCCGCCCCTCAGCTGGAACCCGGCGCCCCGAGCTCCCGATGGACTGCCCGCGCGACGCCGGCGACCAGCGCCGGGGCGGCCGAGGTCTCGTCGAGGCCCTCGGTCAGCACGACCAGGACGTACGGCCGGCCCCCGGGCGGGTAGACGACGGCCGCGTCGTGATACAGCGAGGCGATGGACCCCGTCTTGTGCGCCACGCGGGCGGCTCGCGGGAGCCCCGCCGGGATGCCCTCGTTGAACTCCTGGGCCGCCAGCACCTCCAGCATGGCCTCGCACGCGGCCCGCGGCGCCGCCGAGCCGTCCGCGATCCGCTCGAGGAGCGACGCCAGCCCGGCCGCCGTCACCGTGTTGTTGAGCCCAGCCGCGAACGCCGGCCCGTCCTCCACGCCGCGCAGGACGCTCACGCCGCCGACGCCCAGCCCGCGCACGGTGCCGTCGATCTCGGGCGCGCCCAGCAGGTCGATCAGCAGGTTCGTCGCGACGTTGCTGCTGCGCACGATCATGAGCCGCGCCAGGTCGCGGAGGGGGACGTCCTCGCCCACGCGACCGTAGAGCGCGAACTCGGAGTCGTCGGCCCGGTCCAGCACGTAGGGCGACCCGTCCGCGAGGCTCCGGAAGTCGGTTCGCACGGGAACCGGAGCGTCCAGGCTGATGTCCCCGGCCAAGGCCCGCCGGTACAGCTCGACGAGGACCGCCACCTTCATCGTCGAGGCGGCGTGGAACGGCTCGTCGGCCCCGACCAGCACCGTCCGCGGCGCGCCGACGGGACCCGCCGCGACCGCCACCCGCCGAGCGCCCGCGGCGGCGGCCAGCCCCCCGATCGCAGCCTCGAGTCCGGTCACCGGCCCACCTTACCGCCCGCGCGAGGGTTGCGAGCCGGTTCCGGTCAGACGCTGTAGGCTTCCTCCCACCGGGCGCGGACCTTCGGGCCGCTCCCCGGGCGAGCCGCAGCCCCGACCGTGGCCGGACTCGAGCCGAGTGGCTCCCCGGCCCCGTGCCCAACGCGAACGTCGTGGCCGCGTGCCCGATCGATTCGTCAAACGCCCTCGGCCCATTCACCCGGCCGCGGGGGAGGATCCGAATATGGAACCGGTTGCCGTCGCCGCGACCGCGGTGCTGACGGGCGTGGCTGGCGTTGCCGTCGGCTTCGTGGTGCGAAGCCTGTGGGCGAACCAAGCGCTCAAGTCTGCGCAGGACAAGGCTGGCCGGATCGTGGCCGAGGCCCGCGCCCAGCAGAAGGACCTCATCCTCGAGGCCAAGGACGAGAAGCTGCGGCTGCAGCGCGAGGCGGAGGAGGAGGCGCGGGCGAAGCGCGCCGAGATCCAGGGTCTCGAGCGGCGCCTGCTCGCCCGTGACGAGCAGCTCGACCAGCGGGCCGACCTGCTCGAGGAGAAGGCGCGCAAGATCAACGACCGCGAGCGAGACGTCGAGAGGCAGCGCGACGAGCTCGGGCGCCTCAACCAGGAGCGCGTCGAGGCCCTCGAGCGGGTGTCCGGCCTGTCCGCCGAGGACGCCAAGGGCATCCTCCTGGAGGCAATCCGCGACGAGGCCGAGCACGACGCCGTGAAGCTGGCCCGAGCCATCGAGCGGCGCGCGCGCGAGGAGGCGCAGGACCGGGCTCGCGAGATCATCGTGACCGCCATGCAGCGGGTCGCGGCGGACCACACCGCCGAGCACACGGTGACCGTGGTCCACCTCCCGAGCGACGAGATGAAGGGCCGGATCATCGGTCGCGAGGGCCGCAACATCCGCGCCCTGGAGCAGGCGACCGGCGTGGACCTGATCATCGACGACACGCCCGAGACCGTGGTCCTCTCGGGGTTCGACCCGGTCCGGCGGGAGGTCGCCCGCGTCGCCCTGACCAAGCTCATCGCCGACGGCCGGATCCACCCCGGGCGCATCGAGGAAGTGGTGACCAAGGCCCGGGCCGAGGTGGACCTGATCATCCGGCAGGCGGGCGAGCAGGCGGCCTACGACGCCGGCGTCCCGGGCCTGCCGCCGGAGATGGTCAGGCTGATCGGCCGGCTCAAGTACCGCACCTCCTACGGCCAGAACGTGCTGGTCCACTCCGTCGAGACGTCGCGCCTTGCCGCCCTCATCGCGGCCGAGCTCGGCGCGGACATTCAGGCGGCCAAGATGGGCGGGCTCCTGCACGACGTCGGCAAGGCCCTCGACCACGAGGTGGAGGGTCCCCACGCGAGCATCGGCGCCAACGTGGCCCAGAAGCACAACCTGCCCTTCAAGGTGGTGAACTCGATCGCCGCGCACCACCAGGAGGTGGAGTACGCCTGCATCGAGGCGCCCATCGTGCAGGTCGCCGACGCGATCAGCGCGTCTCGGCCGGGCGCCCGCGGCGAGACCATGGAGACCTACATCAAGCGCCTCGAGGACCTCCAGGGCATCGCCGAGAGCTTCACGGGCGTCGAGCGCTCGTTCGCCGTCCAGGCCGGGCGCGAGGTGCGCATCCTCGTCCGGCCCGAGGAGATCGACGACCTGGCGGCCACGCGCCTCGCCCGCGACATCGTCAAGAAGATCGAGGACAGCCTGACCTACCCGGGCCAGATCAAGGTCACGGTCATCCGGGAGACGCGCGCCACCGAGTACGCGAAGTAGTCGTGCGCCCGGCCCGCCGCCCCCGCGCCACACCTGAGCGGCGCGCGGGGAAGGGGCCGTGAGCGCACCCGGTAGACTGGCGCCCACATCGGACCCGACAGGAGCAGTGTCGCCCATGGCCGCCCGGAGCGAGCACGCGGGGCTCGGCAACCCGCCCAACGCCAACGCCCCACGGCCTCCCGGCGCGTGCCGCGTCCTGATGATCGGCGACATCATCGGGAAGCCCGGCCGCCAGGCCGTGGAGCGGGTGCTGCCGGGGTTGCGCGACGAGCGCGGGATCGACTTCGTCACGGCCAACGGGGAGAACGTGGCGGGCGGCATGGGCCTGACCGCCTCGACCGCCGACGCGCTGTTCGGGGCGGGCGTGGACGTCATCACCAGCGGCAACCACATCTGGGACAAGCGCGAGATGTACGAGGTGCTCGACCGGAACGACCGGATCCTGCGCCCGCTCAACTACGGCACCCACGACGTGCCCGGCCGGGGCTGGGGCGCCTACACCGCGCTCGACGGGTCCGAGCTGGTGGTGATCAACCTCCAGGGCCGCACCTACATGCAGCCGATCGACAACCCCTTCACCGACGCCGACCGCCTGCTCGACGAGGCCGCGGACCCGCTGCCGCCCATCCGCCTGGTGGACTTCCACTGCGAGATCACGTCGGAGAAGAACGCCCTGGGTCTGTACCTCGACGGCCGGGTGTCCGCGGTCGTGGGCACCCACACGCACGTGGTGACCGGCGACGAGCGGATCCTCCCCAAGGGCACGGCCTACCTCACCGACCTGGGCATGACGGGGCCGCTCTGGAGCATCATCGGCTTCGAGCCGGCGAGCGTCCTGCCGCGGTTCCTCAACGCGCTGCCGACGCGGTTCGAGGTCGGGGATGGCCCGGTGGTCCTCAACGCCTGCCAGGTGGACGTGGACCCGGCGACCGGGCGCGCGCTCCAGATCGAGCGCCTCCAGCGGCTCCTCGAGGACTAGCGTGGCCTCCCGGCACGCCCGCCCCGAGGCGCAGCCCGCCACGCCGGGCACCGCCGAGGCGGACCTCCACGCCCACACCACGCGCTCCGACGGCGTCCTGGAGCCCTCGGAGCTGGCTCGCCAGGCGCGGGCTGCTGGGGTCCGGCTCCTCGCCATCGCGGACCACGACAACCTCGCCGCCTTCCGCGAGCTCGCATCGCCCGGCGCGGCGCCCCTGCCGACCGGCCTCGCGCTGCTGCCGGCCGTGGAGATCAACACGGTGACCGGGCGCCTTGCGTCCGAGCTGCCGGAGGGGGAGCTGCACGTCCTGGGCATCGGCGTGGACCCCGACGACGGGGCCTTCGAGGCGGCGCTGGCGTCGCAGCGGGGCGCGCGCCGCCGCAGGTTCGAGCGCATGGTGGAGCGCCTCCGCGAGATCGGCCTCCCGATCGACGAGCAGGTCGCCGCCCTGGACCCCGCGGCCGACGACGCCCTCGGTCGGCCCACCGTCGCCCGGGCGCTCATCGCCGCCGGCCACGCAGCCGACGTGGATGACGCGTTCGCGCGGCTGATCGGGCAGGGAGGGCCGGCCTACGTGCCGCGCGGCGGGCTCGACCCGATCGGCGCCGTGCACGCGATCCGCGCCGCCGGCGGGCTCGCGGCCCTGGCGCACTTCCCGGAGGCGCCGGCCCGCGAGCCGCTCGTGCGCGCGCTGATGGACGCCGGGCTCGACGGCCTCGAGACTCACCACCGCAGCTTCGACGCCCCCACTCGCGAGGCCATGGCGGCCTTCGCGCGACGCCTGGGACTGGTGGCCACCGGCGGCTCCGACTACCACGGCGACCACGGGCCGTACGCGGACACGCACGCCGAGCTGGTGATGCCCGCCCAGCTGGTCGAGGGCGTGCTCGAGGCGCTCGCCGCGCGCGGCCGACGCCCGTTCGCGTGACGACCCCGCTCCCGCGGGGGACCCGCCAGCAGGGGCCGCGGACTCGCTACCATGCACCGGTCATGACGTCCCGCGCTCTGCCCGTCCTGGAGTTCGTGCCGCCCGCCGCCGGCCCGGCCCGCGGCCTGGCGCCGCTCGAGCCGCAGGACGCTCGGCTGGCCGAGTTCCGGCCCGAGGCCGCTGCGCTGCCGCGGTTCTTCGTCTGGACGCTGGGCTGCCAGATGAACCGCAGCGATTCCGAGGAGATGGCCGGGCGGCTGCTCGCCGCCGGCTGCGCCGAGGCCGTCTCGATCGAGGCCGCCGACC
>JAJXTS010000169.1 GCA_021783595.1 Chloroflexota bacterium | reverse complement strand
GGGCAGGTCGGTGACGTACGGGCCCGCGTCGCCGGGCGTGGCGATCTGCGCCTCGACCCGGGCGGGCGCCTCGCTGGCGCTGAACCGGACGGCGAACGCGATGCCCTGGTTGAAGGAGGACGTCGCGGACGGGCTGGCGAACGCGAAGGTGGCCGCGCGGACGGGCGCCGCGGGCACCAGCAGCGCGGCCGCCGCGACCAGCGCGAGCAGCAGGCGCGCGGCCGTCGGCCGGCCCCGGCCCATCACTGCCCGCTCCACTGGAGCCCCGCGAGCCGGAGGATCCCGGTGCCGTTCTGCGCCGCGCCGAGGAGGCCGGATCGCACCAGCGACCACGACCGCCCATAGGAGACCGGCACGACGGGGACCTGGTCGGCAACGATCTGCTCGGCCTGCGTGTAGGCCGCGAGGGCCGCGGCCGGGTCCGCGGCGGACGAGCCCTGGGCAACCGCGGCGTCGAACGCCGCGTTGGACCAGCCGCCCTGGTTGGCGGTGGAGCCGGATCCTAGGAGCACGCCCAGGAAGTCGTTGGGGCCCGGGTAGTCGGCCACCCACGACAGGCTCCAGATGTCGGGCGGGTCGGTAGCCAGGCGCTGCTGGTACGCGTTGAAGTCCATGGTCTGGTACTGGACCGTCACCCCCAGGTTCGCCTTGAGCATCGCGACGATGGCGGAATCGCTGTCGCCGCCCCCGCCGCCGATGAACGTGATCGTCGGCAGGCCCTGGCCGTTGGGATAGCCGGCCTGGGCGAGCAGCGACTTCGCATTGGCGACGTCGAACGCCGGCACGAAGTAGCCCGTTGGCTGGCCGGGCATGCCCGCGGGCACCATGCCGGTGGCGGGCACGCTGTTGAGCGGGTCCTCCAGCGCCGCCAGGCGTCGCCAGTCGATCGCCGCCGCGAAGGCCTGCCGGACGCGGACGTCCGCGAACGGGCCGGTGCGGGTCTCGAAGCCGTAGTACGTGACCGAGAGGCTGGGGTCCTCCCGCAGCGACGGCCCCAGCTGGCGGTCGTAGGCGAGCCAGCCCGCGTCCGTGAACGAGATCGGGGTGACGTCCACGGTGCCCGCGGAGAACTCGTCCACCGGCGACTGCCCGTTGAGGGTGAGCAGCATCTTGACCGTGCCCACCGAGGGCGTGCCGGCCCAGTAGTGCGGGTTCGCCTGGAGGGTCCAGGTGTCGGCGCTGGCCGAGGCGAGCGTGTAGGCGCCGCTGGTGACCATGGCGCCGGGCGCCGGCTTGATCTCCGCGTCCCCCGCGGACGGCGGGACGATGGCGAACGGCGCGCTGGACACGATGGCGGGCAGGTTGCCGCCGCCCTGGACCATGTCCACCACCACCGTGGTGGCGTCCGGGGCGCTCACGCCGAGCGTGGCGGGGTCCGTGGACTGGCCGGAGAGGAGCTCCCGGGCGCCCTTGACATCGCCGATGAGCGAGGCGAGCGGGGACGGGCTGCCGGGCGTGAACAGGCGGCGCCAGCTGTGGACCACGTCGCTCGCGGTCAGCGGCGAGCCGTCGCTGAACTCCAGGTTGGGGCGCAGGGTGAACGTCACCCGGGTGCCGTTGCCGCTCACCTGCCACGAGGCGGCGAGCGCCGGGCGGATGTTGAGGCTCGGGTCCACCGCGGTCAGCGTCTCGTACAGCTGGCTGACGTACTGGGCGCTGCCGAGGTCGTTGTGGCGCGCCGGGTCGATGGAGGTGGGCGAGCCCGCGAGGACGGTGACGGTGCCGGCGGACGCGGCCGGCGTCGGGTCCGTGGTGCTCACGAGGGGCACCGGCAGGAGGCGGACCACGAGCGCGAGGGCGGCGACGAGGGCGACCAGCGCGAGGACGGCCCGCCGCCAGCGGGAACCGGGGGCGGGTGGCGCGCCGGGGGGCAGGTCCCACCAGGCCGGGTCGGGCAGAGGCGGGCCGGGGGCGGGCGGGGGTCCGTCGGGCCGGCGCCACTCCGGCGAGTCGGGCCCCGTCAGCTCAGGTTCCACCACGCCACCTCCGGCAGGCCGGGCTCTGGCCGGCGGGGGTCGAGCACGCGGACCACCGGCACGGCGATTCGGGGGCGCGCCGCCCACGCGTAGCCGCTGCCGGAGAAGCCGGCGAGCATGGCCACGATGCAGACCCAGCGACGCACGGCGGCAGTATAGGGCGGGGCCCGGCTCGGCCCCCGGGTGGCCGCGGGAGGCAGAAAGTGAGGCCTCGCCGTGCCACACCGCCGGGGGAACGATGCTGTCTGCGAGGCCTCTACTCCAGGAACGCTGCCGTCGTCATTCTGTTAGGGGGGCTGCAAGGTGAGAATCTCGCCCTGCGGGCCCCGGCGCCGGCGGGCTGCCGCCCGGGCCCCGCTCGCGCTACTGCGCCGGCTCGACAAGCAGGTCGCGGCGGGTGGCGAAGTCCCGCAGGAAGCGGTAGCGGTGTCGCTTCGCGAGGCGCTCGTCCGGATCCGGCGGCACGTCCCCGCGGAGGGTGAAGGGCACGGGCGCCACCACGGCGCGACGCGGCCGGGTCACGCCGAACTCGGCGTCCTCGGGGACGTCGCGCAGGACCAGGCTCCACCACGCGTCGAGGTAGACGTCGAGCGTGAAGTGCTCGTCGAGCGGCCCGCGCGCCAGGAAGTCCTCACGGCGGAACGCCATCGCCAGCGCGTCCACGGCGACGACGTCGGTCGCGTCCGGCGGCGCCGCCTCGAAGCGGACGAGATCGTCGGTGGCCAGGCCCCGCAGGCCGGCGACGGCGACGGTCGGGTCGTCGAGCGCGCGGGCGAGTGCGCCCGCGACGTCGGCCGCGGCCTCGACGCGCGGGTCGAGCAGGACCACCGCGGCCCCGATCGCCCGCCGGACCCCGGCGTTGCGGGCGGCGGCGGTCCCGAGGCGCGCCGCCAGGCGCAGGACCTCAACGCCCGCAGGCAGGGCCGCGAGCTCGGCCGCGACCGGGCCGGTCGGGTCGTTGGCGACGACGACCACCTGGGCGTCGGGCGAGTGCGTGCGGAGCGAGGCCACGGCCGTCGGGATGAGCCCCTCCCGCGCGTCGGCGACGAGGACGACGGTCTCGCGTCCCGTGGCGGGCTCGCCGAGGCGGGACGGCACCGCGTCGCTGGCGCCGTAGCGGACGTCGCCCTCCACCTCGACCACCTTGGGCGGCAGGCGCTCGAGCGTGTACAGGGAGGCGGCGTCCGCCACCTTCCAGCCGGCGGCCTCGAGCTCGGCCTTGAGGCGGTCGGCGGTGGCCCAGTCGCGGGCGCGGCGGGCGCGGGAGCGCTCGTCGGCGAGCTGGCGGATGTCGTGCGGGACGGGATCGGGCATCGGTCGAGGATACCCTCGGCGGTGGCGCCAGTCCGCGAGCGTCGCGAGGCCGCCCGGGTCCCCGCCCTCCCCACCGCCCTGAGGAGCCTCCGGGCGTTCGCGCCGGGGCGGGTCGCCGGTGGGTGGTGGCGAGCCTCGATCCCCGTCGGCCGGGGACGCGCGACCGGGTGCTCGTGGGCCCGTCCGGCGCCGCCCGGAGCGCGGCTGCGGCAAGATGGGGCGCACCGCCGCCCGGCCCGTCCGGCGGGCGCGGCAGGAAGGAGGGCGCGAGCACGATGAGCGCGCGAGTGCTGGTGGCGTACGCGAGCAAGATGGGCTCCAACGCGGAGATCGCCCAGGCGATCGCGGTGGCACTCCGCGAGGCGGGCCTCGAGGCCGATCCGATGGCCGTCGCCGACGCCAGGGACCTCTCGCCGTACGACGCCGTGGTGCTGGGCAGCGCCCTGTACGCGGCGCACTGGCAGCGCTCGGCCCACCGGTTCGTCGCCCGGCAGCGCGAGGCGCTGGCGGCCCTGCCGCTGTGGCTCTGGAGCAGCGGCCCGCTGGACCGCGCCCTCGCCGCGCGGGACCTGCCGCCCGCGGCCAACGTCCTCGGGACCATGGGCGAGCTGCCCTTCCGCGGGCACCGGACGTTCGGGGGCCGGCTGGACCCGGCGTTCCCCGGGATCGACCAGCAGATCCTGCGGACGCACCCGGTCGGCGATTTCCGGGACTGGGCCGCCATCCGCGCTTACGCCCTCGAGATCGCGCGCTCGCTGGAGGGGCGCTGAGGCACCCCGGGGCGTCGCTAGCGCGGCAGCGCCGCGCCGGGCCAGGGGTCGGACGGGTCGGCGGCGGCGCACCACGTGAACCGGTCCCCGCGGCCCCAGTCCCGAGCGTCCGCGCCGGTCACGAGCGGGACCGGCCCGCCGGGTGCGGGCGACCCGAAGGCGGCCGCGAACGCCGAGGCGCACGGGCCCGCGGCCTGCGCGGCGACCGCGGCGTACGGCGGCACGGTGGCGGCGGGGCCGAAGCCCTGGACCGGCACCTGCGCGAGCGGCTCGAAGTTGTGCGGCAGGATGCACAGCGTCTCGGACACCGTGACCGGCGGCGTGGGCACGGGCTGGCCCGGGGCGAGGCCCACCACCACCAGGCAGGTGCTGCTCGACTCGTGGGCGGTCTCGTTGCCGGCAGGCTGCAGCGCCAGGCCCACCAGGATGGCGACCGCCACCGCCCAGACCGCGAGGTAGGCGGTGCCGCCGTCAAGGCTGCCCACCGGGACCACGCGATCGAGGTCGGGCGTCTGCCTGCCCTCGGCGCGGGTCGCCGCGCTGCCCGGCCTGGGGCGGCCCGGCAGCGGCAGGGCGCGCGCGCGGACGCCGCGGCGCACGGCGCGCCACGGCAGCGGGGTCCAGTGCCAGCAGCTCGCGCACTCGAGGCCGTGGCGCAGGCCCAGCGGCACGATCCCGAGCGGCCCCAGCTCCAGCCAGCGGTACTGCCGCTCCACTCGGTGCGGGCCGACGCGGCCGCACGCCGGGCACTCGTCCACCTTGACGCCGAGGGTGCCCGAGCGCCAAGCGACGCGGATCGGGCGCCTCACGGCCGGCCGCCCAACGCGCGTCGGCCGCCGCGCGGCCGCGCCCCCTCCCCCGCCCCACTCGCCTTGCGCATCGTCACGGGACGGTGGGCGGGCCCGGGTCGGGACCATCCGGCCACGGGCCGATCTCGGCGGCCCACAGGTCGGCGCCGAAACTCGTGTCGAGCGGGGGCGCCGGCGTCACGAGGTAGGTGCGGGCTCCGCCCTCGCCTCGCGCGGCCCGGAGGAACGCGGCAGGAGCCGGCGGCCGCGCGTGCAGCCCGGCGGCGAGCTCGTGGTGATGGGTGACGAGCCACACCTCGACACCGGCTGCGACCAGGCCGCGGACCACCCCGTCGACGATCGCGGAGCCGTCGCGCTCGTTCACGTTGGACAGGGGCTCGTTGAGCAGCGCCAGGCTGCCCGGCCGGACGCGGTCCACGAGCTCGCTCAGGCGCCGGAGGTCGGCGTCGAGCCGTCCGTCCGCCGTGCCGCCCCCCTCGCCCCGGGGGAAGTGCGCGACGATGCCGTCCGCCGGCGCGGCGCGGAACGAGGCTGCCGCCAC
>JAJXTS010000168.1 GCA_021783595.1 Chloroflexota bacterium | reverse complement strand
CGCCGGTCACGTTCTCCTACCCGTCGGGGCGCTTCGACCCCGCGGTGGAGGAGATGGTCCGGGCCGCCGGGCTCCGCCTGGCCGTGACCACGGAGGAGGGCGCGCAGCAGCGCTGGTCCGACCGGTTCGCGGTGCCGCGCGTGCGGGTGAGCCCGAGCATGGACCCGGCGACCCTGCTCAAGACGGTCGAGCCCTACGCGTAGCCGCGGAGCCGGGCGCGGGCGTCCACCGGAACCCTACGGGGCCAGCCGGTAGGTCACGGTTAGCGCGCCGCCGGTCTCGACCCTGAGCCGGTAGGCGACCACCGGGAGCAGGACCACCGTGCAGGCCATCAGCAGCAGCGCGAGGTTCTCGGTGATGCCGCGCGAGCCGGCGGCCCAGCTCTGGGAGACCGGGGCGTAGCCCTGGGCGGCGAGGCCCGCGGCGTCGCGCTGGTAGCGCTGGGCCGCCTTGTGCTGGCCCCCGCGGTAGGTGCGCACCACGACGGGCAGCCCGGCGCTCGCCGGACCCGGCGCCGCGGACCAGGCCGGCGCCGCGGACCAGGCCGGCGCGCTCGGCGGCGGCGCGCTCGACGGCTGGGTCGGCGCGCTCGGCGGCTGGGGCGGCGGGAAAGTCATCATGGCCCGTATCGTAGCGGGCGGGCACCAGCCCGCGGCGCGTGCCGGCCCGAGCGCCGAGGGTCAGTTCGCGAGCACCCACGCGGCGAGGTCGGCCACGAGCTGCGCGTCCACGTGGCCCGGGACGCTGTACTCGGCGGGCGACGGCTGGCCGGTGCCGTCGAGCAGCAGGTGGTCCATCGCCGGGTACGTGTGGAAGGTCGCGTTGGCGTGGCCGGCGAGCGCCCGCTGCCACGGCCCCAGCTCGGCCGGGGGCACCTGGTAGTCGCGGCCGCCCTGCGCGAAGAACTCCGGGATCGCCAGCGACGCGGCCGCCGCCGTCGGGTCGTAGGAGCGCAGGTCGAGCCAGTACGAGGCGGGGACGCCGCCGGGGAGCTCGGACGCGGGCGTGGAGGCCGAGAGGCTGGGCGACTCGGCCAGTGCGACGGCCGCCTGGAGCGCGGCGATCGCTGCGGCCGCGGACGGCCCGGGACTCGGCTGGAGCGAGGCGAGGTACTGCACCTGCTCGAGCATCAGCTGGGGCAGCGGCGTGCTGGCCGCCTCGAGCATGGCGATCCCCGCCAGCTGGCCCGGGGCCTGGGCGGCGATGCGGGGCGCGAGGGTCGCGCCGAGACTGTGGCCCACCACGAACACGCGCGCCGGGTCCACCTTCGGCGTCTGGCGCAGCAGCGCGATCGCCGCGACGGCGTCGTCGGTGGTCTCCTGGCGGACAGTGATCGTCGGGTCCGCGGCCATCTGCTTGGCGTACACGAGGGTCCGCTTGTCGTAGCGCAGGACGGCGATCCCCGCCGACGCGAGGCCCCAGGCGAGGTCCCGGAACGGCGCGTTGGGCCCGAACGACTCGTTGCGGTCGGCCGGCCCGGACCCTGCCACGAGCACGACGGCCGGGAACGGGCCCGCCCCGTTCGGCATGGTCAGCGTGCCGGGCAGCGCCCACGGCGCCGCGCCCACCGTGACCGCGCTCTCGGTAAACGCGCCGGGCTTCACGTAGCCGGCCGGCGGCGCGGACGCAGTCGAGACCGCGGCCACGTGCAGGCCGCTGACCTGGCCGCCCGCGGTGACGGCCACGTTGAGGGTGACCGTCGCGTTGGCGAACGACACCGGGACGCTGACCAGCGTGTTGCCCGACACGGGGGCGCTGGTCGGGCTGCCGAGCGACCCGAAGGCGCCGTACTGGGCGACGAGGCCCGCGGCGATCTGGGATAGCGCCGACGCTGGCGCCGCGGCCGCCATGGTCGGGTCCTCCATGGCCGCGGCGCCCGACCAGTCGGACCGCGACAGGGCGCCCAGGTAGGCGGTGGCCACCGAGGCCGCGTCCGCGTCGCTCGCCGAGGGCGTGCCCGAGGGCGAGCCGGGCGCGCCTCCGGGGCCAGACGACGCGGCGGGGGCGGACGGGGCCGCCGACCCCGAGGAGCAGGACGCCAGCATCAGCGACAGCAGGGCGAGCGTGAGCGATCGGCGGATCATGCCTGGCCAACCTCGTGGCACCGGCGCGCGATCCCCGCCGCCGGGGCGGTCCGGGCCATGGTATGCCGAGCCCGCGGGCCGGGCGCCGGAACCGGCCCCGGGCCGCCACTCCTGTCGCGAGGTGCCGGCGACGGTCGGCGCGAGGGCGCTTGGCCCGGGGTCAGGCCACCGCGCAGACGGCCGTCCACTCGCCCCCGACCAGGAGGATCTGCGTCCTGCCGATCGTCCCGTCCGGGAGGCGCTCCGCCGATTCGCGGATCGCCCGCAGATGGCCGGTGCGCCGCTCAAGGTCCCGGTGCCGGTCCTCCTCGCGGGAGTCGGCTAGGACGTTGACGGGGCGAAGGTAGGGAACGTAGGCACGAGTCACGGCGCGCCCCAACTGGTGGGCTCGCCGTGCTGCTGCAGGGGGCGCAGGGACGGGCGACGAGGATCGTCACGCTAGCAGGCGGACCCAGGCCGCCCTGGTCCGGAGGCAGGGACACGGCTCCGGTGAGGGGACCGTTTCGTGTGGGATTGGGGGGCTTGGCTGGCGCGCCAGGATCCGAACCCGGAACCCCTGATCCGGTCACGTCCCGCAGCCGCCGGTGCTCGCTCGCCGACCGGCCATTCGACCCGCTCTCCGCTGCGCTTGACGCCACGTCCGACTCGGTCGGGGTGCACCGGGCCGTTTTGGGCGACGACGGGCGCTTCGCCGACGCGTTGATCGTGCTCGTCAACCGGTCGGGCCGGGACCGCTTGTTCCCGGGCATGTCCGCCGATGACCTGCGCGGCGTCCGCCTGTTCGTGGTCCGGCCTTCCGTGCGCCCGCTCCCGCTCGACAACTGCCTGCGCGTGGCGGACGGCGGGGAGGCAGTCCGCACCTTCGGGTTGACGGTCGAGTCGCGGGTCGGCACGCCGCTGGCGCGGCTGGTGCCCGAGGCGCACCGGCCCGAGCACCGGGGTCGCATGGCCGCCTTCCCCTCCGGCGAGGCGGGGCCGCCGGGTGGCGTCGGGACCCGCGTGATGGCGCTGCGCGCCGACGGGACGGAGTTCGCCGCCGAGATCACCCTGTCGGCCCGGGATTGCGGCGGCGAGCGGTGCGCGACGCGATGCCCGACGGCGGCGTGCTCGAGGTCGGGGTGGAGCGGCTCGGCGACGTGCCTCGCCTGAGGGTGAGGGGCACGGGGGCCGGCATGGACGAGGCGACGCTGGCCCGGATCCACGAGCCGTTGTCCACGACCAAGGGGCCAGGGCGCGGGACCGGGCTCGGCCTGTCGATGGTGTGTGGCTTCGTGCGGGCGTCCGGCGGCGCCGTCCGCGTGTCCTCCACCCCCGGGCACGGCACCTCGTTCGCGATCGGCCTGCCCGAAGTCCCGGCTGCGACGGCCGTCGCGGCGGATCCATCCCCGCGGGTCCCGCCCGTTGGGAGGGAGGCCTTCCTGCTGGTCGAGGACGAGCCCACGACCCGTGGCGTGGCCCGGTGCCAGCTGGAGGAACTGGGCTGCGAGGCCCGGACGGGCGGGTCGGCCCGCGAGGCCCTCGAGCGCTGACCGGCCGCCCCGACGTCCCGTCCGGGGCATGTGCTGTCCCATATCCCGCTCTCACGGACGATTCACATTCCGGCGATACACTCCGCCGGGCCCTCAAGGGCGCATCCCGTCGACCACAACCCCCAGGCAGGTGAGCGTGCACCGAGACGACCGACCAATCGCCGAACGGCCCCGCGGATCCCGAGGACGCGGAGGCGCCCAGTCGCGCCATCGCCGCGTGTGGCTCGGCGCAGCGGGCCTGCTGGCGGTCGCCCTGCTGTGGCTCGCCTGGTCGCTCGGCGGCGCCCTCCTCGAGCCCGGCACCGACCCCCTCGACGCGCGCGTGGCCGAGTGGGCCCGGTCCAACGGCCTCGGGTTCGTCGTGGGCGGCCTCGAGCAGATCCAGTACCAGGTGGACCCGCCCAAGGTGGGCGGGACGGTCGCGGGCGGGATCCCGTCCGTCGCCCCGCTCCTCTCGGACACCGGCTCGGCCGGAGGGTCCACCTCGCCGACGGCATCCGGTGGCGCGCCCGACCCGGCGTCCCCGGCCGCCACCGGTGCCGGCCCGACGCCCAGCCCCACGCCGGTCGTGGTGGCCAGCCCAGCCCCGATCACGCCCATCGTGAGCCCGCCCCTGCCGCGGGAGGGAACCTGGCAGACGCTCGACAGGCTCAACGGCCAGCCGGTGCTGCGGGCGGCATTCCTGCGGCCGGACGCCCAGCACACGAGCTATCTCGCCGGCGTGGTCTGGATCGACCAGAGCCAGGTCAAGCTGGTCCTGCACCCCGGCTACCAGCTTCCCGGGGGCTCCGGCTGGTCGCAGGCGACGCAGGTCCTGACCGCGCAGCGCAGCAGCCTGCTGGCGACGTTCAACTCGGGGTTCCGGCTGGACGACGCCAACGGGGGCTGGTGGGCTGACGGCCAGGCGGCCGTCCCGCTCAAGCCGGGCGCGGCGTCGCTGGTGTTCTACAAGGACGGCCACGTGGACATCGTCCAGTGGGGCTCCGCGGCCCCCGGCCCGGACGTCGCCGCAGTGCGCCAGAACCTCGTCCTGCTGGTGGACAACGGCGTCGTCTCGCCGCTCGTGAACAGCACGACCACCACGACGTGGGGCAAGACCCTGACCGGAGCGTTCTTCGTCTGGCGGACCGCCATCGGGATCCGCGCGGACGGCTCGCTGGTGTTCGTGATCGGGCCGGCGCTCTCGGCGGGCAGCCTGGCCCGGATTGCCCAGGCCGCCGGCGCGGTGCGGGCCATGGAGCTGGACATCAACCCCGCCTGGACGAACTTCATCACCTACACGCACCCGAGCAAGGGCGTGGCCGTGCCCCACATGCTCACTCCGGACGAGCAGCCCAACCCCTACCGGTACTTGCAACCCTCGTCGCGGGACTTCATCGCGGTCATGACGCGCTAGCCAGCCGACGCCGTGAGCGCCATGCGCCCGGGCGGTGACGCCCAACTCCGGTCCGAACCGGCTCCCGGGCAGGGGGTGACGTCGTTCCCGCCCGCCCGAGGACGGACCTGCGCCGACCGGGAGACCGCCGCGGTCCTCCGGATCCAGTCGCTGGCCTCGTCGCGGCCGGCGCTCGGCAGCGCCCTCGTCCTCAGCGGCGCGGGGGAGCACGCCTGGGGGCCGATCGCGCTCGGCCTCGCCGGCGCCCTGCTGGACCCCGGACGGCGGCACGCCTGGCTGCGGGCGACCGCCGCGGTCGCCGGCGCCCATGCGGTGAGCGTGGTGCTCAAGCGGCTCGTGCGCCGCCGCCGGCCGGCCGACCCGCGCGTGCGCGTCCTCGTCGGCACGCCGG
Organism: Chloroflexota bacterium; assembly: GCA_021783595.1. GTDB lineage: Bacteria > Chloroflexota > Limnocylindria > Limnocylindrales > CSP1-4 > CAIXZV01. Next base: position 34 of record JAJXTS010000168.1, on the reverse strand, counting down.
GCCGCTGGGGCTTCCCCTCGTCGCACGCGCGTAG
>JAJXTS010000021.1 GCA_021783595.1 Chloroflexota bacterium | reverse complement strand
GGGTCGGGCCTTGCCCCCATCGGGTTCGCTTCGCCTACGGGTGGAGCCGGTACTCGACGGCAGGTCGGCGCCTGCGGCGGCGAAGTTGGCGTCCGGCACGGTTGAGGGCGGTACCTGACTGCACAGGCCGGTCCCTGCGCGCGCGAGTACCGCCCTCACCCGTAATCGGGGCGGCGACGGCGAGCGAACGGTGCCGGGACTCGCGGCACGGGGCTCGGCACGGGGCGCGGCACGGCCGCGGCACGGGGCGGCGACGGCGAGCGAATGGTGCCGGGGGCGCGACACGGGGCGCGGCAACTCGCGGCACGGGGCGCGGCACGTCGGCACGGGCGGGGACTCGCGGCGCGTGGCACATGTGGAAACCCGCTCAGCTCCCCATCCCCAGCCTCGCGCCGCCCCGCCCGCCCCGCCCGCCCCGCCCGCCCCGACGCAGCGTCAGCTCCCCGGCGACGGCCCTGCCATCGAGGTCTGCCCCCTACGATGTGCCCGTGACCGACCAGCCCCGCCATGTCTCCGCCCGCGCCGCCCGCCGCTACCTCGTCCACCATCACCTGCTGGCGCCGCCTCGTGCCCTGCCCGCGGAGCCGGCGTCGGTCATGCGCGCGGTGGGCCACCTGGGCTCGCTCCAGTTCGACCCGCTGGAGGTGGCCGGCCGCAACCACGACCTGGTTCTCCTCGCCCGGATCGCGGGCTACCGGCGGGCGTGGACGGACGACCTCCTCTACCGCGAGCGCGTCCTGTACGAGACGTACAACAAGATGCTCTCGCTGGTGCCGACCGCGGAGCTGCCCTACTACCGGCTGACTTGGGATCGCGTGCGGGCGCGTCACGAGGCCGGCTCGTTCGACGAGCACGCGCCGCTGGTGGACGAGCTGCTCGCGCGCATCCGCGAGGGCGGCCCGCTCAGCTCCACCGACATCGAGCCGCGCGCGGCGATCGACTGGTACTGGCGCCCCACGAACCAGGTCCGCGCGCTGCTCGAGGCGCTTGCCGAGGCCGGGATCCTGGCCATCGCCCGCCGCGAGGGGAACCGCCGCGTGTACGACCTCGCCGAGCGGCTGTTCCCGGCGGAGCTCCTCGCGCAGCGGCCCCCGGAGCGCGAGCAGCGGCTGCACAAGCTGCGCTCCCGCTATCGGGCCGTCGGCCTGCTCGGCGCCACCGGCGAGTACGCGCTCTGGGCCGGCACCGCGAACGACACGCCGCACCGCCACGAGTTGCGGGCGGAGCTGGTGGCGCGCGGCGAGATCGTCCCGGTCGCCGTGGAGGGGCTGCGGGGCCACCGGTATATCCCCGCGCCGTCGCTCCCGCTGCTCGACCTCGCCGAGGCGGAGCTGGCGGCGGAGGGCGAGCCCGGGCACCCGTGGGCGGCGGGCCGGCCCGGCGACCGCGCGCCGGCGGTCGCCTTCCTCGCGCCGCTGGACCCGCTCGCCTGGGACCGCGACCTGCTGCTCCGCCTGTACGGCTTCGACTACCGCTGGGAGGTGTACGTGCCGGCGCCGAAGCGGCGCTGGGGCTACTACGTGCTGCCGCTCCTGTACGGCGACCGGCTGGTCGGCCGGATCGAGCCGCGCATCGACCGGAAGGCGGGGGTGCTGCGCGTGCTCGACCTGTGGTGGGAGGACGGGTTCGACCCGCTCGACGCGGCGCACGAGGGCTTCGCAGCCGCCCTGGCCGACGCGCTGCGGGCGCACGCCGCGTTCGCCGACGTCGCGCGCATCGCGCTGCCGCGCACGGCGCGCCACCGGGCCCTGACCGCGGCGCTGCGCCTCATGCTGGCCCCCGATCCGGTGGCTCGGGTCAGCCGGCGGGCGGGCGCCCGGTCGTCCGGCGGACCACCAGCGTCACCGGCATGACCTCCCGGAGCGGGCCCTCGTCGTGGCCGGCCATGAGCGCCTCGAGGCGCGCCACCGCCCGCTCGCCGCTCTCGGTGAGGGGCTGGCGGACCGTGGTCAGGCCCACGAAGTCGGCGGCCTCCCCGTCGTCATAGCCGACCACCGACAGCTCGCCGGGCACGTCGAGGCCGAGCGACGCGGCCGCCTCGAGCACGCCGATCGCCCCGGTGTCGGACGTCGCGACGATGGCCGTGGGCCGGTCCGGGCGCGCCAGGATGGCCTCGGCGGAGCGGCGGGCGCTCTGGCGCGAGTGCTCCGCGAGGCCCAGGTGATCGCCCCGGATCGCCAGGCCCTCCTCACGGAGCGCCTGCTCCACGCCGCGCAGGCGCAGCCGGCTCGACGAGAGGCCGACGCCCGGCCGCGGCGCGTCGCCCACGAAGCCGAGCCGCCGATGGCCGAGCTCGAGCACGTGACGGGCGGCGATCCGGCCCCCGTCCGCGTCGTCCATGACCACGCTGGGAACGCTCCGGTGGTGCGCGTCCAGCAGGACGAGCGGCAGACCGGTGGCCTGGATGCGCGCCAGCTCGTCCTCGCGCGGCGCGATCGACACCAGGATCAGCCCGTCGATCCGCTTCGGGCGGGCGACGGTCCGGAGGACGGCGTCCCGGCGCTCCGCCGACTCCACGTTCAACGTGATCATGTCGAGGCCGAGCCGCGCGAGGCCGAGCTCGATGCCGCGGAGGCGCTCCACGACCGACGGGCGGGCGAGGAACGGGACCACGACGCCGACGCTGAACGACCGGCCCGCGGCCAGGCGGCGGGCGGCGGCGCTCGGGACGAACTCCAGCCCGTCGATGACCGCCTGGACGCGAGCGCGCGTCTCGGGGTCCACGTTGGGCCTGTTGTTCAGGACGCGGCTGACCGTGCCCCTCCCGACCCCGGCCTTCCGAGCGACGTCTGCGATCGTGAGCGGCATCCAGCCTCCGCGGATCCCCTGCCTGCGGCCCGCATCATAGCCGCCGTGGGATCGGTTCCACCGCGGACCCGCCATCGCCGAGGGCCGCGACGACGCGGCGGCAGGAGGCCTCGGCGAGATGTCGGGCGACCTGCCCCTGTGGCCCGCTCGCAGCGAGACCGGAGCGAAGGCCGATCCGTGGCGGGCACTCCCCGGCGAGGGTGTCCCTGGCCCCGCCGATTGACGTTGACGTTTCGCCCGGTAATTCCGATAATTCCACTAGGGATTAGCGCCGGGCCGCGTCAGCCCTCTGGCCCAGCGCGCGTCCGCCTCGCGGAACCCGCCGCGCCCCGCCGAAATCGCCTCCGCGGCGCCAGCCGCCTGCACCGGAGCAGCCAATGAGCTCAACTCGCGATCTGGTCCGCGACGAGCGTGACCAGTACGCCTTCCACGACGACATCGTCTACCTCGCCGAGACCAAGCGCGGCCTCACGCGCGACACCGTGGAGGAGATCAGCCGGTTCAAGAACGAGCCGGACTGGATGCTGCAGTTCCGGCTGCGCGCCTACGACCACTTCCTGAAGCGCAAGATGCCCAGCTGGGGCGGGCGCCTCGACGACATCGACTTCGACAAGATCGTCTACTACCGCAAGCCGTCCGAGCGCGAGGAGAAGTCCTGGGACGACGTCCCGGACCAGATCAAGCAGACGTTCGAGAAGCTGGGCATCCCGGAGGCCGAGCGCAAGTTCCTTGCCGGCGTCGGCGCCCAGTACGACTCGGAGGTCGTCTACCACTCCGTCCGCGAGGAGCTGTCCAAGATCGGCGTGGTGTTCATGGGCACCGACCAGGCGCTCAAGGAGTACCCGGAGATCTTCCGCAAGTACTTCGGCACGGTCGTCCCGCCCGAGGACAACAAGTTCGCCGCGCTCAACAGCGCGGTCTGGTCCGGCGGCTCGTTCGTGTACGTGCCCAAGGGCGTCGAGGTGCCGCTGCCGCTGCAGGCCTACTTCCGCATCAACGGCGAGAACACGGGACAGTTCGAGCGGACGCTGATCGTGGTGGACGAGGACGCCAAGGTCCACTACATCGAGGGCTGCACCGCGCCCATCTACGCCACCGACTCGCTCCACGCGGCGGTGGTCGAGGTGGTGGCGTTGCCGGGCAGCAAGGTCCGCTACACCACGATCCAGAACTGGTCGAACGACGTCTACAACCTCGTCACCAAGCGCGCCCACGCGTACGCGAACTCGACGGTCGAGTGGGTGGACGCGAACACCGGATCGCGGCTCACGATGAAGTACCCGGCGATCTACCTCCGCGGCGAGGGCGCTCGCGCCGAGGTCATCTCAGTCGCGGTGGCCGGCAAGGGCCAGCACCAGGACACGGGCGCCAAGGCGATCCACCTGGCGCCCAACACCACGTCCCGCATCGTGTCCAAGTCCGTGTCCAAGGACGGCGGGCGCGCCACCTACCGCGGCCAGCTGCGCGTGGCGCCCGGCGCCACCGGCGTGACGGCCTCGGTCCGCTGCGACGCGCTGATGCTCGACGACCAGAGCCGCTCGGACACCTACCCGTATATCGACATCGGCGAGGACGACACCACGATGACCCACGAGGCCACCGTGGGCAAGATCTCGGCCGAGCAGGTCTTCTACCTCATGAGCCGGGGCCTGACGGAGAATGAGGCGCAGAACCTCATCATCCAGGGCTTCCTCGAGGTGTTCACCAAGGAGCTGCCGATGGAGTACGCCATCGAGTTCAACCGACTCGTGAAGCTGGAGATGGAGGGCTCGCTCGGATGACGGAGGCGGCCGAAACGTCAACCCCGGCGCGCCCGGCGCGCGCCCCCCGTCGCGCCCCCGACGATCTGCCCTTCTCGTTCGTCACCGCCGAGCTGGTCACCGCCATCAGCGACCGCCACGACGAGCCGGAGTTCATGCGCGCGGAGCGGGCCGCCGCCCTCGCGCGGTTCGAGGCGCTCCCCGTGGAGCCCAATCGCCTGTACACGCCGTACGTGGACCTGCGCGCGGCCGCGCTCGACGGCGCGACGCCGTACGCGACGGCGCAGGACACTGGCGCGGTTCCGGTCGCGGGCGCCCACGAGCCGGGTGACGCGACCGCGGGCGAGCTCGAGTTCGACGGCGAGGCCGTCACCACGGCGACCATCTCGGCCGAGGCCGCCGCGGCGGGCGTTCGGCTGATGACGCTGGGCGGCCTGGCCATGAGCGATTACCAGCGCTTCAAGACGCTGATCGCGGACCCTGCGCTGCCCGCCGACGACAAGTTCGCCGCCATGGCGCGCGCGGCCTGGACGCAGGGCGCGGTGCTGATCGTGCCCGCCGGCGTCCGCGTGGAGCGGCCCATCGTGATCCGCTGGCGCGCCGGCGCCCCGCGGACGCAGATCGCGCGGACGGTCATCGTGCTCGAGGACGGCGCCGAGGCCTCGGTGGTCGAGGAGCTCGTCGCCTCTGACGGTGCGGTCCCGGGCGCCCAGGCGCTGCTCTCGCTGACCACCGAGATCCACCTTGGGGCCCACGCCCGGCTCGCCCTGTCGAGCCTGCAGGAGACCGGGCCCGACCAGATCGTCCTCCAGCAGCGGCTCGCCCGCATCGGCGAGGGCGCGGACCTGCGCTGGGCGCTCGCCCAGCTCGGAGGCCGGCTTGTCAGGTCGCGCGTGGACAACGTGCTGGCCGGCGACCGGAGCACGGTCGAGCAGGTGGAGATCGTGTTCGGCGCCAACGACCAGCTGCACGACCTGACCTCGTACACGCACCACATCGGCCGCGACACCACGGGCGAGCTGCTCAGCAAGGGCGCCCTGCTCGACCGGGCGCGCAGCTACATGAAGGGCCTCATCACGATCGACAGGACCGCCGTCGGGACCGACAGCTTCCTGGGCGAGTTCGGGATGAACCTCTCGAAGAGCGCCCGCGCGGTGGCGATCCCGTCGCTCGAGATCGACCAGCCCGACTGTCGCCGCGCCGCGCACTCCTCGTCCGTCGGACCGATCGACGAGAGCCAGCTCTTCTACCTCGAGAGCCGGGGCATCGACCCGGGCGAGGCGCGCAAGTTCATCGTGCTCGGGTTCCTCGAGCCGGTGGTGGCGCGCGTGCCGCTCGAGGAGGCGCGCGAGCGCCTCCGCGAGGCCCTCGAGGCGAAGTGGGCGGCGGGCTTCGGGTCCGCCGGCAGCGCCACCGCGGCGTGACGCGGCGCATCGACCTTCTCGCCGCGGACGCGGTGGGGGAAGGGGAGATGCAGCTGGTCTGGGTGGACGGCGGGGTGAGCCCGGTCGTGGTCGTCCGGTCCGGCGGCGTCGTGCACGCGCTGCAGGGCACCTGCTCGCACGAGTACTTCGAGCTCGACCAGGGGTTCCTCACCCGCGGCGCCCTGACCTGCGCGCTGCACCTCTCGAGGTTCGAGCTGGACGGCGGCGAGCCGCTCGACCCTCCGGCAGACCTGCCGCTCGCGGTCTACCCGGTTGTGGAGGAGGGCGGGCGGCTCCTGATCGAGGTCCCGAACGGCCCCCTGGAGGTCAACGAGGACTGACGTGCCGGGCGTCCCAGCGGGCGGCGGTCAGGCCACCGGGCTGGCGGCCGTCTCGACGACGGGCTCGAGATGCGGCTCGGCCGTCCGCTGCAGCACCAGCGCGCCGAGCAGGACGAGCGCGGTGCCGACGGCCTGGGCCGGGTTCATGGACTCGCCCAGGAACACGGCCGCGAGGATCACGCCGGTGACCGGCTCGAACAGCATCAGGATCCCCGCCCGCGTGCCGCCGATCTGTCGGATCGCGACCAGGAACAGCCACGAGCTGACACCGGCCGCCGCGACGCCCGCGAGCAGGATCAGCGGCCAGACGCCCGGGGTCCGGAGGGGGACCAGCAGCCCGTCGCCCTGCCCCGCCACCGCGGCGAGCGTCGCGGCCCCGACCGCCGCCACCGCCATGATCAGGCCCGACGCCCCGGCGGACGGTACGGAGCGGTACCCGGTCCGGCTGACCTCGACGAAGAGCACCTGTGCCGCCGATGCCACCAGCCCGAGCACGATGCCGCCGACCAGGTTCGAGGCGGCCCCGGCCGCGGGCGACCCTCCCGCGAGGACGAGGACGACGCCGCCCATCGAGAGGGCCAGCGCGGCCGAGCGCCACCGGGTCAGCCGCTCGTGGCCGAGGACGACGTCCGCGACGACGACCCCGGCGGGGTACGTGTAGAACATCATCAGGACGACCGCCACGGGGGCCATCCCGAAGGCGTTGAACATCGCCGCGTTGAGCACGAGGCCGGACACGGCGGCCGTCATCAGCGCGCCCCAGCCGCGCCGGCCAAGCGCCCGGAGCGCCGCCACGCTCTCGCCCGCGGACCGGGTGGCCACCAGGACGACCGCGATGAACGTGACGCCGAGCAGCGCCCGCCAGGCGGTCATGGCGGTGCCCGGCAGGCCCGCGTCGCCGGCCAGCTTGGTGAGCGGCCCGAGCATCCCGAACATGCACGCGGCGACCACCGCCGCCAGCGAGCCTGCGACGCCACCTCGGTCTCGGGCGGCGGGAGCGCTGGCGCCGCCCGCCGTCACGGGGCGGGATGGAGGACGAGCGCCGCCGCCGACGCCTGCGCCACCGCGCCGGCCGTGAACGGCAGCGGCACGGTCTGGTTCGCCAGCCACCGGGCGATGAAGTCGGTGTTGTGCGAGCTGAACGGCACGCCGCTCTGGCCGGTGGTGGTGATGACCCGCGACGCGTCGAGGTTGCCCATGTCGTAGATCGCCCGCATCGAGGGGCCGTTGGTGACCGCGAAGATGCCGGCCAGCGAGGTGGCGGCGGGCGGCGTGCCGGCCACCGGGTCGGGGTAGGCCACCGACCACTGGTAGTACGTGTTGTCCACCGCGCCGCTGGCGCCGTTGACCGGCACGGGTGACGTGTCGAAGTACCAGTCGAGCGGTCCGATCCCGGCCGAGCCGAATGTGGCCTCGCGGAAGGCGATGGTGTGGATCCGGCCCCACGACCAGGTGCCCGGGTCGCCGAGGTCCCGGCGGAGCCAGCTGCCCGCGGTGTCGAGCGCCTTGGCCGTCACCGCCGCGGCATCGGCCCCCGTGCCCTTCGCGCGGTCGCCCCACCACGCGGACGCCCGGCCGTCCGGCGTCCCGATCAGCGTGGCCGTCAGGTCGTTCGCCCAGTCCGAGCCGACGTAGCTCGCGGCCCATGGCCCGAGGTTGCCGTCGAAGATCGCCCGCTCCACGGCCAGCTCGAAGACGCTGAACGAGGTGCAGCCCACGGACGACACCGTGCAGGTGCCGTCCCAGCCGAGGATCTGGCCCAGCACCGCCTGGCCGTCTGCGGTTGCCGGGTGCGGGCTCATCGCCTGCAGCGCCGCCTGCATCCGGGCGCCGCGCAGCAGCGTGGTGTCGCCCTCGATCGCGCTCATCGTCTGCGTCGTGACCGTGCCCTTCGCCGCGTCGAGCATCTGGGTGATCCGGGCCGCCCGGTCGCCGCGGTCGTACTCCGCGCCGATGAACAGCGAACCCGCGTCCACCGGGTTGTTGGCGGTCACGATGCGACCGGACGGCGGGTCGTACACGGACGGCAGCTGGTCGAACGGGATGAACGACACCCACTCGTGCCGGCCGTCCCAGCCGGGCACCGGCCGCAGGCCGTGATCGGACGGGTCGGAGCGGATCGGGATGGCGCCCGGCATCTGGTAGCCGATGTTGCCGTCCACGTCCGCGTACACGAAGTTCTGCGACGGCGCCCCGAACAGCCGGAGCGCGTCCCGGAACTGCGCCCAGTTGGCGGCCGTGTCGATGTCGAGGAACGCCTCGAGCACGCGGTCCGGCAGGGCGGTCGCCGTCCAGCGGAGGGCGAACAGCGTCGGGTTGCCGGCCAGTCGCGCGTCGGCGTCGTTGACGATCGGGCCGTGGCCGGTCTCGCGGACGGTGAGGGTCACGTCCTGGCCCCCGGCCACCTTGATGACCTCGTTGCGGACCGTGAACGGCTCGGACCCGCTCGCGGTGAGGTACCGGGCGGGGTTGGCCGGGTCCTGCTTCTCCATGACCAGGTCCTGGACGTCGGGGTTGACGTTGGTCACGCCCCAGCTGATCCGAGCGTTGTGCCCGGCGATCACGCCCGGGGTGCCCGGGAAGGTGACGCCGACGACGTCGTACGGGCAGCTTGCGCTCACCTGGGCGCAGTGGAGGCCGTTGACGTACCAGATCGACGGCATGTTGAAGCCGAGGTGGGGGTCGTTGGCCAGCATCGGCTTGCCGCTCTGCGTGTACGTCCCGTCCACGACCCAGTTGTTGGAGCCGATGCCGGCCATGCCCACCATCCCGCGCGCGCCGGTGAGGCCCAGTTCCGCGCCGATGCCGCCCGCGGTCTGAGCCAGGTCGGCCCACGCGCCCGACGTGGCGGCCGTGACGAGGGCCGGCGCGCCTGCGATCCCGGCGGTCGCGCTCGGCGCGGGCGGGACTGCCGACGAGGCGCCGATCCCCGTCTGCTGCGGCGAGGCGATCACCGGCCGGCCCGCCGGGTAGGCGGGGAACAGCTCGTCGGTCAGCCTGGGGTCGCCCAGCCGCTGGTCCTCGAGCATCCGGAAGATCTCCGTGTCCATGTTGCCGCCGAGGCTCCACGCCTGCACCTTGGCGAAGGTCAGGATGTCCAGCGGGCCCCAGGGCTCGGGACGATAGCCGTGGAGCGCGTCGCCGAGGCCGTACTTGAGCGCGACCAGCTCGAAGGGGGCGCCGAGCGGCCCGGGATGGCCGTCGACGTACGCGTTCACGCCGTCGCTGTAGGCTTGGAGCACGGCCCTAGCGCCCGCGGAGAGGGCGGCGTAGTCGCGCTTGGCCGCACCCCGCCAGTCGAGGGTGCGGATGAACTCGTCCTGCTTGAGCGCCGCGGGGCCGAGGATCTCGGCCAGGCGTCCGGCGCCCGCCATGCGCCAGACTTCCATCTGCCACAGCCGCTCCGAGGCGTGGACCCAGCCCTGGGCGAAGAACAGGTCGTGGGCGTCGCCGGCCGTGATCTGGGCGATCCCGTTGACGTCGCGGTCCACGCGCACCTGCCCGTGGAGCCCCGCGACGGCGAGGTTCCCCGACGTCACCGGCTGCGCGGCGGCCGTGACCCAGCCGACGCTGCCGACGACGAGCGCCACCACGACCAGCAGGACGACGGCGACGCCCCACAGGCCCCGCTTCGCGATCCGACCCATCCTCCGCTCCTCCGCTCCTCGCCCTCCGGGGTGCCCGTCAGTCTGCCCCACGCGGGCGGGCGTCGAGCCTCGGTTTCGCGGTCCGCTGCCCGGGGTCAGCGGGGGAGCAGCGTCCCCAGGCCGCGACGCTCGGCCTCGGCGAGGATCGCGGACCCGAACACCACGTCCGCGAGGCCGGTGCCGAGGTGCGTGACGACGACCCGGCCGGCGGGCCTCGGCGCGGCTCGGTCCAGCACGGCCCCGATCATCGCCTGCGGCTCCGGGTAGCCGTCGAACTGGCCGGCGTCCCGGTTGGCGAGGAACTGCTCGGTCTCGTCGGTCACGAACAGGGCGGCGTCGCGGGCGACCTCCGCCGCGCACATCGTCGCGTAGTCCACGGGGACCACCAGCGCGTTCGCGGCCAGCCAGTCGTTGGTCATCGCCTGGCGCTCGGACGGTGGCGCGAAGGACGCGGCCGTCACGACCACGTCGGCCCCCTCGACGGCGGCGCGCGCTGACGACGCGACCGCGGCGGCGGCGATCCCCCCGAGGCCGAGGGCGGTCTCGCACAGCGCACCGGCCCGCGCCGCGTCGCGGTCGAACACGGCGAGCTCGACGCCGGGCAGGAGGCCGGCGATCACGGGCAGGTGGCTGTGGCCCTGGGCTCCGGCGCCGATCAGGGCCGCGCGGGGACGGCGGGGGTCCGCCGGCGCGGCCCAGGCCCGGATCGCCACGCCGGACACGGCTGCCGTCCGCTGGGCGGTGATCGGCCCTGCGTCGAGGATGGCCGTGGCGAGACCCGTGGTCGGGTCGTTGAGGATGAGGAGCGCGCTCAGGGCGGGGAGGCCGCGGGCGGCGTTGCCCTGGAAGCCCAGGATCCACTTGACGCCCAGGCGGTCATCGGACCCGTCGGCCGAGGCGCCGGGCAGGTAGGCCGGCATCGCGTGGGCGAACGAGCTCCCCGGGCGGGGGTGGACGCCGATCTTGGCGGGCAGCTCGGCGGGGCCCGCGAGGCCACGGAGCGTGGCCTCGGCCAGGGCGAGGCGCTCGGGGAGTGCCGGCATGGCAGCGGCCACATCCGAGGCCGAGAGGTAGCGGAGCGGCGTCGGCAGGTCCATGCCCCGAGTGTAGGGCGTCGGCGTGGGCTCGCGGGCGGGCGCGGGACGGTCCCACGGCGGGTGGCGGGAACCCGGAGGCTCGGCGCGCGCCAGAGGCTATGCTGCCAAGGTGGCTCGTCGAACCCGCAGCGCCCCCACCATCGCGGACGTCGCGGCGCGCGCAGGCGTGTCAACCGCAACGGCTGCGCGCGCCATGGGCGGTTATGGGGCGGTGAGCGCATCGGTGCGCGCCCAAGTGGCTGCCGCGGCCCTCGAGCTCGGCTACCGGCGCAACTCGCTGGCCCGCAGCATGATCACCGGGACCACGCACACGCTGGGCCTGGTCGTGGCCGACATCGAGAACCCCTTCTTCGCCCGCGCCGCCCGCGGGGTCGCCGACGTCGCCCACGCGGCTGGCTACGAGGTGCTGCTGGTCAACAGCGACGAGGACCCGGGGATCGAGCGCGCCGCCGTCCGCACGCTCCACGAGAAGCGCGTCGACGGTGTGATCATCGCCCCGGCAGCGAGCGACGGCGGGCCGCACCTCCACGAGCTGATCGCCCACGGCACGCCGGTCGTGCTGCTCGACCGCGTGGTGCCCGGCATGGACGCGGACGCGGTGGTGGTGGACAACGAGAACGCCGCGCGCCACGCAGTCGCCCACTTGACGGCGCTGGGTCATCGGCGCATCGCGCTGATCACGAGCCAGGGGCTGATCCACACCAACCAGGCGCGGCTCGCCGGCTACCTGAACGGCCTGGCGAGGGCTGGGATTCAGGGCGACGACGCGCTGATCCGCATGGTCCGGTACTCGCGCGATGCCGCCGCCGCGGAGGTGGCGGAGGTGCTGCGGCTGAGCGATCCCGCCACTGCGGTGTTCACCACCGACAACGTCATGACGCTCGGCGTGTACGAGGGCGTGCTGCAGGCGAGCTGCCGGATCCCTGAGGACGTCTCGCTCGTGGGGTTCGACGACCTTGAGTGGACGACCATCGTTCGGCCCCCGCTGACCGTTGTCGCGCAGCCCACCTACGACCTCGGATCCGAAGCCGCCCGCCGCCTGCTGGCCCGGCTTCAAGGAGATACCTCCCCGGCCCGGGTCGTGACGCTGGACACGACGTTCATCGCACGGGGCTCCACCGGCTTCCCCCCGCCAGATCGGGCTTGACGCCAGGCCGGCAGCGAGGCGATCAGGCGGGGAGCGAGCCCACCAGCACCCGAGTGCCGGGCTCCGCCTCGATCCGGTACCCGCGCGACGCGGCCGCCACGACGACGGCCTCGCCGGGCCCGAGGGGCTCGGTCCAGTCGTCGCCCGCCAGCACCGCCGCGCCGCCCGCGACCGACACGACCTCGGGAGTCTCGCCGCGAGGGTCGCGCCAGTGCGTTGCGCCCGGGCCGAGGATCTCCAGCGCGAACTCTGGGGCGGCGAGGCCATCGGCGTCGAGCTGCCACGCCTGGCCCCGGAGCAGGGCGCACTGCTCGGGCCTCGCGGCCTCGAGCGCCTCGTCCCGGTGCAGCCGGCGGCCGGGGACTGCGGGCCGGCCCCAGTCGGAGATGCGGTAGGTGATGTCCGACGGCTGCTCGATCTCGTACACGAGCACGCCGGCTCCGATCGCGTGGACCGTGCCCGCCGGCAGGTACAGCACGTCTCCGGGCACGGCCGGGCGATCCAGGCACTCGCCTCGCCCGAGCGTGCCGTTGGCGATGTGCTCCCGCACCTCGGCCGCGCCGAGCCCGGGTCGCGGGCCCGTGATCAGGACGGCACCCGGGACCGAGGCCAGGACGACCCACGCCTCGGCCTTGCCGACCGCGCTCGGCCCGTGGCGACGGCGCGCCACCTCGTCGGACGGGTGGACCTGGAGCGAGAGCCAGTCGCCCGCGTCGATGAGCTTGACGAGCAGCGGGAACCTGCGTCCGAGGCGCTCGATGCCGCGTCGGCCGACAAGCGTCTCGCCGAGGTCCTCAGCGAGCTCGTCGAGCGTGACGGCGCGCTCCGGGGTGTCCACGATGGATTCCGGTCCGGCGAGCCACAGCTCGCCGATCCCGTCGCCCAGCCGACCGCCGGCCCACGGCCGGCGCGACGGCGCCGGGCGCGGCCGGAGCACGGGAGACGGAAAAGTCGCCATCGTCCGGAGAGCATAGCGGGCATCCAGCTGCCGAGGGCCCGTGCGTGAGCCCCGCTCGGGCGGGCGCCGGCCGGGTCTCGCGACGCCGCTCGAACTTCACCCCTTGACAGCCGGCGTGGTGGTGTGGGAACGTTCTCAACACCACCGATGAGAACGTTATCACCCCGGTCGAGCACCCCGAACCCGAGGCACGCTGTGGCGCTTCTTGACACGTTGGTTGACCAGGCCATCGCGAGCGAGCTGTTCACCGCCCCCCGGATCGAGGCGGACCTCGGCGTCTTCCTGCGTGAGCAGACGGCCGCGATCAAGGCGCTCGCGAGGCGGGCCTCGGAAGGGGAGTGGGACCGCGTCTACTTCGTCGGCAGCGGCGGCTCGTTTGCGAACATGACCTCGGGCCAGCTGCTGGTGGACCGCTACGGTGGCATGGTCGGCGAGGCGCTCACCAGCTACGAGCTGATGTGGCGCGACCCGGTCGATCTCGGCCCCCGCAGCCTCGTGTTCCTCGCCTCGTACTCGGGCGCCACCGAAGACACGCTCGCCGCGCTGCGCCACGCCAGCGCCAAGGGCGCCACCACCGTCGCGCTGATTCGGCGCCGCGCCCTCCCGAGCCCCATGGCGCGCGAGGCGGGCATCGTCATCGACTACGACTCCACCGCGCTTTACGACATGCCGCTCGCGGCCGTCACGATCTTCGCGGCCGAGCTCGGCATCCTCAGCGGCAGCCCCCGCGCGGACGACGCGCGTGCCTTGCTGGCCGACCTCGGCCGCCTTCCGGGCGTCCTTGGCGAGGTCTTCCGGGCCAGCCGCGAGCCCGCCCTGGCCCAGGCCCAGCGGTTCCTGTCCGCCACGACGCTCTATTGCGTGGGCGCCGGCCCCCTCTGGGGTCTCGCCTACAAGTTCGCCCTGACCGTGTTCATGGAAAACATCCGAGTCAACGGCTCGTTTGTCGAGAGTGGCGAGTTCCGCCACGGCCCGATCGAAGCGTTCGAGCGCCAACGCCCCGACATGGTGTTCGTCGTCGGGACCGACGAGTCGCGGTCCATGACGCAGCGCAGCCTGGCCCTGGCCGAGCAGGCGGGCGCGAGGACGCTCGTGCTCGACGCGGCCGCCTACCCGGCGGTCCACCCCCAGCTGACCCCGTTCGTCCTCCTCATCCCGCTCCAGTGGTTCACGGTGTTCTCGGCCCTCCTCCGCGGGATCACCGACCTCGACGAGCGGGTGTTCATGGGGCACCGGATCCTGGCCGAGGGGCCGGACGCCACCTGGCCCTGAGGCCGGATCCGATACCGCCGAGGGGCGACCCGCCCACCCGGCTCCACGATTTCTGCCGCAAAGGAGCGATCCGTCGATGGCCACCGAGATCCTGCCGCCCGTCACCGAGCTCAAGCCCATACCCGCCGGGCGCCGCGCCGGCATCGACCGGGCGCTCGCGCTCCGCCCCGCCATCGAGGCCTTCGCGACCGAGGTTGTGGGCGAGGGCCTGCGCAACGTGTACCTTGTCGGTTCGGGCGGCGGGCTGCTGACCCACGAGGGCCTGCAGTACCTGCTGGAGACCCGGTCCGGCAAGATCCCGACCTCCGCGATCTCGGCCAACGAGTTCATCTTCCGCAGCCCTGCCGCCCTGGGTCGCGGGTCGCTTGTCGTCCTGGCGTCGAACACCGGCACCACGCCGGAGGTGGTCGAGGCGGCCCGGTTCGCCAAGGCCAGGGGTGCCACCGTCGCGTCGGCCACCCGCCTCGCGGACAGCGCCTTGGCCAGGGCCAGCGACGTGGCCTGGACCTACGGCGACGACACGGGGATCGGCGACCCGAAGGAGTTCGCCCTCGCGCTCCTCGGCCTCGCGCTCCTGCGCGCATCGGGCGAGATGGACGCGGACGAGCAGGCTGCCCACATCCGGACGCTGGAGGCGCTCCCGAGCGCCCTGATCGACGTCGTCCGCCAGGGCGAGGACCTAAACCGCACGATCGCCCAAGGCTGCCTGAGCGCCGAGGTCATCTACGTCATCGGCGGCGGCCCGAACCACGGCACGGCCTACGGCCTGTCGATGTGCTACCTGCAGGAGATGCAGTGGCGGCACGCCGCGAGCTTCGACTCGGCGGAGTTCCTCCACGGCGCGATGGAGGTGGTGGCCGGCGACCAGCCGGTGATCCAGTACCTCGGCGAGGAGGCGACCCGGCCGATCGACGAGCGCGCCAAGCGGTTTCTCGAGAAGTACACCAGCCGCGCGTTCTACGTGGACTCGAAGGACTTCCGCATGCCGGGCATCGAGGACGCCGAGCGGCCGTTCGCTTCCCATTTCGTGCTCGACGCGCTGATGAGCCGTCTGGCGCAGCATTTCGAGGCGGTGTCTGGGCACGACCTCAAGAACCGCCGCTACATGTTCAAGGTCGAGTACTAGCCATGCGGCTGGCCGGCGTCGGCGACAACGTCGTCGACCGATACCGCGATCTGGGAACGATGTTCCCGGGCGGACAGGCGCTCAACGTCGCCGTGCACGCCCATCGATCGGGAATCGACGCGGCCTATCTGGGCGCGCTCGGCGATGACGTCGCCGGCCGTCTTGTCCTGGGCGCGATGCGGTCCGAGGGCCTTGACACCTCGCACGTGCGGGTGCTGCCAGGCCGCAACGCCCACGCCGAGGTCGAGCTCCACGACGGGAACCGCGAGTTCGTGGGCGGCGATGCCGGGGTGTCCAAGTTCGTCCTCTCGGACGCGGACATCGATTGGCTTCGCGGCTTCGGACTGATCCACAGCAGCGAGTCAAGCTACCTCGAGGACCAGATCGGCCGGCTGGCCAGCGCGGCTCCGCTCTCGTTCGACTTCTCGGTCCGGCGCGATACCGCGTACCTCGAGTCGCTGCTGCCCCATGTCACGATCGCCGAGTTCTCGCTGGCCGACCTCGACGACGACGACGCTGAAGCCTGGGTCGAGCGCATGGCCGCCCTGGGCCCCCGGCTGGTCCTCGCAACGCGAGGCTCCGGGGACGCCCTGCTCTTCGACGGGACGCGCCTCTGGCGCCAGCCCGTGGTGCCGACCGAGGTGATCGACTCCCTCGGTGCCGGCGACGCGTTCATCGCCCGGTTCCTTGCCGGCCACCTCCGCGCCGAGCCGTATGAGCAGGCGCTCGCGGCCGCAGCGGAGCTCGCCGGCGCCACCTGCCGGTCGTACGGGGCCTTCGGGTATGGAACCGCGGCGTTCCCTCCCTTGTCGCCCGAGCGGGACCCAGCCAATGCGGCCCGCGAACGGTGATGCCAGCCTGCGATTACCCCTTGGAGGAGGAGCACCCATGACCATCGGAAAGCGGCTCGCCGGTCTTCTGGCGACGGCTGCGCTCATCGTCACCGCGTGCGGCGGGTCATCCGCCACTGCGGCCCCGCCGGCCGCGTCCACCGGAGCGTCGTCCGGCGCATCCACGGTCCCCAGCGCCGTTCCGTCGTCAGCCGGCTCGGCCTCCTCAGCGGCGCCGGCGCTCTCGGGGTCGATCACCGTCCTCGACAAGTACGGCGATCCTCGGTACGCGCCGTACTTCGACGGGGTCGCCGCCGCCTACATGGCCGCGAACCCCAACGTGAAGGTCACGATCGACCACGAGACGGACCAGGGCGTCAAGGACAAACTGACGGCCATGGCCGCCTCGAACAGCCTGCCCGACATCTACTTCTCGTGGGCTGGCGACTACACCAAGAAGTTCGTCCGAGCGGGCATGGCGCTGGACCTGACCGCGAAGGTCACGGGCGACTGGCTGAACAGTTTCGGCTCCGCCGCGCTCAGCGCCTACACCTACGACGGCAAGCTCTACGGCGTGCCGATCACGCTCGACGCCAAGTACCTCGCCTACAACAAGAAGATGTTCAGCGACAACGGGATCGCCGTCCCGACGACGCTCGAGGAGCTCCTCAGCGCCTGTGACGCGTTCACCGCCAAGGGCATCAAGCAGCCCATCGCCTTCGGCAACCAGTTCGGCTGGCCCGCCATCCACTACATGACGCAGCTCAACGCCTACGACGTCCCTGCCGCCACCCTGGCCACCGACTACAACCCGGCGACCGGCGCCTTCACCGACCCGGGCTACCTCAAGGCGCTCCAGGACTTCGCGGACATCAACCAGCACTGCCTGACCCAGGGCTCCAACGGCATCAGCCACGAGAACGCCCAGGCCAACTTCATCAACAGCAAGGTGCCGATGCACTACCTTGAGTCGGTCGAGTTCTCGGTCCTGACGAAGGCCGGCGGCGCGCCCGATGAGATCGCCAACAACTGGGGCTTCATGAAGCTGCCGGCCCCGTCCGGCGCGGCGGGCGACACCGGCGCGCTCGAGGGCGCTCCTGACGGCTTCCTGGTCAACGCCAACTCGCCCCACGTTGACATCGCTGTTGACTTCCTGAAGTTCCTGACGAGCCTCGACAACGCGCAGAAGCTGACCAAGGACCTCGGCTGGCTCAGCCCGATCAAGGGTTCGGCCACCGCGGACAACACATTCCCGCAGAACATCCAGGTCGTCGACGACATCTCCAAGGCCTCCAGCATGGCCATCTGGCTTGACACCGTGACCCAGTCCGACGTCGCCAAGGCGTACCTGGACGGCGTGCAGGGCATGCTCGACGGCAAGAAGACGCCGGCCGATGTCGTCGCGGGCGTGCAGGCCGCGGCCGCCAGCGCCAAGTCCTCCCAGTAGCGGCTTCGCGGGGGTCGGTCGCTCCGCGGCCGACCCCCGCCCCACCCGTCGGCCCCCGAATGGAGACGGCTCGATGACAGGGAGATCCAGGCTCGGTCGCTGGCCGA
This sequence comes from Chloroflexota bacterium, assembly GCA_021783595.1. Classification (GTDB taxonomy): domain Bacteria; phylum Chloroflexota; class Limnocylindria; order Limnocylindrales; family CSP1-4; genus CAIXZV01. Next base: position 5,251 of record JAJXTS010000021.1, on the reverse strand, counting down.
TGCTGCTGTGGGTCGCGCCCGCGCTCGCTCTGCTGGTCGTGTTCGTCTACTACCCGGTCGTAGAGAACTTCCGGCTCAGCCTCTTCAAGTGGAGCGCATTCTCGAAGGAACAGTTCGTCGGGCTCGACAACTACGCGCACATGGTGGCGGACCCGGTGTTCTGGGGGGCGCTGTTCAACAACGTCGCCTACGCCGTCGTCTCCGTCGTATGCCAGGTGTTCGGCGGTCTCGTGCTGGCAGCCGTGCTCGAGGAGCTCGTCCGCGGGCGGCTCAAGGGCATCCTGCGCACGATCTACTTCATCCCGGCCGTCCTGTCGCTCACCGTCGTCGGCCTGCTGTTCACGTTCATCTACAACCCGCAGATCGGCCTCGTGAACGGGTTCCTCGGTGCAGTGGGCCTCAGCCAGTTCCAGCACTCGTGGCTGGGCGAATCGGCGACCGCGATCTGGTCGATCATCGCCATGAGCCAGTGGCAGAACGTGGGCTACATGATGGTCCTGTTCATCGTGGCCATGCAGCGGGTCCCGCGCGAGCTCTACGAGGCCGCCTACATCGACGGCGCGTCGCGCATCGAGGCGTTCCGGCGGATCACGATCCCCCTGGTCCGGGAGATGACCCTGCTCGCGATGATCATCACGATCTCGGGCGCGTTCCTCGTCCTCAACGAAGTCTGGGTCATGACCGCGGGCGGGCCGGACAACGCCAGCCAGACGCTCGCGTCGTGGCTCTACAAGTCGGCGTTCTTCAACGACAAGATGGGCTACGCGGCCACGATCGCCGTGGCCATCTTCATCATCACGATGGCCGCCTCGATCGTGCAGCTGTTCCTCAACCGCGGCAAGTCGGTGCAGTACTGATGTCGGGCAACATCTCGCGCCCGAGCTACGCCGCGGAGCGGTCAGGATCCGGAGTCGGCAGCGCGATCGGCCGGGTCATCGCCTACATCGTGCTCACCCTGCTCGTCGTGATGATCGTGTACCCGATGGCGTGGGCCGTGCTCAACGGGTTCAAGACGAACCTGGAGCTGTTTAGCAACCCGTGGGGCCTGCCCGCCAGCTGGCACTGGGACAACTTCGTCACGGCGTGGAACCTCGGCGTCGTCCGGTACCTGATGAACAGCGTCATCGTCACCGTGGCGTCGACGGTGGCGGTGATCCTGTTCAGCGCGATGTCCGCCTACGCCCTGACGCGTCGCAAGATCCCGTTCGCCAACGCGATCACGGTGATGCTGCTCGGCGGGATGATGCTCGCTCCCGCCGTCGCCCTCGTGCCCCTGTTCCGCCTGCTGCAGGCCCTGCACATCTTCAACACGTACTGGGCGCTGATCATCCTGTACACGGCGTTCCGGATCCCGTTCACGGTGTTCCTGATCCGCGCCTACATGATCACGCTGTCCAAGGAGATGGAGGACGCGGCCATCGTCGACGGGGCCAACACCTGGCAGATCTTCTGGCTGGTGATCATGCCCCTGTCGCGCCCCATCATCGTGTCCGCCGCGCTGCTGCACGCGCTGTTCGCCTGGAACGAGTTCGCATTCGCGCTCGTGTTCATCAACAGCAACGACCTCAAGACGCTGCCGGTCGGCCTGCTGCAGATGCAGGGCCGCGTCCTTTCGGACTGGCCGGTCCTGTTCGCGGCGCTTGTGATCGCCTCGATTCCGATGATCCTGCTGTTCCTGGCAGGCCAGCGGCAGTTCATCCGCGGCCTGTCCGAGGGGTTCGGCAAGGGCTGAGGCCAATCGGCGGCGCAGGGGCCCGGTGGCGTCACGCCCGCCTCCGGTCCGCCGCGCAGGGTCCCGGACGCGCGAACACCCCGGCCTGAGCCGGGGTGTTCGCGTGCGTTAGGCTTGCGCGTACGCCTAGTGGCGGCCGAGCATCTCCCACAGCAGGGGGTTGTCCCGGGGGTCGCGGTCCTCCCGCGTGTCCTCGGCGCTCAGCACAATGGCGACGATCGAGAACAACGCGAGGAGTGCGATCGCGGTGAGGATGACCATCGCGCACCTTCCTAGCGTGGCGGGTGACCGAACGGGCACCCTTTGATGAGGATATGGTCATTCTAGCCTAAGAACCGTAGGCGTTCCAATCCAATTGGCCTAACGAATAGGTGCCCAGTGGCAAAGAACGACCCCGTTAGCCAGACCGACGCCCGCCTGCTTCGGATCCTGCAGGTGGACGGCCGACGGTCCTACGCCGACCTCGGCAACGACCTTGGCATGGCCGGCCCGTCGGCGCACGAGCGCGTGAAGAAGCTCGAGGCGAAGGGTGTCATCCGCGGCTACTCGGCCAACGTCGACCCTCGGGCGGTGGGCCTTGGCGTTCTGGCGTTCACGTGGGTGACCCAGGCGCCGGGCACGATCACCGTGGACCTGATGCCGCGTTTCGAGGAGATCGCGGAGATCGAGGAGTGCCACCACGCGGCCGGTGAGGCGGACTACATCCTCAAGATCCGCGCCCACGACATGGAGCACCTGGGCGACGTGATCCGCCGCGTCCAGATCATCCCCAACGTGTTCTCGACGCGGACAGACGTCGTGTTCAGCACCGGGTTCGAGCGGCGTCCGCTGCCGCTGCGTCGCCCCGCGGACGAGAGTCTCGAGGTCTCCCCCGAGCCGGAGTCGTAGCGGCGGCTAGGCCTCGGCCCGGGCTGCGTCCGAGGCCTGACGCTCGAGTGCCGCCAGCTCGTCCGGCGAGATGAGCGCGTCCGGCGGCGGGAAGCCCAGGTACCGCCGATGCGCCGCCAGGATGTCCTCGGCCAGTTGGGCATCGAGACGCGGGTCGCCGACGGTGTCGGCCAGCCAGGTGGCCTCGGCGCGCAGCTCGCGCGCGTCGATCTCCTCGTCGCGACGGCTGCTCTCCGCCAGAACCAGCCAGGCGAGGGCGCCGCCGGCCACCATGCCGACGAGCAGGAGCCACATGCTGAACTCGGAACCCATGGGTCAGGCCCTCGGGCGCGCGGTCGTCGTCATCGCGCTGTAGCGTAGCCCACAGGCGGTTGCCCCGCTCCGGTTACACTTCGCCGACATGCCGACCCTGATGCTGCCCGCGCTGGCGTTGATCTCATTCACGCCGGACTCGATCGCCTTCCACCTCGGGCCGATCCCCGTGTACTGGTACGGGGTGTGCTACGCCATCGGCCTGGCCGTCACCTACGCCGTGGTCACGTACGAGGCGCGCCGGCGCGGCCTCAACGAGCGGCTGCTGGACAACGGGTTCATCATCGTCGCCGCCGCGGCCCTGGTCGGCGGGCGCGCCTACCACGTCATCGACCAGTGGCGGCTGTACCAGGACGACCCGATCAAGATCTTCCTGCCCCCCTACACGGGGCTCGGGGTCTACGGCGGCATCCTCACCGGCACGCTGGCGGCCATCTACATCATCCACCGCTGGAAGCAGCCGTTCTGGAAGTGGGCGGACGTGGTGGCGCCCGGCCTGTTCACGATGCAGGCGATCGGCCGGTGGGGCAACTTCTTCAACCAGGAGCTCTACGGGCCGCCCACCAACCTGCCCTGGGGCATCGCCATCGACTGCGCCCACCGGGTCGGCGACCACGGCATCGCGCAGTGGACCTGCCCGCAGTACCCGTTCGAGACCACGGGCTTCACGCCGCTGTTCCTGTACGAGTCCGTGTCGGGGATGCTCGGCGCCATCGCGCTGCTCTGGATCGCCCGGCGCTGGGGCCCGCGGATGCGGCCAGGCGACCTGCTGCTGGTCTGGTTCATGTGGTACGCGGCGATCCGGTTCTGGCTCGAGACGTTCCGCGAGGGCAACTGGACGTTCTTCGGCATCCCGACAGCCATGCTGGTGTCGTCGATCGCGTTTCTGGCCGCCGGCGCGCTGCTCGCCTACCGCCACCGCCCGGGCGCGGCGTGGGAGCCCTGGGGCGAGCCGCCCCCGCGCGAGGACGACCTCTACGACGACGACGACGAGGCCGGCGACGACGACGACGAGGCCGGCGACGACGACGACGAGGCCGGCGACGACGACGACCAGGGCGCGCACGGCGACGGCGACGACGACCAGGGCGCGAGCGGGGACGGCGCCCGGCGCACGTAGGGCCGCCCGCGGCGCGCACCGCGTGGCGCGTCCCGGGGCCGGGTCGGCCTAAGATGGCCCCATCTTCGGCGCCGCTCGTCCCGCGCCCGCCGATCGCCGTCTGCGAGTCGCACCAGAGGAGCTCTCGATGTCTCGAGTCCCGCGCCGCAAGGTCACCGTCATCGGCGCCGGCAACGTCGGCGCCACCACCGCCCAGCTGATCGCCCAGACGGGCCTCGCGGACGTCGTGCTCGTGGACATCGTGGAGGGCCTGCCCCAGGGCAAGGCGCTCGACCTTGCCGAGGCCGCCCCCGTCATCGGCTACGACGTCAAGATCACCGGCACCAACGACTACGCGGACACGGCCGGCTCCAAGATCATCGTCGTCACGTCCGGCATCGCCCGCAAGCCCGGCATGAGCCGCGACGACCTGATCAGCGTCAACGCCGGGGTGGTCGGCAGCGTCGTCAGGGCCGCCGCCGCCGTCTCGCCGGACGCGATCCTCATCGTGGTCACCAACCCGCTCGACGCGATGTGCCACGTGGCGCTGCGGGCGTCGGGCTTCCCCCGCGAGCGCGTGATCGGCATGGCGGGCGTGCTGGACTCCGCGCGCTTCCGCTCGTTCATCGCCGAGGAGCTCGAGGTATCGGTCCGCGACGTCCGCGCCTTCGTGCTCGGCGGCCACGGGGACACGATGGTCCCGCTGCCCCGGTACTCCACCGTCGGCGGGGTGCCCATCACCGAGCTGATGACGCCCGAGCGCATCGAGGAGATCGTGACCCGCACCCGCAACGGCGGGGCCGAGGTGGTGGCGCTGCTCAAGTCGGGCTCGGCCTTCTACGCGCCCGCCGCGTCAGTTGTGGAGATGGTCGAGTCGATCCTGCTGGACCGCCGCCGCGTGCTGCCGTGCGCGGCCTACCTCGACGGCGAGTACGGGATCAGCGGGCTGTTCGTGGGGGTCCCGGTCGTCCTTGGTCAGGGCGGCCTGGAGCGTGTCGTCGAGATCGACCTCACCGACGACGAGCGGGCCGCGTTCGACAGGTCCGCGGAGGCGGTTCGCGAGCTGGTGACGATCCTGCCCGCCTGAGCTGCCCGTCGCTCGCGGCCGACGCCCCCGGCCCGGCCGGGGGCGTCGCCATGTCCCCGGGGAGCAGAGCGTCGTGCCGGCGTCGATGGCGTGGCCCGGGCGGGAACCGGTGCGCGAGCGCAACGCGACCGGC
>JAJXTS010000167.1 GCA_021783595.1 Chloroflexota bacterium | reverse complement strand
GCGCCACGTTCCGCCTGAGCCTGCGGATGTCGCCTGAGGTTCATCCGCGCGCCTGAGCGTGCCACGACATCGCCCACGCGATCGCGGGCCCGCCGTCCGAAGGATGGCGGGCCCGCTCGCCTTGCGGCGCGGTGGGTGCGGGGAGGCTACTCCTCCCCGTTGAACTGGTGGTCCACGTTGCCGGCGGGGTCGGCGTGGCCGCCCGGGCCGTCCGAGGCCGCCGAGCCCGTCTCGGTGCCGGTCTCGGTGCCCGTCTCGGTGCCGGTCGCGGACGTGGCGGCCGGTGCCACCGTGCTGACCGTGGCGATGGCCACCGCCGGAGCGGCAACGGCGCCCGTGGTCTCGGCGCCGGTGGCGGCGCCCGTGTCAGGGGTGGTCTGGTCGCCCGACTGGACCTGGTCGCCGGACTGGACCTGGTCGCCGGACTGGACGTTGTCGGCGTCGATCGCCGAGGTGGCCTCGGGCGCCTCGGCCGGGTCCGCCAGGGTGGTGGTCGCGGTCGTGGTGATGGCCGGCGCGGCCACGGCGGCCGGATGCGCGACGGAGGTCGCGGCGAGCACGTTCGAGGCTCCGGCGACCATCAGGACGGCTGCCGCGGCGAAGGCCGGGGCCTTGAGCTTGCCAAGCGTCATGGAGGAACGCTCCTTGGTGGGGACCGGGGCACTTGCCCGATCACGGTGCCACCGTGCGCCCCGCCCGGTGAATCCCCGGCGAAACCCGATGCCCCGCGGATTCATCTGGCATTCACGCGCCGGGCCGATCCTCGGCGCATGAAGCTGCTGGTCCTCGAGGACGACGTCGGCCTGCGCTCGGCGCTGCGACGCGGCTTCCGCCGGGCGGGCCACGCGGTGGACGACGTGGGCACGCTGCAGGACGCGCGCTGGCACATTGCGGAGTCCGCCTACGACGTCCTGGTGCTCGACGTGATGGTCCCGGACGGGGACGGGTTCGGCTTCTGCCGCGAGCTCCGCGATGCGGGGAACCCGACGCCGGTTCTGTTCCTCACCGCCCGGGATGCGGTGGACGACCGCGTCCGGGGTCTCGACGTCGGGGCCGACGACTACCTCGTGAAGCCGTTCGCCCTGGAGGAGCTGCTCGCGCGGGTCCGGGCCCTCTCCCGCCGCGGCCCGGTGCCCCGGCCCACGCGGCACGTGGTGGGGTCGCTCGAGGTGGACCCGGCTGCCGGGCGCGCCACGCTGACCGGGCGGCCGCTGGACCTGACGGCCCGCCAGTTCGCCCTGCTGGCGCTGTTCGCCAGCCGCGCGGACCAGGTCCTGAGCCGGTCGCAGATCCTCGACCAGCTGTGGGACTGGGCCTTCGAGGGCGACCCGCGGATCGTGGACGTCTACGTGAACGCGCTCCGGCGGTCGCTCGGGGAGGGACCGGGCGCGCCGCGCCTGGAGACCGTCAGGGGCGCCGGCTACGCGCTGCGCCCTCCCCCGGCGACGCAGCAGCCCGTCCGGTGACGGTCCGGCGCCGGCTCGCCCTCGTCTACGCGGTCGGCGTGGCGGCGACCGTCGCCCTGGTCGCCGTCGTCGTGTGGTGGCAGATGGCCCTCGCCCTGCGCAGCGGCCTCGACGAGGCCCTGGCCACCAAGGCCGACGCCGTGGCCACGTCGCTCGAGAACAACGGCCAGGTCGGGCTCCAGGAGACCAACACCAGCTCGGGCTCGTTCTTCGTCCAGCTGCGCTCCCCGGCCGGCGCGGTGGTGGACGCGACGGCGAACGCGCCGGCCGGGGTGACGGCGGCGAGCGGCGAGGCGACCCTCGGGGGCCGCCGCTACCTGGTTCGGGTGGCCACCGCCGCCGACGGCACCACGATCGTGGTCGGCGCCGACCTCGCGGGCGTGGACGCCACGCTCCGCTCGCTGGAGGGCTTCCTCCTCGCCGCCGGCACCGCGGCCGGGGCGATCTCCACGCTCGCCGGGTGGTATCTGTCGGGCCGGGCGCTGCTGCCGCTCCGGCGGCTCGCGCGCGACGCCGCCCGCATCGGCCCGGCGGGACTGTCGAGCCGGCTGAGCCGTCCGCCGCAGGCCGACGAGGTTGCCCAGCTCGCCGACACGCTCAACGCGATGCTCGACCGGATCGACGAGCTGGTCGCGCGGCAGCGCCGGTTCGTGGCGACCGCGTCGCACGAGCTGCGGACCCCGCTCTCCGCGCTGCGCGTCGAGCTCGACCTCGCGGACGACCCGGCCAGCACGCGCGAGGAGCTGCTCGAGGCGATCCACGCGGCGCAGGGACAGGCGGTCCGCCTCACGGAGCTCTCGTCGAGCCTGCTCGGCCTCGCCTCCGTCGCGGCGGACGGGAGGTCGCTCGCGATCTCCGAGTTCGGCGTGGACGCCCTCGCGGAGGGCGTGGCGCGGTCGGTCCGGGTGCTTGCCCGCGAGCACGGCGTGGAGGTGCGCGTGCGCACGGACGCCTCGACCGTCGCCTCGGACCGGGTGCGGCTGGAGCTCGCCCTCGGCAACGTGGTGCGCAACGCGATCGTCCACGGCGGGTCGGGCGGCGTGGTGGAGGTTGACTGCCGCACGGTCCCCGCCGAGCCGGTCCCGCTGCTGCGGGCCGAGGTCTCCGACCGCGGGCCGGGTTTCGGGCTGGCCGATCCCGCGGCGCTGTTCGAGCCCTTCGCCCGCGGCGCGACGCGCGCCTCGGGGTCCGGCCTGGGGCTCGCCACCGTGGCCGAGGCGATCGGCGCGCTCCACGGGACCGCCGGCGCGAGCGGCCGACCCGGCGGCGGCGCCACCGTCTGGTTCACGGTTCCGGCCGCCGCCTGACGCCCTCCGCCCGGCCGGGCGGAGGGCGTCAGGGCGGCCGGCTCGTCGCCGCCGGGTCCGCGGACGGGTCGGCGTGTCGCCTGTCGGCCCGGCGTGGCGCGGTTGCGGCCCGGGCTGACATCATGGAGGCACGGGGCGCGGCCCCCTTCGAGTTCGTCGAGCGGCGCGGGCCCGTCCCGTCGGCGTCGCCTCAAGCGAGGTGCAGACCATGCGGATCCTGGTGATCGGCGCCGGCGGCGTCGGCACCGCGGCCGTGGCCATCGCGGTCCGGCGCGACTTCTTCGAGCACATGGTGGTGGCCGACTACGACCCGGCCCGCGTGGACCGCGCGCTGGCCCAGGTCCCGGGCGACGAGCGCTTCTCGGGCGCGAGGGTGGACGCCTCGAGCGTGGCCTCGATGGTCGAGCTGATCCGGGAACGGCGGGTCACGCACGTCCTCAACGCCGTGGACCCGCGCTTCGTCATGCCCATCTTCGACGCCTGCTTCGAGGCCGGCGCCACCTACCTCGACATGGCGATGTCGCTGTCCAAGCCGCACCCGGAGCAGCCGTACGCGCTGCCGGGCCTCAAGCTCGGCGACGAGCAGTTCGCCAAGGCGGGCGCGTGGGAGGCGGCCGGGCGGCTGGCGCTGGTCGGCATCGGCGTGGAGCCCGGGCTGTCGGACATCTTCGCGCGCTATGCGCAGGACGAGCTGTTCGGCGAGATCGACGAGGCGGGCGTCCGCGACGGCGCCAACCTGGTGGTGGACGGCTACGACTTCGCCCCGTCGTTCTCCATCTGGACCACGATCGAGGAGTGCCTCAACCCGCCCGCGATCTGGGAGCGCGACAAGGGCTGGTACACCACGCCGCCGTTCTCCGAGCCCGAGACGTTCGACTTCCCCGGGGGCATCGGCCCGGTCGAGTGCGTCAACGTGGAGCACGAGGAGGTCCTGCTCATCCCGCGCTGGGTGAAGGCCAGGCGCGTGACGTTCAAGTACGGCCTGGGCGACGAGTTCATCAACGTGCTCAAGGTGCTCCACACCCTGGGCCTCGACCGCACCGAGCCCGTGGGCGTCAAGGGCGTGAAGGTGTCGCCCCGCGACGTCGTGGCCGCCTGCCTGCCGGACCCGGCGGGCCTGGGCGCCAAGATGCACGGCAAGACCTGCGCCGGCACCTACGTCACCGGCCGGGGCAAGGACGGGGCGCCCCGCGCCGTCTACCTCTACCACGTCGTGGACAGCGACTGGTCCTGGCGCGAGTACGGCAGCCAGGCGGTCGTGTGGCAGACCGCGATCAACCCGGTCGTGGCGCTCGAGCTGCTCGCCTCCGGCGCCTGGTCGGGCGTCGGCGTCCTGGGCGCCGAGGCGTTCGCGCCGAAGCCGTTCCTGGACCTGCTCGTCGCCTACGGCTCGCCGTGGGCGATGCGCGAGGAGGCCGTCGCGGGCTGACCCTCGGGGTCTCGCCCCCCCCGGCGCGGCCGGCGGTCACGGGACCCCGCGCCCGCCGGGGAGGGCCCCCGGCAGCTCACGTTCCCGGCCGCGGGGCGATAGCCGACTTGACAGATCGGGTATCGTGACCCCCGCATCGTGCGAACCAGACCCATCGTCGCGATCGCGGCGCTCATCGCCGCGTCCGCTCTGGTCGCCGGCCCCGGATCCGCGGGAGCTCGCCAGCCGGGCGTCGTCCAGACGCCCGACGCCACGCAGTTCCGCTCCGTCACGCTCGTGGCGCCCTCGGATCCCCCGGCGACGTCGATCACCCCAACACCTGACCCCGCGTACCGCTCGGCCGGCTGGCTCGGGCCCGACTCGCCGTTGGCGGATTCGGCCGTCGCCGCGGACGTCGCGGGCGCGCGGACCACGACCGGCCAGCCGCTGGTGGCCGCGTCCGAGGAGCCGGTGAACCCCTGGCGCTTCGACGGGAACATCAGCTGGTACGGGCCCGGGATGTATGGCGGGCGGACGGCCTGCGGCGTGCGGCTGACCAAGACGATCCGCGGCGTGGCGAGCCGGACCCTCGCGTGCGGGACGCTGGTCACGTTCCGCAACCCGGCCAACGGGCGGGTCGCCACCGTCCCCGTCATCGACCGGGGCCCCTACACGAGCGGGCGGATCTGGGACATGTCGGGCGGCCTGTGCCTGTACCTGGACCACTGCTACACCGGGACCATGTACTGGAAGCTGGCCGGGCACTGACGCCGCCCTTCCTGTGCGAACCCACATCCCACGCTCACGGGCCCGCTGCCGACGGGTCGTACCGTGAAAGCCGGGCGAGGCTGTGGCCGGCGCGCCCACTCAGACCTGGGCAACCCATGACGGAGGACATCGTGGCAGCGATGCGAACAGAGGGCCGGCCGTGACCGCCCGCGACCGGGGATCACACCGCGGCGCCGACCGACTCCGAGGCGCCGACCGACTCCGCGGCGCCGACCTGAACCGAGCCGCCCGGGTGGCCGAGCGCCCGGCCAGCCCCACGCTCGGGGAGCAGTTCTCCGCCGCGAGCCCGGCCCACCGCGCGCTCGTCCCGATCCGCTTCTTCTTCGGCCTGACCTTCGTGTACGCGGGCCTGGACAAGTTCCTGGACCCGACGTTCTTCAACCCCAGCGCCCCCACCTCCATCACGGCCCAGCTGCAGGCGTTCGCCCGGGTGTCGCCCCTGGCGTTCATGATCAAGCCGACGGAGCCCCTGGCCGTGCCCATCGGCGCCCTCATCGCGCTCGCGGAGAT
>JAJXTS010000166.1 GCA_021783595.1 Chloroflexota bacterium | reverse complement strand
CGACACCGGCGGCCCGGCGTCGCGCGGCGAGGCCCGGCCTCACCCGGCCCCGCTCACCTCGGCCCCGTGCCCGGCGCCCATCCGCGCGACGTCGTCAGCCCCCGATCGGGGTGGCGGGCCGTCCATCCCCGCAGCGCATAGGATGTGGCGGGGCGGCCACCGCCCGGCCGGCCGCCGGACCCGACGCCCTCGCGTCGGGCGTCCCGGAGGCCAAGCGAGCGATGCGCCGGCTCATCGACTTCTACCGCGCCCAGGCCGCCGTGATGCGCGCCTGGCGGCTGCAGCGTCGATCGCGGTTCCGGCGGGTCGTGGTCAGCCTCTTCGTGAGCGCCGTCTCGCTGCTCGGCGCGCTCGCCGTCACCCCCGGCTTCGAGTTGGCTCCGGGCGGTGTCTGGGTGACTGCCGCGCTCGAGGGCGCGGTGGTGCTCGGCGTCCTCAACCTTGTCGTGCGGCCGGTGCTCATCGTCCTGTTCGCCGCCGTGTCCGTGGCCGCGGTGGCCGCGGCCACGGTTCTGTTCCAGGTCGTGTCGTTCATGGCGCTGCCGGCGTTCGTCTCGGGCGTGCACATGCACGGGCCGCTCGCCGCGCTCGCCGCCTCGCTCGTGTACGCGCTCGTGGCGACGGTGCTGACGTCGCTGCTCTCGGTCACCGACGACGACTCCTACTGGGCCATCCTCCTGCAGCAGCTCGCCGCGCGGCGGGCGGACGCCATCCGCAGCGATGCCCCCGGCCTCGTCGTGGTGCAGATCGACGGCCTCGCCCGCCCGGTCCTCCAGAGCCAGGTGCGGGCCGGACGGGTGCCGCACCTGGCGCGCTGGCTGCGCTCGGGCGGGTACCGCCTGGACGGCTGGGAGGTGCTGCTGCCGTCCACCACCCCGGCCAGCCAGGCGGGCATCCTGCACGGCACCACCGACGGCATCCCGGCCTTCCGCTGGTACGAGAAGGAGGCCGGGCGTCTGGTGGTGGCCAACCGTCCCGACGACGCGCGGCTGCTCGCGGGCCGGATCAGCGATGGGCGCGGCCTGCTGGCCAACGACGGCGCCTCGGTGGGCAACCTGTTCTCGGGCGACGCGGCGCGCTCGTACATCTCCATCGCCACGCTCAGCGACCCCGCGCAGGGCCTCGGCCAGAGCCAGGCGTTCGTCTCGTACCTCGCCAGCCCGTACACCTGGGCGGGCACGCTGGTCCGCTCGGCGGCGGAGATTGCCAAGGAGTACGTCCAGGCCTGGCGGGCGGAGCGGTCGGGGATCGTGCCGCGCGTCACCCGCGGCATGCCCTACCCAATCGCCCGTGCGGCCACCAACGTCGCGCTGCGCGACCTGTCCACGGCGCTGGTCATCGAGGAGATGTACCGCGGCGCGCCGATCGTGTACGTGGACTACACCGACTACGACGAGATCGCCCACCGCAGCGGGCCGGAGCGCGGCGAGTCGCTCGACGCGCTCGACGGCGTGGACCGGGCCATCGCCACGCTGGAGAAGGCCTCGGCGAGCGCGCCGCGCCCGTACCGCTTCGTGGTGGTCTCGGACCACGGCCAGACGCTGGGGGCAACGTTCCGCCAGCGGTACGGGCGGACGCTCGGCGACGTGGTGCGGGGCCTCATGGGCGGCGGCGCGAGCGTGGCCGAGGCGGGCGGCCGGGCCGAGGAGTTCGGGCCCACCAACGCCCTGCTCTCCGAGCTGACGCAGGCGGCGGGCGTCCTCGGCAGGATCGCCCGCGCCGCCCTGCGCCGGCACGCCGACGGCAACGTGGTCGAGCTCCGGGTCGGCCGGTCGGGCCGGCAGGCCGCCGCCGAGGCCCATGCCGTTGCGCGGGCAGCGGCCGGCAGGCCCGAGCTCCTGGCCATCGCGTCGGGCAACCTCGGGCTGGTGTACCTCCCGCAGCTGCCCGGCCGGGTAACCCTCGAGACGCTCGCCGAGCGGTACCCCGGCCTGGTGGACGGCCTGGTCATGCACCCGGGCATCGGGGCGGTCCTGGTGGCCTCCGAGGCCGGCGGCTCGCTCGTGCTGGGGCGGGCAGGCGTCCGGCACCTGCGCGACGGCCGCGTGGACGGCGAGGACCCGGTGGCACCCTATGGCGGCCACGCGCTGGCGGCCTTCGACCGCTACGACCGACTCGCCCACGTGCCAGACCTCGCGGTGCTCAGCCGCTACGACGCCGAGTTTGACGAGGTGGCCGCGTTCGAGGAGCTCATCGGCTCACACGGCGGGCTCGGCGGGCCCCAGTCCCAGGCGGTGCTGCTCCACCCGGCGGAGTGGGCGCTCGACGAGGAGCCGGTTGGCGCGGACGCCGTGCACCGCCAGCTCCGGCGCTGGTCGGAGCGGCACCTGGGGCTCCGCTTCGGGCGGGACGGAACGGCGCCGCCGCTGCCGGCTCCGGGCCCGGCGGCATCGGCATCGCCCGGCCGGACCGGGCCCCGAGGCGCCGCGAGTGCCGCCGAGGCTACGATGGCCCCGACAGTCTCGACCGCAGTGGGGCCACGATGACCGATATCGACTGGGCGAACCCGGCGGAGGCGGCGCTCGCGCTCGCCCGCATCGTGAGCACGTGGCGTTCGCACCTCCAGCGGGCGGAATCGAGCCGCGCCCGCGCGGCCGCGCTGCGGTCCTCGGGCTCGCCCGCCCCGGCCGGCGTATCCGCCGATGAGTGGCGCAGCGCCCCGGACCTTCTGGGCGCCCAGGCGGCGGAGTGGGAGGCGGCCGCGGCCGACGCTCGACAGGCGTTCCGCGACGCCGTCGCCAGCGCCGTTGCCGGCGGCCGGCTGACCCGCGGCCAGGCGGCGGCCCTCACCGCCGCGGACACGCTTGGGGCGGCCGACGACGCCGTCGCCGCGCTCAAGCGGGATCTGTTCTAGGAATCGTCCTGCCCGGCCCGCGCCTCAGCCGGGTCTGTCCGCTCCCCGGCCCGGCCCCGAGGCTGGCCCTCTCGTATCGCCCGCCCGCCAGTTGACCGGGGTCCTGGCCCCGACTACGCTGACCGCACTCCGGCGATGGTGTCCGCCGAGGCGCTGCGCGCCTGAACCGCCCTCACACGGGCTGATGGCCCCTGGACTGCACTGGCAGGCCCGGGGCCTTTCTCGCGGCCCGACGCGGAGGATGCACGGATGAAGGGGTACGCGCGCGGCGCTCGCGTCCAGGTCTTCCTGAGCCAGACCGACCACGACCGCCAGGCGGCCAACTACATGCGGATCGTGGAGTACCTGCGCAAGGAGGGCGCCGCCGGCGCCACCGTGACGCGCGGTCTGGCCGGGTTCGGGGCGAGCAGCCGCGTGTCCACCGCCACGCTGGCGGACGTGGCCCAGCACCTGCCTGTCATCGTCACCTGGATCGACGCCCCGGAGCGCGTGGAGCGGCTGCTGCCCGGGGTGCGCGAGCGGGCGGGCGCGGGCCTCGTGGTCCTCGACGAGGTCCAGATCGTCAGCTACGGCGGGCGCGGGGTGGACCAGCTCCGCTTCGATCTCCACGTCGAGGACGTCATGCGCCTCGCGCCTGTGAGCGTGCGCGAGGACGCCCCCGTGCGCGAGGCCGTGGACCTGCTCATCGGCCAGGAGTTCCGGGCCCTGCCCGTGGTGGACGGGGAGCGCCGGCTGCGCGGCATCCTCGCCAACACCGACCTGCTCGCCGGGGCCGGCCTCACCGCGCGGCTCGAGCTTCTCTCGGCGATGCCGGAGGAGTCCCGCGAGGCGGTCCTGGCAGCGCTCCCCGATCGCCGGGTCGGGGACGTGATGCACCGCGACGTGACGTTCCTCGCCCCGCGCGACACGGTGGCCACGGCGACCCGCCGGATGAGCGAGCTCCGGCTCAAGCGGCTGCCCGTGGTCGACGAAGACGGCCGACTGGTGGGGATCCTCTCCCGCGCCGATGTGCTGCGGGCGGTCGCGGAGTCGTTCCCGCGCGAGGTGGCGGACGGCTCCAGGCCCGGCGCGCGGACCGTCGGCGACCTGGTGCGGACGGATGCGCCCGTGGTGGCCGTTGACGCGCCCCTCGCCGAGGTCGTCGCGGCCGTGGCCTCCACGCGCCTCAACCGCGCGGTCGTGGTGGATGCCGGTGGCCGGGTGGTCGGCATCGTCAGCGACGCGGGCGTCCTCCGGTCGGTCGAGGCCGGCGCCCGCCCGGGGGTGGTGGGAGCGCTCATGCGCGTCGGCGGCCGGGCCCACGGCTCGGCCACCGCCGGGGACGTGATGTACCGGAACGTCCCGGTCGTCGCGGCCCACGCCACGCTGGCGGAGGCCGCGGAGGAGATCGTCGCTCGTCACCGGAAGATCCTCCCGGTGGTGGATGCGGACGGCCGGCTGCTGGGGATCCTGGATCGCGCGGACCTCCTCCACGCCGCCTGGGGCGAGCTGGGGGCGCTGCCTCGCGCGGATGCCGGAGACCCCGACGATGAGGACGACGAGGTCGTGCCGCGCTGACCGGCCGGAGGTCCAGGATGCGCGCTCGCCGTCGCCCGGCGTCCATCCCCGGCACCCCAGGGAGGTAGCCGCATGCTCACGCTCTTGATCCCCGGCGGACCCTCGGTGGAGCTCCGCCACCTCGTGCTCGACGCCAACGGGACCGTCTCCGCGAGGGGCGCGCTGATCACGGGCGTGGCCGAGCGCGTGGCCCGTCTGGCCGAGCGCCTCGAGGTCCACCTCGCCACCGCCGACACGTTCGGCACGGGGGAGTCGCTCGCCGCCGCCCTCGGGGCCTCGTTCGCACGCGTGGCCAACGGGGACGAGAAGGTGCGCCTCGTCGCGCGGCTCGGGGCGGAGGGGGTGGTGGCGATCGGCAACGGCCGCAACGACGTCGGCATGTTCCGGGCAGCCCGCCTGTCGATCGCGGTCATCGGCCCGGAGGGCGTCGCCGGGGCGGCGCTCTCGGCCGCCGACGTCGTGTGCACCGACATCCTCGACGCGCTGGACCTGCTGCTCGACGCGAGGGCGCTGGCCGCGACCCTGCGCCCGTGATCGGGACGAACCGGCCGTGAACGGGCCAGAGTTGCGGCAGCGGCGATGAGGCTCGCCGACCGGGCACCGACCCGGCAGCACCGCGGACCGTCCGCTGTCGGCCCTCCGTGCGACCGACGTGGAGGTGCGCCGTGGACACGCTGACGACCGCCGGGCAGGGACCCGCCGAGCCCGAGGCCGCGGCCCTGCCCGACGGTCCCGAGAGCTACTCGGGCATCCTGTACCCGGGCCCCGCTCCGGCGGAGCTCGCCGACGACCCCGACTACTTCCGCGACCTGCGCCTCGACGATCTCGTCGCGGCGGTGACGTCGGGGCGCGAACGGTACGCGCTGGCGCCGTTCCTGCGCGCTCGCTGTCCCGACACCGCCTGCGTCGAGTACCGGCAGGCCGTGTTCCGCGACCTGGAGGGCGGGGACACGGCAGCCGCGGTCCGCGCCTTCGCTGAGGGCATGGGCGAGGTTCGGCGCTGCCTCGACCGCCTGGGCAGGGGGCACTACACCCAGGAGCGCCGGTGGTGGATGCTCCAGGCTGGTCTCGCCTAC
>JAJXTS010000165.1 GCA_021783595.1 Chloroflexota bacterium | reverse complement strand
GCGCGTCGATACGCCCAGCCGCGACGCGGTGCCGCGGCGCGGCCCGCCCGGGACCGCCGAGCCGACGCCGGGCGACGCCCCGATGGCGCTGCCCAGGTCCGCGCTCAGGCGCGCTCGGCCAGAGCCGGGGCGAGGACCGCGATCTGGTCCGGCGAGACCCGGCAGCAGCCGCCCACCAGCTCGGCGCCCAGCCCCCGCCAGCGTCGGGCGGCCGCGGCGTCCACGCGGTCCAGGCCGGAGCCCGTCCAGCAGCGAGCCACGGCGTCCCAGCCCTCGCCGCTGTTGGGGTAGACGGCGATGGGCAGCGCGGTGGCGGCCCGGATCCGCCCGACGAGCTCGTCGAGGTGCTCGGGGGCGGTGCAGTTGACGCCCACGGCCACGATCCCGGGCCGGCCGTCCACGGCCGCGACGCCCTCCTCCACCGGGGCGCCGCTGCACAGGTGGCCGCCGTCACGGCACGAGAAGCTGACCCACGCGGCCGCGCCCTCAACCTCGGGCAGCAGCTCCGCGACCGCCGCCGCCTCCTCGACCTCGGGGATCGTCTCGACGGCGAGCACGTCGGCGTCGGTGGCGGCCAGCACGGCCAGGCGGTCGCGGTGGAAGTCGCGCAGCTCGGCGACGCTCCGGCCGTAGTTCCCGCGGTACTCGGAGCCGTCGGCGAGCATCGCGCCGTAGGGGCCAACCGAGGCGGCGACGAACCGGCGGACGGGCGGGCGGCCGGCGGCGGAGTCCTCGTCCTGCACCTGACGACGGGCCCGGATCGCGAGGCCGACGCTGGCCCGCAGGAGGGCCGACGCCCCGGCGCGGTCGATGCCGCGGGCGGCGAAGCCCTCGAAGGTCGCCTGGTAGCTGGCGGTGGTCGCGACCCGGGCTCCCGCCCGGTAGAACGCCAGGTGCGCGGCCACGATCGCCTCGGGGTCGTCGGCCAGCAGCCGGGCCGACCAGAGCCGGTCGGAGAGGTCGGCGCCCTGCGCCTCGAGCTGGGTGGAGAGACCGCCGTCGAGCAGGATGGGGTCGCCTGACCCGAGGGCGGCGCGGAAAGCAGTGGCGTCCATGGCGTGGATGATGGTGCCACCTCGCGCGCGCCCTGACACGGCCTCGACGGGAGCGGCCGGGCACGCTCGGGGCGCGCGGCACCTATTCTGTCACTTGCGCAAATGCGCAAATGCGTGTAGGGTCGGGATCGGGTTGGCGACCGGGGTCGCCACCGGCCACAGCCGACCCCTCCGCCCTACCCGTGTTAACCGCCGGCTCCCCGCCGGCCCATCGGAGAACCCCCGCATGGCCATCAAGAACGCCTCCGTCACCCTCGAGGGCGACGGCCTCCGCTTCGTCGGCAGCGTCGGCAGCGGCCACCAGATCGTCCTCGACGACGGCAACGGCGACACGGGCGCGCGCCCGGCCGAGCTCCTGCCGCTCGCGCTGGCGGGCTGCACCGCGATGGACGTGATCTCGATCCTGCGCAAGAAGCGCCAGGACGTGCGCGGCTACACCGTGGAGACCGCGGGCGTGCAGATGGACGCGCACCCCCACGCCTACACCCGGATCGACGTGACGCACGTGGTGACCGGCGTGGGCGTGGACCCGGCGGCCGTGGCGCGCGCCATCGAGCTCTCGGCCACCAAGTACTGCTCCGTCGGCTCCACGCTCGCGACCGGGATCACCGAGCTTCGCCACGGCTACCGGATCGTGGACGCGGTGACGGGCGCCGAGACCTCGGCCGAGGTCCTCGTGGAGGGGCCCGGCAACGAGATCACGATGCCGGCCGAGGCCTGACGGTGGCGAACCAGAAGCAGCGCAAGGGGTTCGACCGCGCCGGCGCCCCGGCGGCCGATGCCCGGGCCGGGTCGTCCGCTGCCGGAACCCCGGCGCCCCGGGCGAAGGGGTCCGCGGCTCGCGCCAAATCGCCGGCCAAGGCATCGGGGCAGACGCGGACGGTCGCCATGGTCGTGGCGGCGATCGTCGTCGCCGTGGTGGCGATCGGCGGGTTCATCCTGCTCTCGAACGGGAGCAAGGCCCCGTCCACCGCGGTCGTCCAGACCAGCTACGGGACGTACACCAACATCACGGCGGACAAGCTGGCGTCCGAGCTCAAGGCGCACGACTTCACGCTGCTCAACGTCAAGACGCCGTACATCGGGGAGATCGACGGGACGGACCTGTACATCCCGTACGCGGACCTCACCGCGCGGGCCTCGGAGCTGCCGGCGAACAAGTCGGCCAGGCTCGTCGTCTACTGCCGCTCCGGCAACGAGAGCGCGATCGCGGTCCAGACGCTACTCCAGATGGGCTACACGAACATCCAGAACCTCGACGGCGGGATGAACGCGTGGGCGGCCAGCGGGCGGAGCATCGTCCAGAAGAACCGCAGCTGACGCGATGGCCTGCCCCGCCTGGATGACCGCGAGGTTCCGCCTCCACATCCTGCTCTGGACGGTGCTGTCCGGGCTCGCCTACGGGCTGGTGACGGCGATCATCCCGAACCCGGTGTTCGGCCGGGAGGTGCCGCCGACGAGCGCGTCGATCGCCATCTGGCTGATCTCCGCGCCGCTGATGGGGATCATCGGCGCCACCTACACGGCGCCGTGGCTGCCGGCCACCTCGCCGATCTTCCTGCTCGGCGGCGACGGCGTCGCCGGGACGACACCCGCGGGCGGGCTGGCAGCCGCCGCGGCCGTCGAGGACGAGCGCGCGGGCTGGCTGGGCGGGGTCGCGTCGTTCGGCACGTTCCTCGCCATCGGCTGCCCGGTGTGCAACAAGATCGCCCTGCTGCTGCTCGGCACCAGCGGGGCCCTGTCGGTGTGGGCGCCGATCCAGCCGATCGTCGGCGCGGTGTCGCTCGCGCTGCTCCTCGGGACCGTCGCCTGGCGGCTGCGGATGCGGGCGACCGGGGCGACCTGCGCGGCCTGACGGCGGGACGACGGGCGCGACGCCCGGACGCCGCCTGGACGCCGGCGCGGCTCAGCCGTTCGCGAACAGCGATGCGTAGCCGTTGATGGCGGGCTGGCCGCCGAGGTGCGCCGTGAGACGGTCGAGCCGCTGGATGGGCGGCGGGCCGAACAGGAGCGGCGTGCGGGGGTAGTCGGCGAGCCTGGGCATCGGATCGTCTCCGGCTGGCTGCGTGGTCGGCGGGAGTGCAGGGGCCGATGGTACTGCCCGGGCGCGCGGCGGCGGGAAAGGCCGTCCGCGGGCGGGGCGGAGGCGGCGGGGCGGAGGCGGTGCCTCAGAACCCGATGAGCGCCCCGGCGCGGTCTCGCAGCCGACCGATCCGCGATCGGCGGTAGACGCCGGGGCGGATGGCGGTCCAGTCGTCGGCGAAGCGCTCGTGCGCCTCCCACTCCGGCTCGTCGGGGAGCGGGGACAGGCCCACCGGCACGCCGCGCCCCAGCCCGCTCGCGAGCACGAAGTCGGCCAGGTGCGGGTTCCGGGGCAGCAGCGGCCCGTGGAGGTACGTCCCGATGCGAAGGCCCCGCAGGCCGCCCTCGCCCGGCAGCGCGATGGCGCCCTCGAAGCCGGAGGCCCCGTCGTTCCCCCGCCCGATCAGCACGCGGCCCAGCGGCCGCATCGTCGGGCCGATCGTCGTGCGGCCGGAGTGGTTCTCGAAGCCCACGATCCGGCGGCGTCCGGACGCGTCGGCCGTGGCGATCGGCGAGCCCTCGGCCACCTCGATCGCGATGCCGCCCACGAAGCGTTCCGCCCCGGCGGGCATCTCCGTCTCCACGTCCAGCAGCCCCGGGCCCGGGATCTCGCCCACGAGCGGGCTCCGGAAGGCGTGGCCCAGGTTCTGGTACCCGGCGCACACCGCGAGCAGCGCGGCACCCTCGCCGATCGCGTGCCGGAGCGGGTCGGCCAGGGCGATGAGCTGGTCCGCCACCGCGCGCTGGTGCTGGTCCGCGCCGCCGCCGATGAAGATCACGTCGGCGCCCGAGAGGAGCTCGGCATCGTCCGCACCGACGTCCCGGACCTCGGGCGCGATCCCGCGCCAGCCTGCCCGCCGCACGAGCGTGTCGATGTTCCCGCGGTCGCCGTAGAGGTTGAGGGCGTCCGGGAACAGATGGGCGATGACCACGCGGTCGGGCACGTCGGCGCTCATCGGGGCATGGGCGGGACGACGCCTCGCCCGGCGAAGGCCGCCCGGATCCCGAGCAGCGCGGTGTACGTGGCGACGACGAGGACGGTCCCGCCCTCCGGCGCCTCGGCGATCGTGCGGTCCACGGCCTCGGTGGGGTCGCCGACGAGCCCGAGGTAGTGGGGCGGACCCTGCGCCGGGTCGTCGCAGACCGCGTACTTGAGCCGGACCGCGAAGTCCGCCGCGCGTCGCCCGGTCAGCCGGTACGGGCGCCCGGCGACGAGGTCAGCCGGCGAGCAGTCCCAGTACCACGAGACGTCGCGGCCGTCGGCGAATGCGTCGTTGAGCGCCACCACCATGCGGTCGACCCGGGCGCCCTGCGCCACCGACGTCAGCTCGGCCATCGTCGCGGGGTTCTTGAGCAG
Source organism: Chloroflexota bacterium (assembly GCA_021783595.1). Lineage (GTDB taxonomy): Bacteria > Chloroflexota > Limnocylindria > Limnocylindrales > CSP1-4 > CAIXZV01. Next base: position 1,021 of record JAJXTS010000165.1, on the reverse strand, counting down.
TGACAGGACGACCGTCCGGCCGCCCACGGTGAAGTGCTCGAACCGCGCGAACGGCGGCACCGCGGCGGCGAGCGCGCGAACGGCGGCGCGGGGGTCGAGCCCGAGGCCGATCGCGGCCGCCACCGCGCCGGCGGCGTTGTAGGCGTTGCCGAGGCCGGGCAGGCGGAGCGCGACCTCCTCGCTCGCCGCGCCGGCGGCATCGTGCCAGCCGAATTGGAGGCGCTGGCCGGCGAGCCCTTCGCGCTCCGCGATCTCGACCGTCACCGCCGGGTCGGGGCGCGCGAACCCGCAGGCGGCGCAGGCGTAGTCGCCCAGGTGCCCGATGCTGGTCCACGCGCGGGCCAACTCGGCGCCGCAGGAGGGGCAGGCCACCGGCTCGGGCGTCAGCTCGGCGGCGCTCGTCCGGTCGGGGGCGCCGGCAAAGCCGAACGGGACCAGGCGGGCGCCGTTCCGGCCCGCGATCTGCGCCAGGCTCGTCACGCGCGGGTCGTCCGCGCAGTGGACCACGATGCTCCCCTCGCCCACCCCGCCGAGCATCGCGGCCCACAGGCGCACCAAGTGGTCCGTCTCCCCGAACCGGTCGAGCTGGTCGCGGAACAGGTTGGTCATCACCAGGACCGCGCCGGGGACCGCCGGCCGGACACTCGGCAGCGCGGCCTCGTCCACCTCCAGCACGGCGATCGTGTCGCGGCGGTGGAACCGCCCACGCAGGCCGGTCTCGTTGACGAAGACCGTCCCGATCGACTGGCGCAGGTTGGCGCCCGACGCGTTGGCGAGCACCGGGTGCCCCAGCTCCCCGACGATGGTGGCCAGCATCTTGGCAGTGGACGTCTTGCCGTTGGTGCCGGTGACCAGCGCCGCCCCCCGAAGGTCAGCCGCAAGGCGGGCGTCGATGCCGGGGGCGAGCCGGCCGGCGACGAGCCCGGGCAGGGACGTCGCGCCGCGCCCGAACCGGCGCACGGCCCAGGCGAGCCCGCGCGCGGCGAGGAGCGCGGACGCGTCGCGGACGGTGGCGCGCGGG
>JAJXTS010000164.1 GCA_021783595.1 Chloroflexota bacterium | reverse complement strand
CGAGGCCGTCGCCGGCCCGGCCCGCCACCGCGTCCGCCACCGCGCCCGCGAACACCATCAGCCACGTCCACGCGAAGAACACCGGCCCGAGGTAGTAGCGGGTGATGTCCGCGTTGACGTACGAGCCCGCGAAGGTGACCGTAACCAGGGCGGCCGTGCCCGAGAACAGCGCGTAGCGGGGGTTCCTGACCGCGGTCACCACCAGGGCGACCGGGACCAGCGCCACGAGCGGGCCGAGCTGGGCGGTGGCGAGCGCGAGCAGGGCGTTGGCCTTGGCCGGCAGGTCGGAGAGCTGGCCGTGGACGTCGCCCTGGAACTGGCGGGCGAGCACGACGTCCCAGAACCCCTGCCAGGTGTCGGGGTGCGCGTACACCAGCGGGGCCCGAAGCAGCCCGGCACGGAGCGGGAGCTCGAGGTAGAGCACCGCCGCCACGCCGAGCGCCGTGCCCGCCGCCGCCGCGATCAACCTGGGCCGGAGCAGCACCCGGGGCTCCACGGCCAGCACGAACAGGACAATGGACGGGGCCAGGATCAGCGCGAGGGCGTGGTTGGCGGCCGCCACCCCGTAGACCGCGGCCGCCAGCACGATGGCCCGGTCGCCCTGCCGACGGTAGACGGCGTCGTCGGGGCGGTCCCTCCGGCCGTCCACGAGGGCCTGCCAGCGGAGCAGCGCGAGCGTGAGGGCGACCACCAGCAGGATGTGCAGCGCGTGGGCGTCGATCGCCCCGGAGATGTGCCACACGACGGGCGTGAGGGCGAAGCCGATCCCGGCCGCGACACCCACCGGCAACGGCACGCGGAGCCGGCGCGAGACCATCACCACGCCGCCGGCGGCCAGCGCCGCGCACGTCGCGGCGAGCAGGTTCATCAGGAAGGCCGGCTGGCCCAGCGGCTTGGCGACGACCGAGAACAGCCAGCCGATGATGACGAGTGCCGGGAAGCCTGTCGGGTGCATGGTGCCCAGCACCGGCAGCACGGTCTGCGCCTCGCCCGTGTCCCAGAAGCCGAGACCCGGCAGCAGCGTGGTCCGGTAGACGGCCAGCGCGACCAGGGCCACGATGCCCGCCGCGAGCGGCGTCAGGTCGGTCCCTCGGTCGCCTCCGAGGCCGGGCGCGACGGGCGTCATCGGGAGCGCGTCGTCACCAGCCAAGCATCTTCCCCCAGACGACCCCCCACAGGTTGACCGCCGCCCCGGCCACGACCAGCGCGACCGCGAGTCGGCGAAGCCGGCCGTCCGGGCGCATCGCCCCCAGCGCGACCAGCGGCAGCAGGAACGGCATGAAGTCCAGCGAGAACCGGTAGCCCCACTGGACCCAGCCCTGGCTGAAGTGCGCGAGGTTGAACAGGCCGATCGCCGCGACGGCCAGCCCTGCGCCGACCCTGAGGCGGGCGAGCCTCGGCGGGCGGAACGCCAGCAGCGCCAGCAGGAGGCCGGGCGCCGAGAGCACGATGCTCGTGCCGACGTCTACCGGCATTGCCAGCGGGCAGCTGATGTCGAACAGGCCCCGCGTCGCGCCCGGGCCCGTGCACAGGTGGACCGGGGCGCCGAAGCCGAGCGTGTTGGGCTGGACGCCAGGGGCGATCGCCGGCAGCGACCCGAACATGATCCCGAGGTTCTGGGGGATGTACCGGATGTCCTCGACCGACCACTCGGGGTGGTAGCCGAGGGTGGGGTAGCCGTAGGCCTCCAGCCGGTACTGGTAGTCGTAGCCCGGGTGCAGGAACGAGCCGGTGGTCAGGAACGTGTAGAGCAGCAGGGCGGCAACCGGCAGGAAGGCGCCCGCCCCCGTGGACACCGTGCGCCGCAGGCGCGATCCGCCGCCCCCCACGAAGATGAACCACGGCGCGGCGAACACCAGCGACAGGCGCGCGGTGACGCTCAGGCCGAGCAGCAGCCCCGCCAGGACCTGGGACCGGTCGAGCGGCCAGACGGTCGCCAGCAGGCGGCGCCGCAACGACGGCTCGCCAGCGTCCCCGGCGGCATCCGCGACAGCGTCATCGGCGAGGCGGTCGTCCTCGTCGCGCGCGGTCTCGTCCGCCGCCCGGGGGTCGTTGCGCAGCGTCACGCCCACCGCGACGGTCGCCAGGTTGAGCGCCACGAGGTGGGCGAGGTACCACGTGGTGCCCTCGGCCGCGGCCCACCACCACGCCGTGCCCGTCGCGAGGATCAGCGTCACGGCGACCCGGACGGAGAGGCGCAGGCGCAGGCCGCCCAGCATCCACCAGGTGCTCAGGACGCCGAGCGCGCCGAGGCCGATGGCGATCGCCTCCTGGTCGGTGAACAGGCCGAAGACGGCCACGAACGGCAGCAGCACGATGGCCGGCAGCGGCGGGAACGGCAGCAGCACCCGGCCGAGGTCGTGGCCGAGCGCGTTCCTGAGCGGGTAGACGTCCTGGAAGTAGTAGTTGTCGGGCGCGCCCGGGACGGCCGCGCCGGTCACCGTGTCGATGCCGTTCTGGACGGGGTAGTCGAACCAGGGCCGTCCGTGGAGGAACGCGTCCGCCTGCCAGACGAAGTGGTTGTACAGGTTGGCGTGCTGCGGGTCCGAGACGGCGTAGAGGCCCAGGGCGGCGAGCGCGAGGAGGAGCCCCACGACCACGGCCACGCGCCGCTCGCCCGAGGCCCTGACCCGCGGGGCTCGCGCGGGGCCCTCGGCTATACTCCGATCCACCTTCAACGCTCGTTAGGGGGGTCCCCGTGACCACTTCCGGCCCGGGCGAGCCCGGCCGGGGAAACAGCACGGACGATACCCCCCGGCGAGGCATCGGCCGCGAGATCGCCCTCATTCTCGGCATCGGGCTGATCGCGCGGCTGATCTTGGCATACGGGGTGCCGCCGATCCTCGGCTCGCCCATCCCGGGCTCGGGCTTCAAGACGGACCTGGACCTGTTCCGGTACTGGGCGGACAGCCTCGCCCAGCACGGCCCGTTCGGCTTCTACGGCCGCGGGTTCTTCGCGGACTACACCCCGGGCTACCTGTACGCGCTGTGGCTGGTCGGCATCGTCGGCTCGCTGATCGGGGGCATCGGCGACCTGATCAAGCTGCCGGCGATCCTCACCGATGTCGCCCTCGCGTACGTCGTGTACTCGATGGTGCTCGAGCTGGGCGTCACTGAGCGTCGCGCCCGCCTCGCCGCCCTCGTCGTCATCGTCAACCCGATCTCGTGGTTCGACTCGGTGGTCTGGGGCCAGGTGGACAGCTTCGGCACGGTCTTCCTGCTGCTGGCGATCCGGGAGCTGTGGCGGGGCCGGACGGAGCGGTCCGCGGTCCTCGCGGTGGTCGCGGCGCTGATCAAGCCGCAGCTGGCGATCCTGGTGCCCATCGTGGGCCTGGTGACGATTCGGCGCGTGCTGTGGCCGGCCGGGGCCTGGGGTGACGAGAACCCGCCCGTCCCGACCGGGACCGCCTGGGAGCGCCGGACGACCGGCTGGGTCCGCATCGTCACCACCGCCGCGGCGGGCTTCGTGACCGTGCTGGCGATGTGCCTCCCGTTCGGGCTGTGGCCCGTCCAGTTCAGCGCTGCCGGGACATCGCTCATCAAGCTGATGTTCAGCACCGCCTCGACGTACTCCTACGTCTCGGTCAACGCCTACAACCTGTGGGCCCTGTTCCCGGTCGCGGGTCCCTCGGGCGTCGTGAACAGCATGGCCTCCAACTCCGCCTGGATCTACGACGCGCCGGTTCAGGGCGCCGCGTTCTGGGCGCAGATCGGGCCCCTCCCGGCTGGGCTGGTGGGGGCCGTGGCCCTGCTGGCGCTGGCCGCGATCATCACCGTCGTGGTGGCCCGGCGGCCGGATCGCATGACCATCCTGGTCGGGACGACGGCGCTCGCGCTCGCCTTCTTCGCGGTGCCCACCCGCGTCCACGAGCGGTACCTGTACCCGCTGTTCGGGCTGGCGGCAATCCTCATCGCCTATTCCTGGCGGTGGCGGGTCGCCTACCTGATCGCGTCTGTCGCCACGTTCCTCAACATGTACGTGGTCCTGACCACGCTGTACCCGGACAACCCCTCGGTTGCGGACTGGCTCGGGATCGGTCCGGCGATCCGCTCGTACTGGGGCGTGGCCCTGATCGCGGTCGTCAACACCGCGGTGTTCGCGTGGGGGCTCGCCCAGTTGCGGCACCGCCCAGCACAGACGCTGGCCGCGGAGCTCGAGGCGGGCCGCGTGCCCGACGCCGCCGCGGTCCCTCCCTCGGCCGAGGCGGGCGCCGACCCCGCCGGCGGCGCCCGGGGTGCTGGCGGTGCAGCCGGGGTCGCCTCCGCGGCCCCTGCGCCGGGCGAGGGCCCCGGCTCCCTGGTCCCGGCGTGGTTCGACCGCCCGTCGCTCTCGGCCATGACGCCGCTCGCCTGGCTGCGGGCCAAGATCCGCGAGACGCCCATCCGGCCGGACAGGTCCGCCTCGCTCGGAGGCGAGAAGGGCGGCCGGCTCGATCGCCTGGACCTGTGGCTGGTCATCGTGATGGTGATCGGCGCGCTGGTCCTGCGGACGTACCGCCTCGCCGAGCCCGCGCAGATGCACTTCGACGAGGTCTACCACGCCCGCACGGCGACCGAGTTCCTGCAGGACTGGCGCTACGGGATCTCGCACAACATCTACGAGTGGACGCACCCGCACCTCGCCAAGTACGTGATGGCCGGCGGCATCGTGGCCTTCTCGGGTCACGACGTGGCGTCCTCGAGCAGCCTGGGCGTCAACGTGGCCGACGCCGTCGTCGAGCCCCAGTTCGACGACCCCGGCCAGCCCAACGCCCGCCTTGGCGATCGGGTGTTCGTGGTCACGGGATCCGAGCTGATCGCGTACGACCTCCAGACGCGCAAGGAGGAGGCGTCGTGGGCCATCCCCGGCGCGTCCACGGTGGCCTTCGACGCCTCCACGCACATCGTCACCGTGGGCACCTCGTCGGGCGCCCTCGACACGGTGGACGCCGCCACCCTCGACGATCTGCGAGCGGGCTCGCCGGGCGCGGCGCTCTCGGCCGTCACCCAGATCGGCCGGCTCGACGGGGCGCCGGTGCAGCTCCTGGCCTGGGACAGCGGCGCCCGGCTGGCCGCCCGGCTGGCCGACGGCACCGTCGAGGTGGTGGACACGGCCGCCGGCACGGTGGTCGGCCGAGCCCATCTGGCCGGCGCCGCCGACATGGCCGAGATGAGCAGCGGCGACGCGGTTGTGGCCACGCTCGCCGGTGTGACCGACAAGGCGGCCACGGCAACGACGCTCGCCGGGCTCGTGGGCGGCACGGCGGCCACCTACCAGGCGGCGCTGGACGGCGCCAAGGGCGACACGACCGTCCTCCCGATCACGCTCGGCAACAGCGCCGACCAGACGCCCGCCGGCGAGGCGCGGGCCAAGCTCCAGGCCGCCATCGAGGGCGGTCAGCTGCCGGGGATCACGATCAGCCAGGTCGCGCTGGTGGCGGTCGCCGACTCGGGCGGCGTGGACATGCTGGCCGACAACGCCGTGGTGGCGGACCGCACGGCGCTCGCGGGCGGCGGCCTCGGGCTGGCGGTGGTC
>JAJXTS010000163.1 GCA_021783595.1 Chloroflexota bacterium | reverse complement strand
CGCATCCCGACGCGCGGGTCGTCTCGGTGGGCGGCCGCTATTTCGCGATGGACCGCGACAAGCGCTGGGAGCGGACCGAGAAGGGGTACGACGCCATCGCCCACGCGGAGGGGCTCCATGCCGCGTCGGCCCAGGCGGCGATCACCGGGGCGTACGCGCGCGGCGAGACCGACGAGTTCGTGGTGCCGACCGTGGTGGACGGGGCGGACGGCGCGCTCCGCGACGGCGACGTGATCGTGCACTTCAACTTCCGCGCCGACCGCGCCCGACAGCTGACCCACGCGCTCGCCGACGCGGCGTTCGCGGAATTCGACCGCACCTCGCCGTCTGGCCGGCCCGCCCCCCGGGGCCTGCTGGTGGTGACGATGAGCGAGTACGAGTCCGGGCTGCCGGTCGAGGTGGCGTTCGGCCCGGAGGAGGCGCGCTCGCTGGCGCAGACGCTCTCCGAGCAGGGCTGGACGCAGTTCCACGTCGCCGAGACGGAGAAGTACGCCCACGTGACGTACTTCTTCAACGGCGGGGTGGAGACGGCCTGGCCGGGCGAGGAGCGCAGGCTCGTGCCCAGCCCCAAGGTGGCCACGTACGACCTCCAGCCCGAGATGAGCGCCGCGGGCGTCACCGACGAGCTGGTCGCGGCCATCGGCTCCGGCCGCTACGACTTCATCGTCGCGAACTACGCCAACCCCGACATGGTGGGCCACACGGGCGTCTGGGACGCGACCGTGCGCGCGGTCGAGACGATCGACGGCTGCATCGGCCGGGTCGCCGACGCGATGGAGCGCGTGGAGGCGGCCGATCCCGACGGACCGGGCGGGGCGCTGTTCATCACCGCGGACCACGGCAACGCCGACCAGCTCCGCGACGCGGCCGGCAACCCCGTCACGGCCCACTCGCTCAACCCGGTGCCGCTCCTGGGCATGGGCCGCGCCCTGGCCGGGAGGACCCTGCGCGACGGTGTCCTGGCCGACGTCGCGCCGACTATCCTCGAGCTGGCGGGGCTTCCCCGCTGGGAGGGGATGACCGGGACGTCGCGGCTCGATCCGGCCTGACCCGGGGTGGAGGTGCCGAGTCTGGTACCATCCGCCTCCGTCGCACCTCGGAGGGCTTCGTTTCCGTGAACCCGATCCTGGCGATCGGCCAGATCATCTTGAGCGTCGCGCTGATGGTCGCCATCCTGATGCAGGCGCAGGGCACCGGCCTGTCCGGCACGTTCGGCGGTGACTCGTCGGTCTACCGAAGCCGCCGCGGCATCGAGCGTCGGCTGTGGCAGTTCACCATCGTGCTGATGGTCCTGTTCGTCATCTTCGCCCTGGTGTCGTTCGCCTCGCAGGGGTGATCCCGTCCGCGGGCCCCCGCCCGCCGCGCCCAGGGCGCGTGAGCCCGGCCATTCGTGACCGCGCCGTCACCGGCGTGCTGATCGCCGTGCTCGCCGTGTCCGCGCTCGCCCTCGCGATCCCGCACGGCGTCGCCACCGTCCCGGCCGGCGCCGAGGCGCCCAGCGAGGTCCCCTCCGCGTCGCCGGCCGCCCCCCTCGTGTACCGCGAGGGCGTGGTGGGGCGGCCGGCCTCCATCACGCCGGTCACCGCGCAGACCCGCGCCGACCGGACGCTGGTCGGGCTGATCTTCAGCGGGCTCGTCAAGACGGGTCCGGGCGGCACGCTCGTGCCGGACCTCGCGGCATCCTGGTCCGTGGACAAGGCCGGGAAGGTGTGGACGGTGGCGATCCGCCCGGACGCATCCTGGCAGGACGGACAGCCCGTCACGGCCGATGACGTCGTGTACACCGTGGACGCGCTCAAGGACCCGTCGTCCGGCGGGGCCCAGGCCGCAGCCTGGGCCGACGTGACGGTGGCCGCCGTGGACAGCAAGACGGTCACCTTCACCTTGGGATCACCGGTGGGCGGGTTCCTGGCCGCGCTCACCCAGCCCCTGCTGCCGGCGCACCTGCTCCAGGGCGTGAGCTTCGCGGACCTCGCGACGAGCGCCTTCGCGCTCAGCCCGGTGGGCACCGGACCCTACCAACTCGTCCAGCTGGACACGGCGCACGCCATGCTCCTGCCGGCGCCGGGTGTCAACCCCGCCGCCTCGCCGGCAGCCTCCGCCGCCCCGTCGGGTGCCGCCCCGCCGAGCCTGGCCCCGTCGGGCTCGGACGCTCCCGCGCCGTCGGCCGCCCCGTCGGTCGGCGCGGCGGTGGACGGACCCGCGGCGGCGGGCCTCCAGCTCGCCGCCGCCGCGACCGGCAAGCCCAAGCCCACCACCACCCCCAAACCCAGGCCAACCACGTCGCCGACCCCGACGCCCAGCCCGTCGCCGTCGCCGTCGCCCACGGCGACACCGGACCCGGGCGCGCGCCCCATCGGGGGGATCGAGATCGACTTCTTCGACTCCGAGACGGCGCTCGCCGCGGCCTTCACCGCAGGGCAGATCGACGGGGCGGCCGGGCTCAGCGGCGCCACCACCCAGGCCCTGGGCGCGGAGCCCGGGGTGAAGGTCAGTGACTATCCCACCACGACGCTCTCGGCCGTGCTGCTCAACCTGCGCCCGACGCAACCCGAGCTCCAGAGCCCGAACGTGCGCAAGGCCCTGCTGGACGCCATCGACCGGAGCGCCATCGCCGCCACGGCCCTCGTCGGCCAGGCGCGGGTCGCGGACGCCCTGGTGCCGCCTGAGTCGTGGGCCTACGACGCCGCGGCGGTCGCGCCGGTGGCGCCCAGCCTGCCGACCTCCGCGAAGCTGCTGGCCGGCGCCGGCTGGACCAAGAAGAGCGGCAAGTGGTACGCGCCCAAGGCGAAGGCGCCCTACGCGATCGAGCTCCTGACCGTGCCCGCGGACGTCAACCCGCGGCTCGCGGCGGTCGCGACGGCGGTCCAGGCCGACTGGGCGGCGCTCGGGCTCGCCGTGACCGTGACCAGCCTCAGCGGATCGGACCTCGCCGCCCGCCTGCAGGCGGGCACCTTCTCGGCGGCCGTGCTCGACATCGCCTCGGGGATCGAGCCCGACCTCTACCCGCTGCTCGACTCGACGCAGGTCCGAGCGAACGGCTCGAACCGCTCGGGCTACCAGGACCCCGCGCTCGACAGCCTGCTGGAGGCAGCCAGAGCCTATGGGTCCACGGCCAAGAGCAAGGCCGCGTGGAGCGCCCTCCTGGCGGGCCTGTCGGCTCGGCTGCCCGTCCTGCCGATCGTCTGGGCGGACGAGGAGATGGTGTCCAGGGGGGTCTCCGGCAACACCCCCGAGCTCATCGTTCACCCGGGCGACCGGTTCTGGGATGTGCTAGCATGGCGCCTCGCCGCGAGCCGGTGAGCCTTCGGGCGCTCCGGTGCGCAGCGTGCCGAGGTGGCGGAATGGTAGACGCGCTGGTTTCAGGTACCAGTGGCCGCAAGGTCGTGTGGGTTCGACTCCCTCCCTCGGTACCACCCCTCCGTGCGGCGTGACCGATCGCCGCGAACGGGACACCTGCCCAGGTGGCGGAATTGGTATACGCGTACGTTTGAGGGGCGTATGAGGCAACTCATCCGGGTTCAAGTCCCGGCCTGGGCACCACTCTCCTGACCTCTTGCGGGCGGCCGACAGGCCGCCCGTTCGTCTATCCGGGCGGTTAGCTCAGTTGGTCAGAGCGCCTCGCCTACACCGAGGATGTCGGGGGTTCGAGTCCCTCACCGCCCACCACTTGCCACGCCCAGCCGTCGGGCCGGCGCGCTAGACTCGGCGGCACGGAGGTCCTCGAGGGCCCCCAGCCGGAGGGAGACCGACTACATGGAGCCGCTCCTCATCGTCCTGGCCATCGTGGTCGTCGTGATCGTTGTGGTCATCGGCATCTACAACGGCCTGATCGGCAAGCGCAACCGCGTTGACGAGGCCTACAGCCAGATCGACGTCCAGCTCAAGCGCCGCCACGACCTCATCCCGAACCTGGTCGCCGCGGTGAAGGGCTACATGAACTTCGAGCAGGACGTCCTGACCAAGGTGACGGAGGCCCGCGCCAGCGCGATCGCCGCCGGCGCCCAGGGCCCGGCCGCCCAGTCCGTCGCCGAGAACCAGCTGACCGGCGCCCTCCGGTCGCTGTTCGCCGTGACCGAGAACTACCCCGAGCTCAAGGCGAACCAGAACGTCATGAGCCTCCAGGAGCAGCTCAGCACCACCGAGAACCAGATCAGCTTCGCGCGGCAGCACTACAACGCCTCCGTGCTGGACTACAACAACGGCATCCAGATGTTCCCGGCGGTCGTCTTCGCGGGCATGTTCGGCTTCTCCAAGCGCGAGTTCTTCGCGACGGAGCCCGAGGAGCAGGCGGTGCCGACGGTGGACCTGAGCCTCAAGTAGGCGCCGTCCCGCCCGGGGCGCCCAGCGAGGCGCCGGCGGCGGGAGCGGCCCCCACGGGACCCGACCATGGCGAGTGCGACCTTCTACGGCCAGATCGCGGCGAACCGCCGCAACTCGGTGCTGCTGTCGCTGGTCGTGGTGCTGCTGCTCGGCGCGCTCGGCTTCGCGATCGGCGGTGCCGCGAGCGGTTCGGCCGGGACCGGGGCAGCCGCCGCGGTGATCGCGCTCGGCGCCGGGCTCGTCGCCGCGCTGCTCGCCTACTACGCGGGCGACGCGCTGGTGCTGGCGTCCTCGGGCGCCCGCCAGGTGGACGCCGAATCGGCGCCGCAGCTGTTCAACGTCGTGGCGGAGGTGGCCACGGCTGCCGGGGTCCCGATGCCCCGCGTCTACATCATCGACGACACCGCGCCCAACGCCTTCGCGACCGGGCGGGACCCCCAGCACGCGTCGGTCGCCATCACCGCGGGCCTGCTCCAGAAGCTCGACCGCGAGGAGCTCCAGGGCGTCATGGGCCACGAGCTAAGCCACGTCCGCAACTACGACATCCGGTTCTCGCTGATGGTCGGGGTCCTCGTCGGCGCGGTGGCGCTGATCGCGGACATGTTCCTGAGGATGACCTTCTGGGGAGGCATCGCGGGCGGCCGCCGGCGGCGGGGCAGCGACGGCGGCGGCGGGGGCTTCGCGGCCGTGATGATGCTGGTCGCCCTGCTGCTCGCGATCGTCGCGCCCATCGCGGCCAGGCTCGTCCAGCTCGCCGTCAGCCGCCAGCGCGAGTACCTCGCCGACGCCTCGTCGGTGGAGCTCACGCGGGACCCGTACGGCCTGGAGCGGGCGCTGGCGAAGATCGCGCTGGACACCGAGCCCCTCGAGGTTGCCAACCGGGCGACCCAGCACCTGTACTTCGAGAACCCGGTAAAGGCAGCCACCGCCGAGTCGAGCGATCTGTTCTCCACGCACCCGCCCGTGCTCGACCGCATCAACCGCCTCCGGCAGCTCACCGGGGAGGCTCCCGTGGACGCGCCGAGCGTGGTTGTCGGGGACCGGGCGCCCGTGGTGAGCGCCCAGTTGCGGGGTCTCGGGGCAGGGGATCCCGGATCCGGCCCGACGCCGCCCCCGACGCCGCCCGAGCCTCCCCAGCCCCCTGAACCCCCCGAGACGCCGCCGGGGTTCACCTGGCGGGGATGGCGCTGAGGCCGCTCCGGCGAGGTGGACGGGCGTTCGGATGCCGTGGTATTCTCC
>JAJXTS010000162.1 GCA_021783595.1 Chloroflexota bacterium | reverse complement strand
ACACCGCCGACCGATGAGCCGGCGGAGGCGCCTGCCGGCCATCGCGGTGGCCGCGGCCCTCGTCGCTGGGGGGTGCGGCGCGGTTGGGCCGACACCCCGGGCGGCCGCGTCCCGGGCCCCTGCCAGAGGGCTCGCGGCGCCGGTGCCCGCGCTGCCGCCTGCCCCGCCGGGCGCCGCCGGGCCGAGCGGAGCGCCCGGGAGCCCCGGCCCGAGCGTCGCGGCGGCCCGAGCCGGCTTCGCCCACGTCTACCTGGTCGTCCTCGAGAACCAGGAGTACGGCACCATCGTGGGCAGCGCCGACGCACCGTACCTCAACGGGCTGTTCGCCCGGTACGGGCTCGCCACGGCGATGTACGGGGTCACGCACCCGTCGGAGCCCAACTACATCGCGCTCGTCTCGGGCGACACCCAGGGCGTTCGCGACGACGGGGTCCACGACCTGGGCGCGCCCAGCCTGTTCGACCAGGTCGAGGCGGCGGGCCGGACCTGGCGGGTGTACGCGCAGGGCTACCCGGGCGCGTGCTCCGCGACAGCCGCGGCGCCACCGGTCGTGGACGGTCCGGGCCGGGCCGGGGAGTACGTGCGCAAGCACGACCCGGCGATCAGCTTCACCTCGATCAGCCGCAGCCCGTCGCGCTGCGCGGACATCGTGGGCCTGGCCGGGTTCAGCCCCGCGGCGGCGGACTTCGAGATGATCGTCCCGAACCAGGTCAACGACATGCACAGCTCGTCGGTGCAGGCGGGCGACCAGTTCCTGTCGGCGTTCCTGCCGTCGATCCTCCTCAGCCCGGCGTTCGCGGCCGGCTCGCTGCTGATCGTCACGTTCGACGAGGGCACCACGGACGACCACGGCGGCGGCCACATCGCGACGCTGCTCGCCACGCCGGGAATGAAGCCCGGGACCCGGTTCGCCGCGCTCGCGAACCACGCCTCGGTGCTGCGCACCGTCGAGGAGGCCTGGGGGATGCCGCCGCTGGGCTCGGCCGCCGCCGCGAGCCCCATCCCGGTCACGCCCTGAGGTGCCGCCGGCGGGCGCTCTCGGGGCCGCCTGCCCTGGCGCGCCGCCTGCCGAGGCAGCGAGGGCGCACGAAGAAGCCGGCCGCGACTCCGCGACCGGCTCCGTGCGCCCTGGAGGTGGGCTAGCGGGCGCTCTTCGTCTGCGTGCGCCGGCAGCGCGTGCAGGCGAGCACCTTCTCGGTGCCGCCGCCCTTCGCGACGATCGCGAGCTGGAGGTTCGGCTGGTAGCGGCGGTGGGCGCGGACGCGGTTCATTCCCGACGACTGGGGGTTGAACCCGCCAATCGACGCCTTGCCGCAGATGGCGCAGGCTCGAGCCATGGTCGTGTAGGTTCCTCGGAACGGGTCGGCAGACCGGACTCCGCCGGTGATGGCCGGCGCAAACGGGGTGGTATCGTAGCACACGCCTTCGGGGTGCAGCCCGGTGGCGACCCGGACGGGCCCGAACGTTGTCGGCCCGCGCTCGCGAGGAGGACGTCGCCCGCGTGACCGCCGCACCGATCCCCGGCCGCTCGCTGGCGACCAGTCGCGCCGTGCGAGAACTGGTCCGGACCGCCGTCCTGTCGGTCTACGGCGTCTCCGGCTTCGCCGGCGGAGGCCGGGTCGGGCGTCTGCTCGACCGGGCCGGTTTCGGCAATCGCGGCTGCCGCGTCACGCTGGAACCCGCGCTGGTCGTGGACCTGGACCTGCTCGTCGCCTATGGCCTGCCCGTCGCCGAGGTCGCCCGCCAGGTCGAGTCGGCCGTCCGCTACACCCTCGGCCACGCCGTCGGCCAGGAGCCCGAGCGCGTGTCGATCCGCATCGGCCGCCTCCGCCACGAGCACGGCATCGCGCCCCTCCGGGATGCCCCCCCAACCTCGGAGCCCGGAACCGGAGACCTCGCCGCGAGCGGGACGGACGTCGCCTGATGCCGCCCCGGAGCGCGGACGGCGCGAGCTTCCTCAAGGCCTTCCGGAGCGGCGTCGCGGACCTGGCCGCGCACGTGGACGAGATCAACGCCCTCAACGTCTTCCCGGTCCCCGACGGCGACACCGGCTCCAACATGCTGGCCACGGTCCGCGCCGCGCTGGACGCTGCCGATGCGCTGCACGTCGGCCCGGAGGCGGACGCGGGCCGGGTGGCCCATGCCGTTGCCCAAGGGGCGCTCATGGGGGCCCGGGGCAACTCCGGCGTCATCACCAGCCAGATCCTCGGCGGCATCGCGCACGCGCTGGAGGGCAAGCGCCGGTTCAACGGCCTTGACCTCGCCCACGCCCTGGACGCCGGGACCAAGAAGGCGTACGCGGCCGTGCAGCGGCCGGTCGAGGGCACCATCCTCACGGTCATCCGGGAGGCCTCCGCGGCCGCGATCGCCGCCGCGGAGCAGAACAACGACGCGGAGGCCGTCCTCGCGGCAACCGTGGAGGCGGCCGAGCGTGCCGTCGCCAAGACGCCGACGCTGCTCGAGGTCCTGCGCGAGGCGAAGGTCGTGGACTCCGGCGGCCAGGGCCTGTTCCGACTGCTCGAGGGCGCCCTGTCGGCTGCTCGCGGCAGGCCCGTCGCGGCGGAGGCCGCGGCGACTGCGGGCGCGGCCGAGAGGGCGAGCGCACCGCTCGTCGCCGTGGCGGGCGTCGGGCCGGACGAGACCGGCTACGGGTACGAGACGGTGTGCCTCGTCCACGCCCGCCCGGGCGAGGCGCTCGACGTCCGTGCGATCGGCGCCCACCTCGAGACCATGGGCGACTCGGTGATGGTGGCGGGCGACAGTCAGCTGGCCAAGGTCCACGTCCACAGCGACCGGCCGGACGCGGTGATCGCCTACGGCCTGTCGCTCGGCACTCTCTCGCGCATCGCCATCGAGAATCTCGACGGCCAGGCGAGCGAGGTCCGCGAGGCGCGCGCTGCCTCGTTCATCGCCGCCGCGACAGCGGGCGCCACCCCGGGCGCCGCTGACGGCATCGCCGACGCCGCCGAGGCGGCCGCCCGCCGCCCCGCCGCCCCGGTGCCCGTCCGCGAGGAGTCCCTCGTCCTGACGCGGATGCCCCTCGGCGTGGTCGCCACCGCACCGTCGGACGGCCTCGCCCAGCGGCTGGAGATGACGGCCGAGGGCTTCGGCGAGTACGTGGCGTTCCGCGTGGTCCACGGGGGCCAGACCGTCAACCCGTCCACGGGCGAGCTGCTGGCGGCGGTCGAGGCCACGCAGGCAGACGAGCTGCTCATCCTGCCCAACAACCCGAACATCCTCCTCGCCGCCAAGCAGGTGGCGACGATGACGGACCGCCCGGTCCACATCGTGCCCACGCGCAACTGCGCCGAGGGCGTGGCCGCCCTGCTGCGCCTCAACCCAACCAAGGGCGCTGAGGAGAACGCCGTTGCGATGACCGCGGCGGCCCAGGCGATCCTGTCGGTCCAGGTCACCGAGGCGGTTCGCGACGCGACGGTGTCCGGCAGGAAGGTCAAGAAGGGCCAGACGATGGTCCTCGACCCGGACGACGGCCTGCTCGCCCTCGACGGCGATGCCCACCGAGCCGTCATCACCGCCTTCGGCCGGCTCCACGGCGGGTTCGAGATCGTCGAGGTCTACTACGGCGCGGACTCGTCGCTGGAGGACGCGGAGGCGCTCGCGACCCGCATTCACGAGGTCGCGCCCGGCGCCGAGGTGGAGGTCCTCCACGGCGGGCAGCCCCACTACCGGTACCTGATCTCGGCCGAGTGAGCGAGCGACGCCGCCCCGGGCCCGCGCGCGGCAGCCGGTCACTCCGTCCCGCCGTCCCGCCGCCGCCGATCCCGGAGGACCCGCACGAGCGGCTGGCCATGCCCCTCGCGCGCTCGGGGCTGCGGGCCGTGGCGTCCTTGGCGAGGGTCGGGCGGCGCCTGGGCATCGAGAGCGAGCGTGACCTGCTGTTCCACCTCCCGCGCCGCTACGACGACCTGCGCTCGCTGACGGACCTCGGCAGCCTGCCGTACGTCGCCGACGGGACGGTGGTGTCCGCGCGCGCCCGGGTGACCGCCGTCCGCGTGCAGCAGACCTGGCGCCGCCGGGTCCAGGTCGCCACCGCCTCGCTCGACGACGGGACCGGCACGGCCGAGGCCGTGTGGTACGGCCGGCGGTACGTTGAGCGCCGGCTGCAAGAGGGCGACGAGATCGTGCTGTCCGGCCGCCTGAGGCACCGTGGCTTCACCGCGGTGATCGAGGGGCCGGACTTCCAGCCCGCGGGCGCCGTGTCGCTGCTCCACGTCGGGCGGATCGTGCCCGTCTACCGGCTCACCAGCGGCGTCACCGCGGCGAGGCTGCGGGCGGCCATGCGCGAGGCGCTCGACCGGGACGGGCGCGTGTACCCGGAATACCTCCCCCCGGCGCTGCGGCGCGAGGTGGCCGTGCCGCCGCTCGCCGACGCGCTCGAGGCGGCGCACTACCCGTCGGACTTCGACGCCCGGGACGCAGCCCTGCGCCGCCTCGCCTACGACGAGCTGCTGGCGCTGCAGCTGGGGATGGTGACGCGTCGCCGGTCGCGGGGCCGGGACCAGGCCGTGCCGATCCCCGCGGACGGCGAGCGGGACGGCGCCATCCGGGCGGCCCTGGAGGGCTCCCTCGCCCGGAAGCTCGGGCGGCCCGCGCCGCTCACCGACGACCAGGCCCGGGCGATCGCCGAGATCCGGGCGGACCTCGCCCGCGCCACGCCCATGCTCCGCCTCGTGCAGGGCGACGTGGGGTCGGGCAAGACGGCCGTCGCGGCCTGGGCGCTCGCGGCCGCCGCGCTCGAGGGGCGCCAGGCCGCCCTCCTCGCTCCCACGGACCTGCTCGCCCGCCAGCACCTGGCGACGGTGGCGGACCTGCTCGAGGACCTCGGGGTGCCGGTGACGCTGCTCACGGGCTCGCTCGACGCGCGGGCGAAGGGACGGGCGCTCGACGCCATCCGGAGCGGGCAGGCGCCGGTCGTGGTGGGGACGCACGCGCTCCTCCAGGAGGGCGTCGCGTTCGCGGACCTGGCGCTCGCGGTGGTGGACGAGCAGCACCGCTTCGGGGTGGAGCAGCGCGGGGCGCTCGAGGCGAAGGCGGGGACCGGCCGCCAGCCGCACGTGCTGCTGATGACCGCGACGCCCATCCCGCGCACGCTGGGCCAGGTGCTCTACGCGGACCTCGACGTGTCCGCTCTCCGCGCGGCCCCTGCCGGCCGCACGCCCGTCCGGACGGGGATCCGCCGGCCGTCGGACCTCGAGGGCACGTGGCAACGGGTCCGGGACGAGGCCGCCGGCGGGCACCGGTGCTTCGTGGTCGTGCCGAGGATCGGGCCGATCGCGGCGGCGACGGGCGCAGGGGGCCCTGCCGCGGGCTCCCGCGGCTCCGACGAGGGATGGGCCGGCGACGACGAGCTGCCCGACGAGGACCTCGAGACCGCGTGGGCGGCGGCGGCCGAGGCGGAGTTCGCGCGCCTCGGCGAGGTGCTCGCGCCGCTCAGGGTCGGGCTCGTCCACGGGCGCCTCAAGCCGGCCGAACGCGATCGCGAGATGGCCCGGTTCCGCGACGGCGAGCTCGACGTCCTGGTCGGCACGACGGTGGTCGAGGTGGGCGTGGACGTGCCGGCGGCGACGATGATGGTGGTCGAGGGCGCGGAACGATTCGGCCTGGCCCAGCTCCACCAGCTG
>JAJXTS010000161.1 GCA_021783595.1 Chloroflexota bacterium | reverse complement strand
TCCGCTCATCCGTTGCCGGATCGGCCGGCACGCCCCCGGAACAGGCCGAGGACGGCCCCCCGCAGGGGAGCCGAGGGCGCCCAGGAGTCGGCGCTCGGGTTCCAGCCCTCGGTGGCTGGGCGGTCCTCGGCCGGGGCCACAGCCGCCAGCGGGGACGGGCCAGCGGCGGCCGCGGGGTCGAGATCGCGGTCACGCACGGGGACGTCGCCCTCCCGCGCGAGCGCGCTGGCGATCGGCAGGTCGTCGGGATCGGACGGGCGCTGGGTACGCTGGACGCCGACAGCCGGCGGCCGGCGATACGTCTGTCCCCCGACGAGCTTGGGCATCGAGCCGTGCCCACGGTCGTCGTTGTCCAACGGGTGGTCCTCGTCGTCAGCTGGCAGCGGGCCAGCAGCCGTCCCGATGATAGCGAGCCGCGGCCCGGTCGCATCCCCCACTTGCGGTCCGCGGTCCCGGGGAGCCGGCGTCCGAGACGCGCCGGGTTGCGCGGCCGCAGCTGACCGCGGTCGGCGCGGACGTCAACGTCAGGCCAGCGGCCGGCCGTCGCTGCCCAGCACCGCGATCTGCCGCGAGGGCAGCGTGCCGGGCGTGTGGCGGGCGACCTGCTCCACCACGCTCACAACCCGGTCGAGCTCCGCGTCGGTGGTCCAGAAGCCGACCGAGAGGCGGACGGCGTTGACGGCGGGCAGGTCGCGCAGGATCGCCATCGCCCGCGGCGCCACCTCGGCGGCCGCCTGCCTGCCCGTCCAGCCGGCAATCCGGAACGCGACGAGCGTCCCCTGCGCGGGGCGGGGCGTGACCACCGAGACGCCGGGGATCGCCGCCAGGCGATCGGCCAGGCCGCGGGCGAGCCGGTTGGCCCGGTCCTGAGCCCACGGCACGCCGACGTACATCGCCAGCCACCCCAGGCTGCGGGCGAACCCCACCACCGACGGCCTGTGGAAGCCCGAGGCCTCGAAGCGCCGCGCGCCCGGGTGCAGCGTGGGCGAATCGGGGTCGAACGACGCGTAGGTCGCGTAGCCGGCGATGGCCGGCACCGTCGCATCGGCCAGCGAGCGGCGGACCCACAGCGCGCCCATGCCCTCGGGGCCGAGCAGCCACTTCTGGGCGGGTATCGCGTAGGCGTCCACGCCCAGCTCGTCGAGCGCCACGGGGATCGCCCCCGCCGACTGGGCGCCGTCCACGACCGAGACCGCGCCGGCGGCCCGCGCCAGCGCCCCGAGGCGCGCCACCGGCAGCACCGCGCCCGTGGTCCACAGGACGTGGCTCGCCAGGATCGCGCGGGCCGGCCGGGCCAGCGCCGCCTCGAACGCCTCGACGACGCGATCCGGATCGCCGCCGTCGCCGATGTCCACGCGCTCGACCTCCACGCCGAGCCGGTCACGGAGCGCGAGCAGCGGGCCGAGGCCGCCGGGGTGCTCGTGCGCCGTCGCGAGGACACGGTCGCCCGGGCGCCAGGGCAGCGAGCCGATGATGGCGTTGAGCCCGTCCGTCGTGGAGTGGGTCAGCGCGATGTCGGCCGGGTCCGCGACCATCACGGCCGCGACGGACGCCCGGGCCTCGTCGGCGTGCGCGGTCGCCTCGGCCCACTGGTCCGGCGAGGCGCGGCCCACGGCCAGCTCGCGCGCCGCCTGCTCGTCCATCGCCCGCTGCGTCTCGGCGGGGAGCGGCCCGCACGTCCCGGCGTTGAGGTAGATGCCAGCCCGCGTCGCCGGCAGCAGCGCGCGCACGGCAGCAACCTTCTCGGGGTCCGGCATGAAGGGTGAGACCACGCCCGTATGATATCGGCGCGTCTGCGCTGGGCCGACGCCACGGCCTGCTGGAGGTTTGCGTGCCCGGTTTCGCCCGCCCGGACCTGATCGCCACGCCGGAGTGGCTGGCCGAGCGTCTCGGCCGGCCGGATCTGCGCGTGCTCGACGTGCGGTGGCGCGTCGACGGGTCGGCCGGCACGCTCCACGGGACGGGGCACGTGGCGGGCGCCGTGCACCTCGACTGGCGCGAGGCCGTGACGCGGGTGGCGGAGGGCGGGACTGCGTTCCGCCTGGCAGGCCCCGAGCAGATGGCGGCGGCCATGGCGCGGGCCGGCGTCGGCGACGGGACGTCGGTGGTGGTGTACGACGACACCCTCGGCTACTTCGCCTCGCGCGTCTGGTGGAGCCTGCGCGCGTACGGCCACGATGCGGTGCGCGTGCTCGACGGCGGATGGCCGGCCTGGCGGGCGGGCGGGCACCCGGTTGCCGCGGGCGTCTCGGATCCGCCGCCTGCGACGTTCACGCCCCGCCTCCAGGCGGGCCTGCGGCTCACGATGGGCGAGGTGCACGACCTGCTCGGCTCATCCGAGGTGCAGCTGCTCGACGCCCGCGGCCCCGCGGACTACCACGGCCTCGAGGGCGAGGCGTCCCGGCTTGGCCACATCCCGGGCGCGGTCAACCTGCCGTCCTCCGCGCTCCACCGGCCGGGCACGCAGCTGCTGCGCGATCCGGAGGAGCTGCGCGACCTCCTCCTGCGGGCGAACGTCACGCGCGGCCGCCGGCTCGTCTGCTATGACGCCACCGGCGTTGCCGCGACGCGCCTCGCCTTCGTCCTGGCCCTGCTGGGCCACGACGACGTGGCCGTGTACGACGGCGGCTGGTCCGAGTGGGGCGAGCGGTTCGACCTGCTGATCGGGCGCTGACGCGCGGGGGGCGTCGCCGGGCTGCCACGCGTGCCGGCGGTCCTCAGCGCCGCGCGCCGGTCGCCACGAGGTGCTCGGCGCCCGGCTGGAGCCCCTCGTACAGCGCGGCGACGGTGGCCGTCGTGTCGGCCTCGGCCGCGGACTTGTCGGGACGGAGCCGGGCGATCCGGGGAAAGCGCAGCGCATACCCGGAGCGGTGTCGGGCGCTGCGCATGATCACGTCGAACGCCACCTCGACCACCACCGCGGGCTCGACGCGACGGTACCGGCCGTGCACGGCGATGGTGTGCGCCTCGAACCAGCGGGTCAGTTCGGCCAGCTCCGCGTCGGTGAGCCCGCTGTAGGCCTTGCCGATCGTGACCAGCTCGCCGGAGGCGGCGTCGCGGACGGCGAACGTGTAGTCCGACAGCGTGCCGTGGCGCTTGCCGTGGCCAGCCTCCACGCCCACCACCACGCAGTCGAGCGTGGCCAGGGCCCTCTTCATCTTGAGCCAGCCGAGGCCGCGCCGGCCGGGCGAGTACGGGCTGGCCGGGTCCTTGACCATGAGCCCCTCGTTCCGGCGGGCGCGCGCATCCGCGAACGCGGTCTCGAGCTCGTCGGCGGTGGCCACGGTCACGCGATGGCTCAGGGCGAAACTCCCGCCGTCCGCGGCGAGGGGCAGGTCCAGCGCCTCGAGGCGCGCCCGTCGCTCCGTCAGCGGCGCGTCCAGCAGCGGCCGGACGACGCCGTCGCCACCTCGGTCAAGGGCGAGCGCATCCCAGGCCACGAAGATCACCGGGACGTCGGACCGGATCCGGGCACCCGGCGCCTTGCGCCCGAGGCGGGCCTGGAGCTGAAGGAACGGCAGCACGGCACCGTCCCTCCAGGCGAGGACCTCGCCGTCCAGGATGCCCGCCCAGGGCAGGCTCCGGGCCGCCTCCACCACCTCGGGGAACTGCCCGCCGATGTCGTTGAGGTCCCGCGAGTAGAGCCTCGCCTCGCTCCCCCGCCGGTGCAACTGGGCGCGGATGCCGTCGTACTTGTCCTCGACCCAGACCGTCGGGCCGAGGCGCGCCATGACGTCGGCCGCGGACTCGGCGGGCGAGGCGAGCATGAGCCGGATCGGCCGGAACAGCGCCAGGCGGGCCTCGGCGAGGCGGTCCTCCCGGGCGAGCGTCGCGGCGGCGCCCGCATCGCCGGTGAGCTGGGCGGCCCGTCTGACCGCCTCGGGCGGGCGGCCGAAGGCGCGGGCCACAGCCGCCTCGAGCAGCCCCTCTCGCAGGCCGATCCGCAGCTCGCCGGTGAGCACCTTGACCACGGCGCCCGCGGTCGCCGGCGAGCACCGGCGGAACAGCGCCTCGAGCCGGACCTGCTTGGCGGCGGCTCCCGCCGCAGCCTCGATCGCGTCGAACGCGGCCCGCACCTCGGCCAGCGAGGGCTCGTCCTCGGCGCCTGGCGCGTGCCCGGCCGCGGCCAGCACGTCGCGCACCGAGGTGGCGAGGTCCGAGGAGCGCTCGTACGCACGGCCCAGGGCGGCGTCGTCGACTCCGGCCACGGCCCGAACCGCCGCCGCGAGGCCGGCCCAGCCCACCCCCACCGTCCGCGGGTCGGCAGCGGCGAACGGACGGCCGGTGAGGAACACCGCGGCCGCGGGCAGGTCGTCGGCGGGCAGCGCCGCGAGGTAGTCGGCGAGGATCGCCGTCTTCGCCGACGTCCTGGTCGTGGCGGCGACGCGGTCCGCGGTTTCTGCCCAACGACGCATGCGCGCGATGGTATAGGGTGAGTGGCGATGCTCAGCCGGCACTGGATCCCCGACCACATCGAGGGCGAGAGGATCGTCCTCCGACGCCACACGCGCGAGAGTCTGGCGGACTTCCAGCGCTGGTACCAGGATCCCGAGGTGGCGCGCCTGACCCGCTACCAGGACGGCCCGATGCGCCCCGACGAGATCGAGCGCTTCTTCCTCATGCGGGCGACCGGCCCGGACGCGCTGACCTTGGGGATCCACATCCGGGACGGCAACCGCCTGATCGGATCATGCGCGTTCAGCCAACTCGACGCGGACAACGGCTCCGTGCTGTTCCACATCACCATCGGCGAGCACGACTGCTGGGGCAAGGGCTACGGCAGCGAGGCGACGGCGCTGATGGTGGACCACGCGTTCACCACGCTGCGCCTGCACCGCGTTGCGCTGTCGGTGTTCGCGTTCAACGAGCGGGCGATCCGCGCCTACACGCGGGTGGGCTTCGTGGCCGAGGGGCGGTCCCGCGAGGCGATCTGGCGCGATGGGCGCTGGTGGGACGAGATCCACATGAGCGTGCTGGAGTCCGAGTGGCGGGCGCGGCGCTGGCAGGAGCGGGCGGCCGCCGACGGGCGGGCCCTGGGCAGCGGGCCGGCCTGACGATGGCCTCGAGCGGGCCGGCGGCCGACGCGGCGCGAGCGGCGTTCCGCGAACTCGCCGAAGCGCGGGGCCACGCCGTGGACAACGCGCGGGAGGCCGCGGCCGGGCTGGAGGCGGCGTTCGAGTCGGGAGCCCTGGAGCGGACGCCGACGCTGGACCTGATGCTGGGCGACC
The DNA here is from genome assembly GCA_021783595.1 of Chloroflexota bacterium. Taxonomy (GTDB): domain Bacteria; phylum Chloroflexota; class Limnocylindria; order Limnocylindrales; family CSP1-4; genus CAIXZV01. The sequence continues at coordinate 436 of JAJXTS010000161.1, read as the reverse complement.
TGCGGCGCGCGCTGGACGCGGACGAGGGCGAGCGTCTGGGCGGCAAGAGCGCCGAGGCGGCGCGGCTGATCCTGCGTGCCGTCTCGAGGGAGCTGGACCGCGCCTGAGCTGCCCTGCCCGGGCCTGGGGCGAGCGGTCGTCTCACCGGGCGCGGCGCCGACCATCGCCAGGCCGGGTCGACGGGCTCGCCCAACCTCGCCCGGACCGTTCCCGTCCAGTCGTCTACGGGTGGCAGCGGTATTCGCGGGAGGCCGGAACGGTCGGCGCCACACCGCGGCGCGCAGCTGGACCCGGGCACGGGTGGCAGCGGTATCCGGGGGGAACGGGGCCGCGGAGGCTGGGCCCGGGCGCCCGTGCACGGTTGGCAGCGGTATCCGGGGGGAACGGGGCCGCGGAGGCTGGGCCCGGGCGCCCGGGCACGGTTGGCAGCGGTATC